>NZ_JARKMU010000004.1:0-420223 GCF_037625995.1 Aminobacter sp. Piv2-1
CGGCGCCGGCTTCGTCGTCGCCATCTGCGGCGAGATCATGACCATGCCCGGCCTGCCCAAGGCACCCTCCTCGGAGAAGATCTTCCTCAACGAACAGGGCCAGATCGAAGGCCTGTTCTGAGACGACGCTCCCAGGCGCTCCATCCCACCCTCCTGTCCCCCAGGCCCGGAGCGCCCTTTAAGGCCTGACACCGTGTGTCAGGCCTTCTTTCTTTCCGGTCCCATGTTCGACCCTCCGCCGCCTACGCGATCCCGCGCGGCACCCGTCACGTGCGCCGGTCAAAACGCCTTCACTTCATTGTGTGTATGAGGTGAGCCGCAAACGACCTTAAAGGCTACCCATGCTGGAACGTGATCGATCCGCTCGCGTGTCCGGCAGCTTGTAAAACGGGAACCTGCCGGACGGCCTGGCCGGCGCCTCCACCCACGTCGAGGGTAGAAATTGACATGGAATGTTGCGCTGCACATATAATAACCGACCAGTCGGTAATTAATTCGCCAGCAGCGAGGTGCGGGACCGTGGCACGCCCGAGGACGATCGATCAGGACGACATTCTCGACGCGGCGGAGGCCGTCGTGGTGCGCGACGGCGCGGCGCAGCTGACGCTCGAGGCCGTGGCAATGCAGGCGGGCATCAGCAAGGCGAGCGTCATCTACGACTACAAGTCCAAGCAGCAGTTGATCCGGGCGGTGATCCAGCGCCGCGTCCACAAGGAAAACGAGCGGGTGCAGGCCGCGACGGCTGCATTCGGCAACGCTCCCAATGCCGCGATCCACGGCCTCGTCGCCGCTGCGGCCGATGGCCCGCCAGACGATCTGCGCGCGGTGGCGGTCAATCTCGTCTCGGCGCTGGCGCATGACGCCGAGTCGCGCGGGATCATCGAAAAGGCCTACGAGCGGACGATCGCCACTTTGACCGAAGGATCGACGAACCCGCGCGGCGCCGTCCTGGCCTTCCTCGCCCTCGAAGGCCTCAAGAGGCTGGAATTGCACAAGCTGCATCCCTGGTCCGAGGTCCAGCGCGCAAGCATCCTTCAAGACATCGGCTGGCTGGTCGACGCCGAGCAGCTGCGTACCCCTCGCGACGGCCCGCCCGACGCCGGCTGACAGGCCGTCGTCCCCATAAACCACTACTTCGAAGCAGTCGCCGTTTCGGCAAACGTCAACCTTTTCTCTGGATTCCCCCCAAATGAAGATTACCGCCTTGCCGTTGAAGCTCGTCGCGGCCGCCGCCCTCCTTGCCTTTGTCGCCGGTTGCGGCGAGGCAGAGAGTTCGGCCGAGTCCCGGCCCACCCCGCCGCCGCCCGGTGTCAGCGTTGTCGAAGTCGTTCCCGAGACCCTGCCGATACTGAACGAGCTGCCGGGCCGCATCGCCCCCACCCGCATCGCCGAGGTGCGGCCGCGCGTGTCCGGCATCGTGCTCGAGCGCGTCTTCGAGCAGGGCAGCATGGTGAAGGAGGGCGACGTGCTCTACCGCATCGACCCGGCTTTGTTCCGCGCCCAGGTGGCGAGCGCCGAGGCGACGCTGCAGCGCGCGCAGGCCGTGCAGCTGCAGGCACGCCAGCAGGCCGACCGGCAGAGCGAGCTGCGCGAGCGCAACGTCTCCAGCGGCCAGCAGCTCGACAATGCGCTTGCCGCACTGGCGCAAGCCGACGCAGACGTGGCGATCGCCACCGCGGGCCTCGCGACCGCCAAGCTTAATCTCGACTATGCCGAGATCAAGGCGCCGATCTCCGGCCGCATCGGCCGCGCCATGGTCACAGAGGGTGCGCTGGTCAGCGCCAACGGCCCCGAGAGCCTTGCCACTATCCAGCAGATCGATCCGGTCTATGCCGACTTCACGCAATCCTCGAACGAGCTGCTGCGGCTCAGGCGCGCGCTCGAGAACGGCGCGGTGTCGAACGCCGAGGAAAGCGGTGCGCGCGTCACGCTGCGGCTCGACGACGGCAGTGAATATGCCCATCCCGGCAAGCTGTTGTTCCTCGAGGCCGCGGTGGACGCGACCACCGGACAGGTGACGCTGCGCGGCGAGTTCCCCAATCCGGAAGGCGACCTTCTGCCCGGCATGTATGTGCGCGTGCAGATCCAGCAGGGCGTCCAGCAGAACGCCGTTGCCGTTCCGCAGCAGGCGATCCAGCGCGACACCGGCGGCCGGGCGCAGGTCTACGTCGTCAACGACAAGAACGTGGCTGAACTCCGCACCGTTCAGGTCGGGCGTGTGGTCGGCGACCGCTGGGTCGTCGAGGAGGGTCTCAAGGCCGGCGACAAGGTCATCGTCGAGGGCTTCCAGAAGGTCAGGCCGGGCGCTCCGGTCGCCGCCCAGCCGTGGAAGGCTGCGGCCTCCGCCCCCGCAACCGGCGAGAGCCGCCCGACCGGGTCGAACAGCGCGCCCAAGGCCGGTTAAGGAAACGAAAAATGCCCCAGTTCTTCATCAATCGGCCCATCTTCGCATGGGTCGTGGCGATCTTCATCATGCTCGCCGGCGTGATCGCCCTGCCGTTCCTGCCCGTGGCGCAATATCCCAACGTGGCGCCGCCGCAGGTCACCATTTCGGCGAATTACGCGGGTGCCGCCCCCGAAGACATCTACCAGAGCGTGACGCGTCCGATCGAGGAAGAGCTGAACGGCGTCGAGGGGCTGATGTATTTCGAGTCGACGTCCGATTCCTCCGGCATGGTCAGCATCACGGCGACCTTCGCGCCCGGGACCGACAGCGGCCAGGCGTCCATCGACGTGCAGAACGCGGTCCGCCGCGCCGAGCCCCGCCTGCCGCAGATCGTCCAGCAGGTCGGCATCCGCATCGACGAGGCCGGCAGCGGCTTCCTGATGATGGTCGCCGTGACCTCGACGGACAATTCCCTCGACGTCGTCGGCCTCGGCGACTATCTCAGCCGCAACGTGCTCAGCGAAATCCGGCGCATCGACGGTGTCGGCAGTGCGCAGCTGTTTGCGACCCAGCGCGCGATGCGCATCTGGATCGACCCCGACAAGATGGTCGGCCTCAAGCTCACGACGGACGACATCACCAACGCGATCCGCTCGCAAAACGCCCAGGTCGCCGCGGGCCGCATCGGCGCCGACCCCAATCCGATCACCCAGCAGATCTCGGCCACCGTCCTGGTCAAGGGCCAGCTGACCTCGGCGGAGGAATTCGGCTCGATCGTGCTGCGCGCCAATCCCGACGGCTCTTCCGTCCGCCTGTCGGACGTCGCGCGCATCGAAGTCGGTGCCGAGAACTACAATTTCTCCACACGCCTCAACGGCAAGCCGAGCGCCGCAATCGCCGTGCAGCTGTCGCCGACCGGCAACGCACTCGCCACCTCCGATGCGGTGCGGGCGAAGATGGACGAGCTTTCGCGCTATTTCCCCTCGGGCATCGAATACGCAATTCCCTACGACACCTCGCCCTTCGTGAAGGTCTCGATCGAGAAGGTGATCAGCACGCTCGTCGAGGCAGTGCTGCTCGTCTTTGCGGTCATGTTCCTGTTCCTGCAGAACTTCCGCTACACGGTCATTCCCACTCTCGTGGTGCCCGTGGCGCTGCTCGGCACCTGCGCGGTCATGCTTGCCACCGGCTTCTCGATCAATGTGCTCACCATGTTCGCCATGGTGCTGGCGATCGGCATCCTCGTCGACGACGCCATCGTCGTGGTCGAGAACGTCGAGCGCATCATGGCCGAGGAAGGCCTGTCCCCACGCGAGGCCACTCGCAAGGCGATGAAGCAGATCTCGGGTGCGATCATCGGCATCACCGTGGTGCTGACGGCCGTGTTCGTGCCGATGGCATTCTTCCCGGGCGCGGTCGGCGTCATCTACCGGCAGTTCAGTCTGACGATGGTGGTGTCGATCCTGTTTTCCGGCTTCCTGGCGCTGTCGCTCACGCCGGCGCTCTGCGCCAGCTTCCTCAAGCCGATCACCAAGGGCCATCACGAGAAGAAGGGCTTCTTCGGCTGGTTCAACCGCGGCTTCGACCGCACGACGCGCAGCTACACCTCGGGCGTCGGCTGGGTGGTGAAGCGCGCCGGCCGCTTCATGGTCATCTACCTCGCGCTGCTCGCGGGTCTCGGCTGGGCCTTCATGCAGCTTCCGACCTCCTTCCTGCCCAACGAGGACCAGGGCTACCTGATCGTCGACATCCAGGGGCCGCCGGAATCGAGCAGCAACCGCACCGGTGCGATCGCCCAGCAGGTCGAGAAGGTGTTCATGGACGAGGAGGCGGTCGACCGCATGATCGTAGTGCGCGGCTACAGCTTCTCCGGCGCGGGCCAGAACGCCGGTCTCGCCTTCGTCACGCTGGACGACTGGAGCGAGCGCGACGATGAGAATTCGGCCGCGGCCATCGCGGGCCGGGCGAACAAGGCGCTGTTCCAGATGAAGGATGCGGTCTCGTTCGCGCTGTCGCCGCCGCCGATCCAGGGCCTCGGCACGTCCAACGGCTTCACCTTCCGTCTCCAGGACAGATCGGGCAGCGGCCAGCAGGCGTTGCTCGCGGCTCGAGACCAGTTGATGGCGGCCGCTGCCAAGAGCGAGATCGTCACCGGCGTGCGCGTCGAGGGCATGCCCGATGCCGCGCAGGTCAATCTCCTGATCGACCGCGAGAAGGCCAACACCTTCGGTGTGACCTTTGCCGACATCAACTCGACGATCTCGGCCAATCTCGGCTCGGCTTATGTCAACGACTTCCCGAACGCCGGCAGGATGCAGCGCGTGACGGTGCAGTCCGACGCAGGCCGGCGCATGCAGACCGAGGATCTCCTAAATCTCAACGTCCGCAACGCCCATGGCGGCATGGTTCCGCTGTCTTCCTTTGCCAGCGTCGAATGGCAGAAGGGGCCGGCCCAGATCGTCGGCTACAACGGCTATCCATCGGTGCGCATCAGCGGTCAGGCCGCCGCCGGCTACTCGTCGGGCGCTGCCATCGCCGAGATGGAGCGCCTGGCCGGAGAGTTGCCCGCCGGCTTCGGCTACGAATGGACCGGCCAGTCGCTTCAGGAGATCCAATCAGGTGCGCAGGCCCCTGCCCTGATCGGGCTCAGCATCCTGTTCGTGTTCCTTTTGCTTGCGGCACTCTACGAAAGCTGGTCGATTCCGCTGTCGGTCATCCTGGTCGTGCCGCTGGGCGTGCTGGGCTCGGTGCTCGCGGTCATGTACATGGGCATGCCGAACGACGTCTACTTCAAGGTGGGCCTGATCGCGATCATCGGACTTTCGGCCAAGAACGCGATCCTGATCATCGAGTTCGCCAAGGACCTGCGCAAGGAAGGCATGTCCCTTGTCGATGCGACGATCGAGGCGGCCAAGCTGCGCTTCCGGCCGATCATCATGACCTCGCTGGCCTTCAGCCTGGGCGTCGTGCCGCTGGCGATCGCCACCGGCGCCAGTGCTGCCAGCCAGAACGCCATCGGCACGGGCGTGCTGGGCGGCATGATCTCGGCGACAGTGCTCGCGGTCTTCTTCGTGCCCGTCTTCTTCGTGTTCATCATGAAGCTGTTCGGACGCGGCAAGACCCAGGCACAGGCAGCTGCACCGGAAGCGGTGCAGGTTCCGGCCGAATGAACGAGCGAGGCAGGGAGCCGGCCGCCCGCTTGCCGGCTCCGTCGCTGGATGCCGACCCGAAGCTCCGGCTCTATCGCGCGGCGGTCGCCGTCGCCCTGGAGCACGGCTTCGGCAAGGTCACGCTCGACGCCGTCGCCCGCGAGGCGGGCTTCAGCAAGGGGGGCTTGCTGCATCACTTCGCCAGCAAGAACGAGCTGATCCGGTCGATGCTGGCGCACTACGCCGACCCGGCGAACGGACAGGACCAAGGGGACGTCGGCGTCGACCCGCTCGCGGTCGCAGCTCTCGTCGCAGCGGCAGAGGACACCTCGCTGCTGGAGGCGATCAGCGGCAGCCTCGATGTGGCTACGGCTTACAGGCCGAAGGCTTGCACAGGGGAAACGGGCCAGGAGCTCGCACGCTGCCTGGTCAACCGGCTTCGGCTGCGCGGCGCCTGACAAGGGGGGACGTCGCGCAGCAGCAAGAAGAAGGCCCCGCTCGTCGAGAGCGGGGCTTTTTTCGCTTGAAGACCGTAGCCGGTCGCTATGCGGCGCGGGCGCTTGTCGCTTCGAAGCCGTATTCCATCGAGGAGTCGGCGATAACGTGCCACAGGCTGTCGGCGAAGCTGGTGAAAACCAGCATGTTGTAGACCGGATGGCCGTCAGCACCGTCAGCAGCGCGCCAGAAATTGACGGCGGTATGGTCGACCGATGTGTTGGCCGCAGTGCCTACAGGGAAAACGCTGTCATCGAGGTCGAGCGACGAGAATTTTGCGATCATGTCGCGGGCCCGTGGGCCCGAAACACGGATCAGGCAGCGTCCGTCGCACTGGTCCGACAGCGAAGCCACGCCCGCGAACGCGTTGTTCATGGCGTCGAGCTGGGCAGCCTCGTCGCCGCGCGGCGCAAAGACCGTGAACTGGTCGGGACCCGACCAGATCAGCGTCGCGCCCTTGCCGGCAACCGCCTTGGGCGTAGCCGGCGGCTCGGCGCCGAGCAGCTTCTTCGCCGCCTTGGCGGTGTCGGCGGCCTTGCCGCGGCGCGCCATTACCTGCATCAGCACGAGATCGCGGACTTCGGTGAGCGTCACGCCGGCCGTAGCACCCGCTGCGCCATGACGGCCGGGGACGAGCGCCTTAGCGAGCGGCGTCTGGGTGTTCCAGGAAAAATCAGCCACGCTGGCGCACTCCCTCGGGATCGTAGAAGACAGGGTTGCAGATTTCGGCCTCGTAGTCCTCGCTCCGCAGCGGATCGAAGATGCGGACGATTTCGCCGATGCGCTCGCGGCCGCGCTCGACCAGGCCGAGGCCGATCCATTGCTGCAACATCGGCGAGTAGCAGACCGAGGTGACGTAGCCCTGGTCGGTTTCGGGGCCGGCGATCGAACCCTTCGGCATGACATGGGCGCCCGAACGAAGCCTGCGCTTGGCGTCCACCGGCTTGATGCCGACGACGACCTGGCGGTCGGGTGCGGTCAAAGCCGGCCGACCGGCCATGACGCGGCCGATGAAGTCCTTCTTCTTGGACATCATCTTGCCCAGCCCGAGATCGTCGGCGGTGGTCGTGCCGTTGAGTTCAGGGCCGGCGACATGGCCCTTCTCGATGCGCATCACGCCCAGCGCTTCCGTGCCGTAGGGGGTGACGCCATAGGGCTTGCCGGCGATCATCAGGTTCTCGGCCATCGCCGCGCCATATCGCGCCGGCACCGAGATCTCGAAAGCCATCTCACCCGAGAAGGAGATGCGGAACAGTCGTGCCACAACGCCGCCGCGCAGCTTGACCTCGCGGGCGCCCATGAAGGGGAAGCCCTCGTTGCTGAGGTCCTCCGACGGATCGACCAGCGCCTGCAAGAGCTTGCGCGTGTTCGGGCCGGCGATGGAGAACTGCGCCCACTGGTCGGAGGCCGACGACAGCTGCACGTCGAGTTCGGGCCAGAGCACCTGGCGGCAGAATTCGAGATGCGCCATCACGGGGCCGGCCTTGGCCGTGGTGGTGGTGAGGAAGTAGTGGTCCTCGGCGAGACGCGACGTCGTGCCATCGTCCATGACGATGCCGTCCTCGCGCAGCATCAGGCCGTAGCGGGCCTTACCGACACCCAGCGCGGAGAAGGCATTGATGTAGACACGGTCGAGGAAGGTGCCGGCGTCAGCGCCGCGCACGTCGACCTTGCCGAGCGTCGAGACGTCGCAGAAGCCGACGCCGTTGCGCACCGCGAGCACTTCGCGCGTCACCGATTCCAGCCAGTCCTTCTCGCCCGGCTGCGGATACCATTGCGCCCGCTTCCACAGGCCGGTGTCGACGAACACGGCGCCACGGGCGGCGGCCCAGTGGTGCGACGGCGTCAGCCGCCAGGCGTGGAAATTCTCGTCGCGGTGGTGGCCGGCGAGCGCGCCGATGGCAACCGGCGCATAGGGCGGACGGTAGATCGTCGTCCCCGTTTCCGGGATGGTCCGGCCGGTCGCTGCGGCCATGATGGCGAGACCGGTGATGTTCGAGGTCTTGCCCTGGTCGGTTGCCATGCCGAGCGTGGTGTAGCGCTTGAGGTGCTCGACGCTCTCGAAGCCTTCGCGCTGCGCCAGCGTCACGTCGGAGGCGGTGACGTCGTGCTGGAAGTCGACGAAGGCCTTGCCCTTGGCCCTGACCTGCCACAGCGGCGAGATCGCATAGGCCTCGTCACCGGCTTCCGATACCTCGCCGGGATGGCCCGCAGCACCGCATTCGGCGGCGGCCGCGGCGCCCGCCGCATGGCCGTCGCGCAGGCAGGCACCGAGCGAGAACTCGCCATTGGCCGCGCCGGTCAGGCGCATGCCCCTGGGGGCATCGCCCGGCACGAAGGCGGCGATGTCTTCGCGCCACACCGGCTTGCCGCGATGGAAGCAGGAGAGCCCGACATTGGGGTTCCAGCCGCCCGAGACGGCCAGGCAATCGGCGTCGATCTGCTGGGTGCGGCCATTGCTGTCGGTGACGACGACGGCACGCACGCCGTCGACGCCGCCCTTGACGTCGGAGACACCGCCGGAAATCACCCGCAGATCCGACAGTTCGGCAACGGCCTGGTATTCGGCTGGCACCTTGCCGCGCGGATCGATGACCGCGGCGATGTCGCCGCCGGCCTGCTGGATCGCCTCGACCGTGCGCCAGCCGTCGTCGTTGTTGGTGAACAGCGCCACCTTGCGGCCGGGCATGGCGGCGAAGCGGTTGACATAGGTGCGCACCGCGGAAGCCATCATCACGCCGGGACGGTCATTGCCCGGGAAGACGATCGGCCGTTCGATGGCGCCGGCGGTGACGACCGAGCGCTTGGCGACGATGCGCCAGACGCGCTGGCGAACCTGATGCGGACCGGGAACCGGCACATGGTCGTTGACGCGCTCGAGCGCCGCGTGGACGCCGCCGTCATAGACGCCGAACAAGGCCGTGCGGGTCAAGACGCGGACATTGGGCAGGCCAGCGAGTTCTTCGCTTGCGCTTCGCACCCACTCCTCGGCATGCATGCCGTCGATCTCGCCGCCGTCGCTGAGCAGGCGGCCGCCGACATGGCTGTCCTCCTCGACCAGGATGACGCGCGAACCGGCGCGGCCGGCGGCGAGCGCCGCCGAAAGGCCGGCCGGACCGGCGCCGACGACGAGCACGTCGCAATGCGCCCAGGCCTTGTCGTAGTGGTCGGGATCGGGCAGTTCGGCGCTCTTGCCGAGGCCTGCGGCGCGGCGGATCAGCGGCTCGTAGATCTTCTCCCAGAACTTCGCCGGCCACATGAAGGTCTTGTAGTAGAAGCCGGCGACGAAGATCGGCGCGGCCAACTGGTTGATCGACATGAAGTCGCGGCGCAGCGACGGCCAGCGGTTCTGGCTGTTGGCGACCAGCCCGTCGTAGAGTTCCTGCGTGGTGGCGCGGGTGTTGGGCTCCTTGCGGGCCCCGGTGCGCATCTCGACCAGCGCGCTCGGCTCCTCGGAACCGGCGGTGATGATACCGCGCGGGCGGTGATACTTGAACGAGCGCGCCACCAGCTTGACGCCGTTGGCGACGAGCGCCGAGGCCAGCGTATCGCCGGCAAAGCCGGTCATGGCCTGGCCATCGAAGGTGAACTGCAGCGGCACCTTGCGGTCGATCAGGCCGCCGCTGCGCAGGCGGTGCGACTGGCTGGCCGAGGCGGCCTGGCTGCGGGCGCTGGAAGCGCTTTCCACTGCGGCTGTCCTGCCGAGCGACTCTGATTGGGAATAGCCCGACATGGTCACTCTCCTGCCTGCGCCGGCTTGGCAGCACCTGCACCTGGGGCTGCCTTCACCGATATGAATTCATGGGTGACCGTGTTGCGCTCGGCGATGAGCCAGGAGCGGCAGCCGCCGCCGTGGTACCAGTACTCGCGCATGACGCCGGCCACGTTGTCGCGCAGGTAGACGTAGTCGTAGAAGGCGTCCTCGACGAGTTCGGGGCTGTCGCCGCCGTCGATGGCAAAGGTGGGCCGCTTGGGCGAGGCGTCGCCGAGATAGGTGAACTCGCCGTTCTCGCGTTCGCCGCAGAAGGGACATGCAATACGCATTTCCGGGAATCTCGCTTTCAGTGCAGGTTTGGCTGGGCGCCCTGGCCCTTTTCGTCGATCATCGCGCCGCGGCGGAACCGGTCGAGCCGGAAGCGCGCCGCCTCGTGGTGCGGTTCGTCGCGGGCGAGCAGATGCGCGAAGACCAGGCCGGAGGCCGGCGTCGCCTTGAAGCCGCCGTAGCACCAGCCGGCATTGAGATAGAGGCCGTCGATGGGCGTCTTGTCGATGATCGGCGTGCCGTCCATCGACATGTCCATTATGCCGCCCCACTGGCGCAGCATGCGGACGCGGCCGATCATCGGCATCACGGCCATGCCGCCTTCGCAGACATCCTCGATCACCGGCATGTTGCCACGCTGGGCGTAGGAATTGTAGCCGTCGAGATCGCCGCCGAAGACGAGGCCGCCCTTGTCGGACTGGCTGATGTAGAAGTGGCCGGCGCCGAAAGTGATGACGCCCGGGATCAGCGGCTTGATCGCCTCGGAGACGAAGGCCTGCAGCACGTGGCTCTCGATCGGCAGCTTCATGCCGGCCATGGCCGCGACCCGCGAGGTGTTGCCGGCGACCGCCATGCCGACCTTGCCGGCGCCGATCCTGCCGCGGCTCGTCTCCACGCCGGTGACTTTGCCGTTCTGGTCGCGCACGAAGCCGGTGACCTCGCAATTCTGGATGATGTCGACGCCGCGCTGGTCGGCGGCGCGCGCATAGCCCCAGACGACGGCGTCGTGGCGGGCCGTGCCGGCGCGGCGCTGCAGCAGGCCGCCCATGATCGGGAAACGCGGGCTGTCGTAATTCAGGAACGGCAGCTCCTTGCGGATCTGCACTGCGTCCAAAAGCTCGGCGTCGATGCCGTTGATGCGCATGGTGTTGCCGCGGCGGGCAAACGCGTCGCGCTGCGCGTCGGAGTGATAGAGGTTGATGATGCCGCGCTGGCTGACCATCGCGTTGTAGTTCAGGTCCTGCTCCATGCGCTCCCAGAGCTTCATCGACAGCTCGTAGAAGCCGGTATTGCCTGGCAGGCCGTAGTTGGAGCGGATGATGGTGGTGTTGCGGCCGGCGTTGCCGGAGCCGATCCAGCCCTTCTCCAGCACCGCGACGTTGCGGATGCCGTATTCGTGGGCAAGGAAGTAGGCGGTCGCGAGGCCATGGCCGCCGCCGCCGATGATGACCACGTCGTAGTGGCTCTTGGGTGCCGGATCGCGCCAGGCCCGGGTCCAGCCCTTGTGACCGGACAAAGCGGCCTTGGCGAGTGAGAAGATCGAATATTTCATCGCATGAGTTCCGGCGAAATTTGACACGTGCTTGGACTGCGCCCGACCCGAAGGCCGGGCGCTGTGCCTGGTGCTGGCGCCTCAGACGTCCAGCGTGTGGTCGCGCTCCCACTGGGTGAAGTGCGAGGCGTAGGAGTTCCACTCCTGGGTCTTCAGCTTGATGAAGGCGGAGGAGAAGTCCTCGCCCATCGCGGCCTTGAGCTCGGCGTCTTCGTCATAGGCACGAAGCGCATCGAGCAGGTTGAGCGGCAGCTTGGCGCCGTGGGTGACCGTGTGGCCTTCCCGGTACATGTCGACATCGCTGCGCGGGCCGGGATCGGCCTTGGTGCGGATGCCGCTGAGGCCGGCGGCGATGATCACAGCCTGCATCAGGTAGGGGTTGGCCGCGCCGTCCGGCAGGCGCAGTTCGAAGCGGCCCGGACCGGGCACGCGCACCATGTGGGTGCGGTTGTTGCCGGTCCAGGTCACTGTGTTCGGCGCCCAGGTCGCACCCGAGAGCGTGCGCGGGGCGTTGATGCGCTTGTAGGAGTTGACGGTCGGGTTGCAGATCGCCGCGAGCGCCGAGGCGTGCTTCATGATGCCGCCGAGGAAGTGCCTGCCCTTCTCCGAGAGGCCGAGCTCCATGCTCTTGTCGGCGAAGGCGTTCGACTTGCCGGCGAGATCCCAGACCGAGATGTGGGCATGGCAGCCGGAGCCGGTCAGGCCCTGGAAGGGCTTCGGCATGAAGGTGGCGCGCAGGCCGTGCTTCTCGGCGATCGAGCGGACCATGAACTTGAAGAAGGAGTGCTTGTCGGCGGTCTGCAGAACGTCGTCATACTCCCAGTTCATTTCGAACTGGCCGTTCGCGTCCTCATGGTCGTTCTGGTAGGGCTTCCAGCCGAGGTCGAGCATCGCGTCGCAGATCTCGGCGATGACGTCGAAGCGGCGCATCACCGCCTGCTGGTCGTAGCAGGACTTGGCGGCCGTGTCGTACTCGTCGGCGATTTGGTTGCCGTCAGGCGTCGTGAGGAAGAACTCCGGCTCGACACCGGTCTTTACGCGCATGCCTTCCTTGGCGGCTTCGGCGACGAGGCGCTTCAGCGTGTTGCGCGGAGCCTGCGAGACCCCCTTGCCTTCCATCAGGCAGTCCGAAGCGAGCCAGGCCACTTCGGGGCGCCAGGGCAGCTGGATGACCGAGGACGGATCCGGCACGGCCAGCATGTCGGGATGTGCCGGCGTGAGGTCCAGCCACGTGGCGAAGCCGGCGAAGCCGGCTCCCTCCTTCTGCATGTCTCCGATGGCCTGGGCGGGCACCAGCTTGGCGCGCTGACCGCCGAACAGGTCCGTGTAGGAGACCATGAAGTACTTGATGTTGCGAGCCCTTGCGAACTCCTTGAGATCAGTCACCTCGGACTGGTCGATTTTGGCTTCGAAGGCCGTTCCCATGAATTGCTCCTCCCAATCCTTGTGGTTTAAAAGGCACCCTTCCCCGGTACCCAGTTTGTCCCCGCAAGCGGCACGCCGGCCATGGCGGCTGCCTCGATCGTCAGAGCGCAGAGATCCTCAGGCTCGAGATTGTGCAGGTGATTCTTGCCGCAGGCGCGAGCAATGGTCTGTGCCTCGAGCGTCATGACCTTCAGGTAATTTGCCAGACGGCGGCCCGCCGCGATCGGATCGACGCGCTTCATCAGCTCGGGATCCTGCGTGGTGATGCCGGCCGGGTCCTTGCCCTCGTGCCAGTCGTCGTAAGCACCGGAGGTGGTGCCAAGCTTCTGGTATTCGCTCTCCCAACGCGGATCGTTGTCACCCAGTGCGACCAGAGCCGCGGTTCCGATAGATACTGCATCGGCGCCGAGTGCCAGCGCTTTGGCCACGTCCGCGCCATTGCGTATGCCACCGGAGACGATCAGCTGGACCTTGCGATGCATGCCGAGGTCCTGCAGCGCCTTCACCGCCGGACGGATGCAGGCGAGCGTCGGCTGGCCGACGTGCTCGATGAACACTTCCTGCGTCGCCGCGGTACCGCCCTGCATGCCGTCGAGCACGACGACGTCGGCGCCAGCCTTCACTGCGAGGGCCGTGTCGTAGTAGGGGCGTGCGCCGCCCACCTTGACGTAGATCGGCTTTTCCCAGTCGGTGATCTCGCGGATTTCGAGGATCTTGATCTCGAGATCGTCCGGACCTGTCCAGTCGGGGTGGCGGCAGGCCGAGCGCTGGTCGATGCCCTTGGGCAGGGTGCGCATCTCGGCGACGCGGTCGGAGATCTTCTGGCCCAGCAGCATGCCGCCGCCGCCCGGCTTGGCGCCCTGGCCGACCACGATTTCAATGGCATCGGCACGGCGCAGGTCGCGCGGGTTCATGCCGTAGCGCGACGGCAGGTACTGGTAGACCAGCTGCTTGGAGTGACCGCGCTCTTCCTCGGTCATGCCGCCGTCGCCGGTGGTGGTCGACGTGCCCGAAAGGGTGGCGCCGCGGCCGAGGGCTTCCTTGGCCGGGCCCGACAGCGAGCCGAAGCTCATGCCGGCGACCGTGACCGGGATCTTCAGTTCGATCGGCTTCTTGGCATAGCGGGTGCCGAGAACCACCGAAGTATCGCAGCGTTCGCGATAGCCCTCCAGCGGATAGCGCGAGATCGAGGCGCCGAGGAACAGGAGGTCGTCGAAGTGCGGAACCTTGCGCTTGGCGCCCGAGCCGCGGATGTCGTAGATGCCCGTCGCTGCGGCGCGACGGATTTCGGACATCGCGTATTCATCGAAGGTTGCCGACTTGCGGGGCGTCGTCGGAGGATTGTGATAGCTCATTTTGTTCCTCAGTAAGCGTCGGCGTTGTCGATGTTGAAGTTGTAGAGCGTGCGCGCCGAACCGTAGCGCGTGAACTCTTCGGGCTTGACGTCGCTGATGCCGGCGCGGTCGAGCAGATCCTTCAGGATGGCGATGTGCTCGGGGCGCATCTCCTTCTTGATGCAGTCCGCGCCGAGGCTCTTGACCGAGCCGCGCACGAACAGGCGGGCTTCGTAGATCGAGTCGCCGAGTGCATCGCCGGCATCGCCCAGCACCACCAGGTTGCCCGACTGGGCCATGAAGGCCGACATGTGGCCGATATTGCCGCGGACGACGATGTTGATGCCCTTCATCGAGATGCCGCAGCGCGACGAGGCGTTGCCTTCGATGACCAGCAGGCCGCCGCGGCCGGTGGCGCCGGCATACTGGCTGGCGTCACCCTTCACGACGATGGTGCCCGACATCATGTTTTCGCCGACGCCCGGGCCGGCCGAGCCGTGCACGGTGATGGTGGCGTTCTGGTTCATGCCGCCGCAATAGTAGCCGACACTGCCCTGCACATCGATGGAGATCGGGTGCTCGGCGCCGACGGCGACCGCGTGGCTGCCCTTCGGATTGAGAACCTCCCAATTCGGCTCGCCGGTCGCGTCCTTGACCTCATGGAGGGCTTGGTTGAATTCGCGCAAGGTGTTCTTCGACAAGTCGAAGATCTTGGGCGCGTAGTTGACCTCATGCAGGGGGGCCGTCGCAAGATTCGTTGAATGCATAGTCTCAGTGCTCCCAGAAATAGACGGTGGACGGTTCCGGCTCCCAGACCCGGGCTTCCTCGATCCCGGGCAGGTTTGCGAGTGCGCGATACTCGGAGCCGAAGGCGACGTACTGATCGGTCTCGGCCATGACGGCCGGCTTGCAGGAGATCGGGTCGCGGACGACGCCGAAGCCATTCTTGGTGCCGACCACGAAGGTGAAGAAGCCGTCGAGGTCGTTGAGGCTGCTTTCCAGTGCCTCGCCGAGATTCTGGCCGTGGGCGATCTTGGACGAGAGATAGGCGGCCGCGACCTCGGTATCGTTCTCGGTCTCGAAGCGCATGCCGTCGCGGATCAGTTCGCGGCGCAGGTTGTTGTGGTTCGACAGCGAGCCGTTGTGCACCAGGCATTGGTCCGGACCGGTCGAGAAGGGGTGCGCGCCCAGCGTGGTGACGGCGGATTCGGTGGCCATGCGGGTGTGGCCGATGCCGTGGCTGCCGCTCATCTTGGTGACGTCGAAGCGCTTCACGACTTCGACCGGCAGGCCGACTTCCTTGTAGATTTCGATCGCTTCGCCAGCACCCATGATCCGCACGTTCGGGCGCAGCTCGGCAATCGCGGCACGGGCTTCCCCGATCTTGTCGGCGGGCACGTCCAGGACCGCGTGGGTCGACTTGATGGTCGCCGAGACCTTGGCGCCGATCTTCTTGCCGAGCTCGGCGTCGAGGCCCTTGAAGTCCTCTTCCGCAGCGGCCGACTGAACGGTGATCTTGCCTTGGCCCTTGGCGCCTGCGCCGTAGATGGCGATGCCGGCACTATCGGGGCCGCGGTCCGTCATGGTCACGAGCATTTCGGACAGCAGCGCGCCCAGCTGGGGCTCCAGCGACTTGTCCTTCAGAAAGAGTCCTACAATTCCGCACATCCGGGTTTCCTCACCTCTTTGGCTGCCTGTGACAAAAGCTAGCAGGTTCCCGGAGTGAATTCAACTGTGATGAATTTTTTATTCCTGTAGAAAAACATCTTGGTCGTGAGGGGCGCGAGGCGGTCGACCGGGCCGCGGCCGAACCGCCCTCCCCCGACTTGGTTGCGGGAAATCCCCACCTCTTGCGGGCTTTCGACCGGAAGAGCGGCCTTCGGCGCGGGACCAATTGCAGGTGGATGCGGCACGCACATGCCCGTTCGCTCGCGCCGGCAGCGCAAGCGGTGTGTCGTCGCCCGATTTGTCTGTGGTTGGGGAGAGTGCGGCGCCCAACCGAGCGCTTAGTCGTTTCCGCGGTTGCGCGGATAGGAGATGATCGACAGATACTTGATCGGCAGGTGCGTCAGTTCTTCCGGCCCGTGTGGAGCGTCGGCGTCGAAGAACAGGCTGTCGCCGGGCGTCATGCGGTAGAGATTGTTGCTGTGGCGGTAAACGACCTCGCCCTCCAGCATGTAGAGGAACTCCATGCCGTCATGCTGGAACGTCGGGAAGACGTCCGAATCCTCGGTCAGCGTGATCAGGTAGGGCTCGACCGTCACGCCGCTGGTGTCGGAACCGATATGGCCGAGCAGCGTGTACTGGTGGCCGGCGCGCGTGCCGCGCCGTTCGACGTCGACCCCCTCGCCGGCCTTGACGAAGACGGCGTTGCGCTCCTCCTCGAAGCGGCGGAAGAAGGAGGTGAGCGGCACGCCCAATGCCCGCGAAAGTGCCTGCAGCGTGGTCAGCGACGGCGAGGTGATGCCGTTCTCGATCTTCGACAGCATGCCGAGCGAGATGTCGGTGGTGGCGGCAAGGTCGGCGACGGTGATGCCGAGCTTCTTGCGGAAGGCGCGCACTTCATGGCCGATCGCAACTTCGAGCACCTTTTCCCGGGTGTCGCGCGTGGCATGGGGATCCTGCGTCAGCGGCGAGACGCGGGCAAGTGCCGCCTTGGCGGCGCCGCTAGCCACGCCGACATGCGCCGTCTTGCCATTCTTCTTGCTGGACCCGTGGTTTGCCTTTTCCTTGGACATGCCTGCCTCGCTGAATTTATTTCACCGAGAGTAAACATTTTCCAGGGATTACACAACAGTTGTAGGCGCCTGCATTGACGCTGCGGCGACCCCTGTGCCCGGCGTCTGCACGGGCAGTGAGGAGAGTTGCGGGATGCATGCCGGCCCGGAACTCAGGCCGGTCGGGCGGCTGCCCGGTCACTGCATCAGCAGGATCTGCAGGTCGGCGACATTGGTGCCCGTGGCGCCGGTGATCAGCAGGTCACCGGAGGATTCCAGGGCATGGTAGGAATCGTTGTTCTCCAGCAGCGCCACCGGATTGCAGCCGACCTTGCGCATCCAGCTCGTTGAGCTCGGATCGACGATGCCGCCCGCGGCGTCGGTCGGCCCGTCGCGCCCGTCGGTGCCGCCGCTGAGGAACACCCAGGGCCGCTTGATGGCGGCCCACTCGTTGAGCAGTGCAAAGCGCAGCGCCAGTTCCTGGTTGCGCCCGCCGATGCCGGTGCCGGCGACGCGTACGGTCGGTTCGCCGCCGGCGACGATGGCGACAGGACCGCGCTGGCTTGCCGCAAAGATCGCCATGCGGTGCAGCGTTTCCGCCACGTCCGAAACGTCGCCGCTCAGCCAGTCGTCCGCCTTGACCACGACAGGGTAGCTCGCCTCGGCACTCGCCATCACCTGGTGCAGGCTGATGCTGTTGGAGCCGATCACCATGTTCTCGACATGGTCGAAGCGCATCGGCTCGTCGCGCTCCAGAAGGTGGTCGACATGCGTGCGCAGCGCCGCGGGCAGGGTTTCGCGCAATCCGTAATGGTCGATGATCTCGAGCGCGTCGGCCGCAGAGGCCGACGGCTGCGCCGTCGGCCCGCTGGCGATGGTGCCGACGTCGTCGCCCGGCACGTCGGACAGGATGAGCGACAGCATCTTCGCGCTTGAGGCCAACTGGGCCAGCCGCCCTCCCTTGAGGCGCGAGAACTGCTGGCGCACGGCGTTGATTTCGTTGATTTCCGCGCCCGAGCGGATCAGCGCGTCGTTGAGTGCGATCTTGTCGGCGAGCGAAACGCCCGGCACCGGCGCGCAGATCAGCGCCGAACCGCCGCCGCTGACCAGCACCAGCACGAGATCGCCCGGCTCGGCCGCCCGGGCGGCCCTTTCGACGGCATAGGCGCCGGCTATACTGCCTTCATCCGGCAGCGGATGGCCGCCGGCGATGACATCCACCCCGGCGATGGGCGCGAGGTTCTCGCGGTTGGTGACCGCGCAGGCGAGATGCAGCTTGTCGGATACGAAAGGCAGGGCAGCGCGCATCATCGGGCATGCGGCCTTGCCGAAGGCGATCAGGATCACCCGCTTGGCCGCAGCGATGTCGCCGCGACGGCCTTCGAGCGCGGAAGTGACCGCCCGCTCGGGATCCGAAGCAGCGATGCCCTGGCGGAACAGGGCGATCGCCTGTTCGCGAAGCTTCGTCATTGCCGGAGCCGAGCGGTCCTGGGTCATCACACCACCTTGTCGGGTAAGGGGCGGCCCTCGAAGAAGGCGGTGAGGTTTGCGACCGCCTTCATGCCCATGGCCACCCGGGTTTCCTCCGTGGCGCTGCCAAGATGCGGCAGAAGCACCACATTCTCCAGTTCGATCAGTCCCGCAGGCACGTCGGGCTCGCCGTCATAGACGTCGAGGCCGGCGCCGGCGATCTGGCCGGCCTGAAGCGCCGCCACCAGCGCCTTCTGGTCGACCACGTCGCCCCGTGCCGTGTTGATGAGGAAGGCGCCGCGCTTCATCGCGCCGAGCCGTTCCGCATTGATGAGATGCCGGTTTTCCGCCCCGCCCGGGCAATGCAGCGAGACGAAATCGGCCTCCGCCAGGACGTCCTCGATGCTGGCGAGCTGGCGCGCGCCCATGGCGCGGGTTTCTTCGTCGTCCACCTTCGAGCGGTTGTAGAAGACGACTTCCATGTCGAAGCCGAAATGGGCGCGCTTGGCCATGGCTTTGCCGATGCGGCCCATGCCGATGATGCCGATGGTCTTGCCGGTCACCTTGGTGCCGATCATGTGGGTCGGGCACCAGCCTGCCCATTCGCCGGCGCGCAGCTGGCGTTCGCCCTCGCCTGCGCGGCGGGCAACGGAGAGCAGCAGACTCATGCCGATGTCGGCGGTGCAGTCGGTCAGCACGCCGGGCGTGTTGGTGACGGTGATGCCGCGGGCCTTGGCCGCTTCGATGTCGATGTGGCTGAAGCCGACGCCGAAATTGGCGAGCAGCTTGGTGCGGTTGTCCGCATCCGGAAAGATCGCCGCCGGCAGCTTGTCGCTGACGGTGGGCAGGATCGCGTCGAAGTTCAGGAATGCCGCCTTGAGCTGGGTCGGGCTCAGCGGGGCGTCGCCTTGATTGAACGTGGTGTCGAACCGTTCCGCAAGGATCTGTTCGACCGCCTGAGGCCAGCGCCGCGTGACAATAACCCGAGGTTTCATTGCATTTCCCTAGAATGGACATGGAGCGCCGCGCCGCTCATGCGAGCTGCGGCAGCCTTAGACTACGCATCGATCTCCGCGAGATCGAGACCGATCTTCGGACCGGACCGAGAAAGGGAGCCGGTCGGCGCCGGCTCCCCCGAAAGGCCGGGTCAGGCGGCCTTCCTCTGCTGCTCGAGCACGCCGGCGACGGTCGGGCCGAAGGCTGCCGGTGTCGGCACGATCGTCACGCCTGCATCGCGCAGAATCTCGACCTTTTCCTGGGCCGATTCGCCGAAGGCGGAGATGATGGCGCCAGCATGGCCCATGCGCTTGCCCTTCGGCGCCGACAGGCCGGCGATGTAGGCTATCAGCGGCTTGCGCATGTGGTGCTTGGCCCATTCCGCGGCTTCCGCTTCCTGCGGGCCGCCGATCTCGCCGATCATGACCACGGCATCCGTGTCCGGATCTTCCTCGAACAGCTTGAGGATGTCCTTGAAGGACGAGCCGTTGATCGGGTCGCCGCCGATGCCGACCGAGGTCGAGACGCCGATGCCCAGCGCCTTCATCTGCGAGGCGGCCTCGTAGCCGAGCGTGCCGGAGCGGCCGACGATCCCGACGCGGCCCGGCAGGTAGATGTTGCCGGGCATGATGCCCATCAGCGCCTGGCCGGGCGTGATGACGCCGGCGCAGTTGGGGCCGACGAGCCGCATGCGGTCTTCGTAGCGGAAGCGGCGCATGTAGCGCTTCACCCGCATCATGTCCTGGGAGGGGATGCCGTCGGTGATGCAGACGCAGAGCTTCAGGCCGGCCTCGGCGGCTTCCATGATGGAATCAGCCGCGAAGGGCGGCGGCACGAACACGATGGAAGCTTCGGCACCGGTCTCGCGCACGGCGCCCCTGACGGTGTTGAACACAGGGATGCCCTGGTGCACCTGGCCGCCTTTGCCGGGGGTCACGCCGCCGACCACGTTGGTGCCGTAGCGCTTCATGTCGTCGGCATGGAAGGAGCCGATCTTGCCGGTGAGGCCCTGGACGATGACGCGCGTCCTGCGATTCAAGAGAACTGCCATTTCTGCCTCCCTTAGTTCTTCTTCGATTTGGAATAGGCGCGCATCGCCTCGACCGACTTCTCGGCGGCTTCAGCAAGGGTCTCGGCGACGATCACCTTCTCGCCGGATTCGGCGAGGATGCGGCGGCCTTCCTCGACGTTGGTGCCGGCCAGGCGAACCACCAGCGGCACCTTCACGCCGACCTCGCGGATCGCCTTGATGACGCCCTCGGCCACCCAGTCGCAGCGGTTGATGCCGGCGAAGATGTTGACCAGGATGGTGTCGATGTTCTTGTCGGCAAGCACGGCGCGGAAGGCCTTGGCCACGCGCTCGGGCGAAGCGCCGCCGCCGATGTCGAGGAAGTTGGCCGGCTCGCCGCCGGCGATCTTGATCATGTCCATCGTCGCCATGGCGAGGCCCGCACCGTTGATGATGCAGCCGATGTTGCCGTCGAGGCCGACATAGGAGAGGCCGCGGTCGCTGGCGAAGGTCTCGCGAGGGTCTTCCTGCGACTTGTCGCGCAGCTCCGAGATCTCGGCGCGGCGGAACAGTGCGTTCTCGTCGAAAGACATCTTGGCGTCGAGCGCTATCAGGTTGCCGTCCTTGGTGACGACCAGCGGGTTGATCTCGAGCATCGAGGCGTCGAAGTCGCGGAACACCCGGTAGCAGCCGAGCAGCGTGTCGACGGCCTTGCCGATCAGGTTGTTCTCCAGCCCGAGGCCGAAGGCGATCTCGCGGGCCTGGAACTGCTGCATGCCGGCGCCTGGGTCGACGATGGCGCGGATGATCGAGTCGGGCTGCTTCTCGGCGATCTCCTCGATCTCCATGCCGCCCGAGGCCGAGGCCACGATCATGACGCGCTCCGACTTACGGTCGAGCACGATGCCGAGATAGAGCTCCTGGCGGATGTCGACGGTTTCCTCGACATAGAGGCGCGACACCAGCTTGCCCTTCGGTCCGGTCTGGTGGGTCACCAGCTTGCGGCCGAGCATGGATTCGGCTGCCTCCGACACTTCGTTGTCGGAGCTGCAGATGCGGATGCCGCCGGCCTTGCCGCGGGCGCCGGAGTGGATCTGCGCCTTCACCACCCACTTGTTGCCGCCGATCTCGCTGGCGCGGTAGGTCGCCTGCTCGGGGCTGTAGGCAAGGCCGCCGCGCGGGATCTGCACCGAGTAGCGCGAGAGGAGCTCCTTCGCCTGGTATTCATGGATGTCCATGTAAGGTTCCTCCTCAGTTTGGCAGGCTCGTGCGCGACCGCGCCGACTGCTCGATTGCCTCGTGCATGACCAGGACGTTGCGGGCCATGCGTTCGGATGCTGCGTCGATCATCTTGCCGTCGAGGGCGGCGGCACCCTTGCCCTGCTCCTCGGCCTCCTTCAGCACCTCGATGATGCGGCGCGCCCGGGTGACTTCCTTCTCCGGCGGCGAGAACACGGTGTTCGCCAGCTCGATCTGCGAGGGGTGGATCGCCCACTTGCCCTCGATGCCGAGCGCAGCCGCCCGCTTGGCCGCGGCGATGTAGGCCTCCGGATCGGAGAAATCGCCGAACGGTCCGTCGATGGCGCGCAGGCCATAGGCGCGGCAGGCGACCGTCATGCGCGACAGGGCCGCGTGCCACTGGTCGCCGGGATAGTCGGGGTTGAGGCCGCCGATGCTGACGGTGCGCGCCTTGCAGCTCGCGGCATAGTCGGCGACGCCGAAATGCATGGCCTCGAGCCTGCCGCCATAGGCGGCGATGGCCTCGACATTGGCCATGCCGAGCGCGGTTTCGATCAGAGCTTCCAGGCCGACGCGGGTCTTGAAGCCCTTGGCCGTCTCGATCTGGTTGACCATCGCTTCGACCATGTAGAGGTCGGCCGGCACGCCCACCTTCGGCACCAGGATGGTGTCGAGCCGGTCGCCCGCCTGTTCCATCACGTCGACCACGTCGCGGTACATGTAGTGGGTGTCGAGGCCGTTGATGCGTACCGAGATGGTCTTGCCCTTGGCGCGCCAGTCGATCTCGTTGAGCGCCTGGATGATGTTCTTGCGCGCCCGCTCCTTGTCCGGCGGGGCCACCGCGTCCTCGATGTCGAGGAAGATGTAGTCGGCAGCACCCTCGGCGGCCTTCTTGATCATTTCCGGATTGGAGCCCGGAACGGCGAGTTCGCTGCGCTGCAGGCGCAGCTTGCGCAGGTGGTGGATTGTGTGGCTCATCTGTTCTCCTCCCTTGATGCGCCGCGTGTCCTTCGGGGACGCGCGGCGCTGGCGCTCAGGCCGCTTTGGCGATGGCCGGCTGCGCCGACAGGCGGTAGTGTTCGAGGGCCGCACCCACGCCGGAGCCCGGCTGGATCTTCACGCCGACGTCGCGCAGCGCCATTTCGGCCGCCGAGATCGCGCCGCACATCATCACTTCGTTGACCCAGCCGAGGTGGCCGATGCGGAAAACTTTGCCGGCTACCTTGTTGAGGCCCACGCCCAGCGAGGTCTGGTAGCCGTGGTAGGCGCGGCGGACGACCTCGGCGCTGTCGATGCCTTCGGGCACCAGGATGGCGCTGACCGTGTCGGAGTGCCATTTGGCTTCCTTGGCGCAGAGCTTCAGGCCCCAGGCGTCGACCGCCTTGCGCACGCCCGTCGCCAGCCGGTTGTGGCGCTCGAAGATGTTGTCGAGCCCTTCTTCCTCGATCAGGTCGAGGGCGGCGCGCAGGCCGCGCAGCAGCTGCACTGCAGGCGTGTAGGGGAAGTAGCCGGTGTCGTTGGCGCGGATCTGGTCTTCGAAGGAGAAGTAGCAGCGCTTGTGGCCGGCGGTCTTGGCAGCGGCGAGCGCCTTCTGGCTGACCGACAGGAAGCCGAGGCCGGGCGGCAGCATGAAGCCCTTCTGCGAACCGGAGACGGCGCAGTCGACGCCCCACTCCTCCTGGCGGAAGTCGATCGAGCCAACCGACGAGACGCCATCGGCGAACAGCAGCGCGGGGTGCTTGGCGGCATTCAGGGCGGCGCGCACGGCACCGACATCGCTGGTGACGCCGGTCGCGGTCTCATTGTGGGTGACGAAGACCGCCTTGATGCGGTGTTCCTTGTCCTTGGCGAGACGGTCGGCATAGACCTCGACCGGAACGCCGGTGCCCCACTCGGCATCGACCACGTCGACGTCGAGGCCGAAGCGCTCGCACATGTCGACCCAGAGATGCGAGAACTGGCCGAAGCGCGACATCAGCACGCGGTCACCAGGGCTGAGCGTGTTGGTGATCGCCGATTCCCAGGCGCCGGTGCCCGAGGACGGGAAGATGAAGACACGGCCGGTCTCGTTGCGGAACACCTTCATCAGGTCGGCGAACACGCCGCGAGTGAAGGTCGGATAGTCCGGGGCGCGCATGTCCTCCATGGGCATGTTCATCGCCTGGCGGACGATTTCCGGAACATTGGTCGGTCCTGGAACGAAGAGGTGATTGAAGCCGGCCATGTAATGTCCTCCCGAAGATTGCTCAGGGCGCCGTGCCCTTTCTATGGCTTTCGGGAGCATGATCGGTTTTGCCCCAGTCCCTCACAACACCTGTCGGGATAGAATCGCGGACCTTTGGGCGTTGGGCTCTGCCTACACTTTCAGAGGTGCGGGCAACCGTTCGGATAGGACGGACCCTACCCGGCGACCACTCCGCCGGCCTCACGGAATGTTGTCATCCGGGCCACGCATTCCGACGTAGGATCGGCCGGAAAAGGCCTGGCTGAAAGGCGCGGGACACGGATCGACATGCCCCTCAGATCGGTTGCACTAGCGTTTCTGCTGATGCTCGCACCGGCGCAGGCCGTGCCGGCCGAGGCGATGAAATCCGGCCAGCCGGTGTTCGACCGCGCCGTCGCGCTGGTGCTCGACAACTACCATGACACTTCGGCGCTCGAGCGCCTCAAGGCGGCCGTCGCCCGGGAGGTCGAGGACGCCAACGCACCGCTGACGGCCGGCAGTTCCGAAGTCCGGGTCGACCGGGCGATCGATGCCGTGTTGGCCAGCCTTGGCGGATCGCATACCGGCCGCTTCCGTCCGGACCAGATCGCCTATTTCGAGCTTGCCGACATATTCCGCTTTGCCATCCGCCACGACCTGCGGCGGCTGTTTCCGCCCGACGGGGAAGTCAGCTATCCCGGCATCGGCATGATCGTGCGGCCGGTCGACGGCGCGCTGTTCGTCAGCGATGTCTATGACGGTTCGCCGGCCGACCGGGCCGGCGTCCTGGTCGGCGACGAGGTCGTGTCGGTCGATGGCACGCCCTACCGGGAGATTGCATCCTTCGCGGAC
This sequence comes from Aminobacter sp. Piv2-1, assembly GCF_037625995.1. Classification (NCBI taxonomy): domain Bacteria; kingdom Pseudomonadati; phylum Pseudomonadota; class Alphaproteobacteria; order Hyphomicrobiales; family Phyllobacteriaceae; genus Aminobacter; species Aminobacter sp. Piv2-1. Next base: position 24,591 of record NZ_JARKMU010000004.1, read on the forward strand.
AGGGTGGGTCGGGATGTCGAACTCCGGCTGCGCCGGAGCGCCGGTGCGGCGCCGATCAGCGTCAAGGTCGCGGTCGAGCGGCTGCGGCCGCTGCGGACCTTCGAGACGGCGATCAGGGACAGCATCGACGTCAAGGAGTACGACGGCAGGAAGGTCGGCTATGTCAGGCTTTGGACGTTGTCGGCGCCGGACGGTCTCGACGTCGTGGCCCGGGAAATCGCCGACGGCCGGCTCAAGAATGCGGACGGACTGATCGTCGACCTGCGCGGCCGCTGGGGCGGCGGCCCCTCCGATGCGGCCGAGCTATTTGTCGGCGATACGCCGACGTTCCGTCTCATCCCCCGCAACGGCGAAGACGACTTCGCCAATGTGCGCTGGCGGCGGCCGGTGGTCGGCATCATCGACGAGGGCGCCCGAAGCGGCCTCGAGCTCTTCGCCTATGCACTGCAGGCAAACGGCATTCCGCTCGTGGGGTCGCGCACCGCGGGCGCGCTGCTGGCCGGGCGGGCCTATCTTTTGCCCGACGACAGCCTGCTGGAAATCGCCGTTGCCGACGCCGTCATCGGCGACGACTTACGCCTGGAAGGGATCGGCGTCGAACCCGACATAGCTGTGGCAGCCCCCCTGCCCTACGCCGCCGGCCGGGATCCGCAGCGCGACGCCGCCGTCACCGAGATGCGGCGTATGCTCTCCGGCGGCTGACGCGCCCGGCTGCCCGGCCGGAACTAGACGCCAGTCGTCGGGCGATGTTTGGTGCCGTCGATAAAGCGTTCGTAACGGAAGGCCGTCGGATCGACGATCGGCGCATCGCCGGTGACGAGGTCGGCGGCCAGCCTGCCCGCTGCCGGTCCGATGCCGAAGCCGTGGCCGGAAAAGCCGGTGGCCAGCACCAGGCCCGGAAGCGACTGCACCGGGGCAATGACCGGGATGGCGTCCGGCATGGCGTCGATGAAGCCCGCCCAGCGCTGCACCGTCGGTACGCCCTTGAGCACCGGGAAGACCTTTTCCATGTTGGCGCGCGCCTCGTCCAGCGGGGCGACGGCCGGGGGCGGATCGAGCGTGCGGTGCCGTTCGTAGACGCTCCCCTCCCCTGCCAAAGCGGGGGTAAGGCCCCAGGGCCCGGTGACGAAATCGCCGAAGCGCAGACTGACCGATCGCCATTCGCGCGACAATATCGGCAGGAAATCGCCTAGATAGCGGAAGCTGTCCGGGATCAGGTGGTGGTAGCTGATCATGCCATTGGCAATGGTGTAGCCGCCGTCGAGCCGCTTGCGGTAGGCAAAGCCCTCGGTCCAGGCAGCGCCGTCGGGCCCGCCCTCGACGGGAGCCGTCCGCATCACCGAGGCCCGCACGGAAAGCTGCGGCAGCCGGATTCCGAGGTCGCGACACAGCCGGCTCGACCAGGCGCCGCCTGCGACCACCACCGTGCTCGCGCGGATCAGGCCGTGTTCGGTGACGACGCCGGAAACGCGGCCGCCCGCCGTCTCGATTCCGCGCACGGCGCAGTTCTGCAGGATCGACGCCCCTGCCCTTTGTGCCGCCCGGGCGATCGCGGGAGCCGCCTTCTGGGGCTCGGCGCGGCCGTCGCTCGGCGTATGCAGGGCAGCGCGGAAGGTCTTCCGCGCGCCGGGCATCAGGTCGGCCAGTGCCCTCCCCTCGATCATCGTCGAATCGAGGGCGTAGTCGCCGGCGTTCCTCACCCACTCGGCGTGATGCTCGACGTCGCTCTCATCCTGGCAGAGATAGAGGATGCCCGTCTTGCGGAAGCCGACGTCCTCGCCGACCAGTTCTTCGATGTCGTCCCAGATCTCCAGGGCTTCGACGATCAGCGGCAATTCGCGCGGGTCGCGGCCCATGCGCCTGCACCAGCCCCAGTTGCGGCTCGACTGCTCGCCCGCGACATGGCCCTTTTCGCAGAGCACGACCGAGACGCCCCGTCTGGCCAGGAACAGCGCCGTGCTCACGCCGATGATGCCGCCGCCGATGATGACGACATCGGCGATCGGTGGCTGGATGTCCCCTGCAGGTACCGGATCGACCGGAGGCCCCATCTGCGTCTTCCCTCGCCTCAGCGTCGGCGTGACGTGTGGGTGATTCCCGCCGAATTGCGTCAAGACATACCGCGGCGAGGTTGGCGTGGAAAAGCCGCCTCGGCCATCAGCGGCGTGAATCGTTCACACCTGATCGATTCAGGAGTTTCATTGGACGACGGGCATGTTGGGAAGCGATTCTCCGGCGCATGCAGCAGCCCGCCCTCCATCTCCAGCGTCGCGATCCGACCCGCAACATGGCGCGGTTCTACCGCCTGTCGATCGAGCCGACCTTGTTCGGCGACGTCGCGCTGGTGCGTGAATGGGGGCGCATAGGGACCCACGGCCGGCGAAGGCTCGACCTGTTTACGAACGGCCATGAAGCCGATAGGGCATTGCGCGTCCTGTCCGCAGCCAAGATCCGGCGCGGCTACCGCGAGCTGGGTTGACAGCTGTCAACGCGACCGAGCGGTCGTTGTTCACTGCGAGAAGAGCGCCGCCGCCCCAATGGTTAACTTCCGTTAACTATAAACAAGTTGACTCGACTCGGGCTCTTCAGCACCCTTGTTACGGTAATTCATCGTAATTCGATGCGTCCGGCGTAACCGCTTCATCATTCCGTTATCCACGCTCCGCCACGTAAAAATCCGCGAGGGCGTAACCCGGATTCGGATTCGGCGGCGAATCGGCGCATAGATCGTAGCAAGGCGTTTGGTGCACGTCGCGAAAGCGCGTGCGGGAACGCCGAGAGGGGACCAAGACTTGGCTGGTGCAGTTCAAACACGCGTGGATAGTGTAGGCGAGGAGGCCGTGGCGACCGACCGCGCCATAGCCCACGATGCCGAGATGTTGTCGGCACAACTGCAGGCGATGCGCGACAGGTTGTTTTCGCCAACGTCGAAGAAGGTGCTGCGCAAGTTCTCCAGCGGCGAGGCGGCGCGCATGATCGGCGTCTCTGACGGCTATCTGCGCCAGCTTTCCATCGCCGGCGAAGGCCCGCAGCCCGAGACAGGGGCAGGGGGGCGTCGCTACTACGCGCTCGGCGACATCAACGCGCTGCGCCGGCACCTCGCGGAGCAGAATCCGTCCAAGGGCAGGCACTATCTCCCGCATCGCGACGAGACGCGCGGCGAGCACCTGCAGGTCATCGCCGTCACCAACTTCAAGGGTGGTTCGGGCAAGACCACGACGAGCACCCATCTCGCCCAGCACCTGGCGCTGGCGGGCTATCGCGTGCTCGCCATCGACCTCGATCCGCAGGCGTCGATGTCGGCGCTGTTCGGCTACCAGCCGGAGCTGGACCTCAACGGCAACGATACGCTCTACGGCGCGATCCGTTATGACGACGAGCGCCGGCCGCTCGCCGACGTCATCCGCCGCACCTATTTCGACGGCCTCGACCTCGTGCCGGGCAATCTCGAACTGCAGGAGTTCGAGCACACCACTCCGCAGATGCTGGCAGGACGCCAGGCCGGCGACGGCAAGCCGATGTTCTTCGCCCGCGTGCAGGCGGCGCTGCAGACGGTCGCCGGCGACTACGACGTGGTCGTCATGGACTGCCCGCCGCAGCTCGGCTTCCTGACCCTGTCGGCGCTGTGCGCCGCAACCTCTGTGCTGGTGACCATCCACCCGCAGATGCTCGACGTGGCGTCGATGAGCCAGTTCCTGTTCATGACCGCCGATCTTCTGTCGGTGGTGCGCGAGGCCGGCGGCGAGCTCAATTTCGACTTTATGCGCTACCTGATCACCCGTTACGAGCCCAATGACGGCCCGCAGACTCAGATCGTCGGTTTCCTACGTTCGCTGTTCGGCGACCGGGTGCTGACGGCGCCGCTGGTCAAGTCCACCGCGTTCTCCGATGCCGGCCTGACCAAGCAGACGCTCTACGAGGTGGCGCGCGAGAGCTTCAGCCGCGCCACCTACGATCGCGCCATGGAGTCGTTGACAGCTGTCAACGGCGAAATCGAGGGCCTCATGCTCAAGGCCTGGAACCGGGCGGCGTGAGGAGGCTGGCATGGCAGTGAACCGCAAGGACCAGCTCAAGGCTCTGTTCGGCACCATGGACCCGGCGCCGGCGGCCGCTGCGCCGACCGAGAAGGCGCCGGAAACCAAGTCGGCCGAAGCCGAATTTTCGCGTCCGCGCAGCGCCTCGGGCGCCGTCAAGGCGATGGGGCTTTCGCTCGGCGGGCTGTCCAGGGAGATCGAGGAGGCGCGCAAGCTCAAGGAGAGCCTCGACAGCGCCGAACGTGTCGCCAAGATCGACACTGCGGTCGTCGAAACCTCCTTCGTCACCGACCGGCTCGACCATGGCGGCCACGACGGTGATTTCGAGGCGCTGGTGGCGAGCATCGAGCAGACCGGCCAGCAGGTGCCGGTGCTGCTCAGGCCGCATCCGGAGAAGCAGGGGCGCTACCAGACGGCTTATGGCCATCGCCGCGTGCGCGCGGCGGGCCGCCTGGGCATCCCCGTGCTGGCGATCGTGCGGCCGCTCTCCGACATCGAGCTGGTGCTCGCCCAGGGCAAGGAAAACAGCGAGCGGCGCGACCTCTCCTTCATCGAGCGGGCGCTCTTTGCGCATGAGCTGATCGCCCGAGGTTTCGAGCGTGGCGTCGTCCAGGACGCGCTGTCGCTGCACAAGGCCGAGATGACACGCTTCCTGCAGGTCGCCGACGCCGTGCCCGAGCACATCGTCCGCGCCATCGGCGCCGCCCCCAAGATCGGTCGCCCGCGCTGGATGGCGCTGGCGGAGCTCTTGAAGAGCGAGGCGGCGCGGGTGAAGGCGCAGGACGAGATCACTAGCGCGCGCTTCCGCGAGGCGGATAGCGACGAGCGCTTCAACCTGCTGTTCACGCGGCTGCGGCGCAAGACTGTTGCGGCAGGCGGCGGCTCCCGTGCCATCCTCGACGGACAGGGCAGGGCGGTCGCCCATCTGACCGTGTCGAAAGGCAAGGCGCGTGTCGATTTCGTGGAGAAGCTTGCCGACGGTTTCGAGGATTTCCTGGGCGAGGAACTGCCCAGGCTTTGGGAAAGGTTCAGCCAGGAGCGCGGCAACGCGGCCGGCGGAAAATAGTTTTGTCCACTCCCGCCGAAGCGGGCGCGTGCCTAGAGCCCGCGCCCCGGCAAAGGTGGAGCGTAGTGCGTAAGCGTCGAAGGCGTAGAGGATTGGAAAGAACAGGATAACCGGCAAGAAAAAGGCCCCCGAAACGTCGCCATTCCGGAAGCCCTCATCAATGTAGCGATTGTGAGAGAATCATTTCCGGGCCGACTTGTCAACCACCGGGCACGTTCCGGAGTACCTTTGGCTTGCCTCCGAGTGAGGTAGACGAGGAATGATCGAGCACATCTCGACGACGCCCTTCGGGCGGCGGTCGCTGTCGCTTGCCATGATGGCAGGACAGATGGCGGCTGACAGCTGCGCGCCTGGCGCCAGCGCCAACAAATGGCAAGTCTTCCGCGCCGTCTGCGAAGCCAAGGCGATGCTTGGCGCCAGCGATCGCGCGCTTGCCGTGCTGAATGCACTGCTGAGCTTCCATCCCGACACGGATCTCATGGAAGGGGAGGGGTTGGTGGTGTTCCCATCCAACGCACAGCTGGCCCTGCGTGCCCACGGCATGGCGCCGGCGACGCTCAGGCGACACCTTTCGGTGCTCGTCGAGTGCGGCCTGGTGGTGCGCCGCGACAGCCCCAATGGCAAGCGTTACGCCCGCAAGGGGCATGACGGCGAGATCGAGCGGGCTTTCGGCTTCGACCTCATGCCGCTTCTGGCGCGTGCCCAGGAGTTCGAGCGCATGGCCGAGACCGTGCGGGCCGAAAGGCGGGCGCTGCTGCTCGTGAAGGAGCGCATCACCATCCTGCGCCGCGACATCGCCAAGATGATCGCCTTGGGCCTCGAGGAAGGCATAGCGGCCGACTGGCAGCGGCTGCACCTGCATTATCGCGAGATCGTCGTTGGGATTCCGCGCACGGCAAGCCGCATTGAGCTGGAGCCGATCGCCGCCGAACTCGCAGCACTTGCCCAAGAGGTGCGCAAGACGCTGGAAAGTCACGTGAAAAGTGAAAAAACAAGCGCCAATGAGTCTCATTTTGAGCGCCACATACAGAATTCAAATCCAAACCACCATGAACTTGAACCCGGCCTAGAAAAAGGCCACGGACCGGCCGCCGCGCCAAAATCGGAGGTGAAGAGCCAGCCGCCGACGGGTTATCCGCTTGGCATGGTGCTGCGCGCCTGCCCGGACATTGCCGACTATGCCCGCAACGGCATTTCCGGCTGGGGCGAGCTGGTCGAAACGGCAAATCTGGTGCGCGGCGCGCTTGGCGTCAGCCCGGATGCGTGGAACCAGGCCTGCGAGGCGATGGGGGCGGTGGATGCCGCGATCATGGTGGCGGCGATGCTGCAGAAGGGCGAGGCGATCTCCAGCCCCGGCGGCTACCTGCGCAGCCTGACTGCCAAGGCGCGCGCCGGCGAATTCTCGATCGGCCCGGTGCTCATGGCGCTGCTGCGAGGCAGGGGAGGGGCCCAGTCCAAGGCCGGATAGGCGTCAGCGTAGCCTTGCAAGCTCCGCGCCGACTGCCGTCAGCGGCATGGTCTCGACGTCGTGGGGCAGCGGGTAGCTCTCCGTGCCGGGATAGATGAGGATGCGCCGGTCCGGCCTGATGTCTTCGGCCGCTAGATGGAATCCTTTTTCGACCTTTGGCGCTAGGCTGCGCTTGATTTCGATTGCCCAGACGGTCGAGCCGGGCAGGGTGAGCAGGACGTCGATTTCGGCGCCGGCCGAGGTCCGGTAGAAATTTATCTGCGTGCCTTCAGGGGCAGCGGCCGACAGGGTCTCGATGACGAAGCCTTCCCAACTGCCGCCGGCGACGGGATGGCCGAGGAGCTGTTCCTGCGTGCCGAGCCCGAGAAGCGCATGGGTGAGGCCGCTGTCTCGGACATAGATCTTGGGCGACTTGACCAGCCGCTTGGAAACATTGGCTTGCCAGGGTTCGAGCCGGCGGACGAGCAGCAGGTCGACGAGAAGGTCGAGATAGGCGGCGACCGTCTTGCCGTCGACGCCCAGCGCACGGGCGAATTCGGCGGCATTGAGCAGGCCTGACTGGTGGTGGGCGAGCATGGTCCAGAAGCGGCGCAGGGTTTCGGCCGGAATGCGCGGCCCGAGCATCGGGATGTCGCGCTCGAGATAGGAGCGGATGAAATCCTGCCGCCAGCGCAGGCTGGCCCGGTCGCTCGGCGCAAGAAAGCTTTCCGGAAAGCCGCCGCGCACCCATAGTGAGGAAACCTCCTGCGGGACGACTTCGAGACCGTCGAGCGGATGCATTTCCAGATAGGCGATGCGGCCGGCCAGCGTTTCGCTCGACTGCTTCATCAGGTCGATGGAGGCGGAACCGAGCAGCAGGAAACGTCCTGTCCGCAGGCCGCTGCGGCGGCCACGGTCGATCAGTCCGCGCAGGTTCTGGAACAGGCCAGGAAGGCGGTGGACCTCGTCGAGGATGACGAGCTTGTCCTCATGGCTGGTCAGATAGAGTTCCGGCTCGGCCAGCTTGGCGCGATCGGCATCGGATTCGAGGTCCAGATAGATCGACGGTCGTGTCTCGGCGATCTGCAGCGCCAGCGTGGTCTTGCCGACCTGGCGCGGGCCGAGCAGGGCCACGGCGGGCGAGATGTCGAGCAATTCGAGGACTTCAGGGGCTATTCTGCGCGTGATCATCCTTGCATTTATGGAAGGTAGTTCCAGATTTGCAAGGAAAAACAGATTGCGGAGTCGTCAACAGGCCGTTGACGGGTACAACAGGTTCAGCCGTCGGATTCGAACCGGCAGGGGAGGGCGGCCAGCAAATTCCGAACAGACTGCTTCCCGAGGCACCGAAGAGTTCCTCGAGTGAAACCGCTTGAGTTAGTTCCTGTCTAGAGACCGCTCGCCTTGGTCAGGTTGACGCGGAACCGGTCGCGGCGGCGCTGGTACTTGCGGGTCATTTCGGCACTGGCGTGGCCGAGCTGCTTCTGCACGTGGCGCTCTTCGACCTCGGCCGAAGAGGCGAGGCCGGCGCGCAGCGAATGACCGGCGAAACTTTTGGCGCGCTCGCCCTCGGCCAGGTCGCCACGCACGCCGGCGGCGAGGGCGGTGCGCTTGACCAAACGCGCCACTTCCTGGTCGTTGAGCCGCTCGGCGCCGACCTTTTTCCCCTGGCCGGTCACACGGCGAAATAGGGGGCCGTGGCCGATGCGGGCGAATTTGAGCCAGGTTTCCAGCGCCACCACGGGACATGTGGCGTCGGACGAGCCGCGGCCGATTTCGACCTCGCGCCAGCCGGTTTTCCCACGCAGCGTTGCCAGGATGCCCTTCTCGAAGAACTCGATCCAGCCCGAAGCATCCTGGGTCTGGTCGCGGCCGACGTCGAGGCCGACGATTTCGGAGCGGCGCAGGGCGCCGGCAAAGCCGATCAAAAGCATGGCGCGGTCGCGCAGGCCTCGCAAAGTGCCGCGCTCGAGGGTCTCCAGCATGGCGATCAGGTCCTCGGGCAGAATCGCTTCCTTTTGCCGGGGTGGCCGGGCATGGCTGTTGCGGATGCCGGCCATGACCGTCGCGATGGCGCGGTGCTTGCGTTCGAGGACAAGGCCGCGCTGCCCATAGTTCCAGGACAGCGACGACAGGCGCCGTTCGATGGTCGACACGGCATCCTTGCGGCCGGTGCCGTCGCCCGAGGCACAGGCGGTGACATAGAGCCCGATCATTTCGGGATCCGGCGGCAGTGGGGCAAAGCCCTGACGGCGGGCCCAGGCACTGAAATGCTTCCAGTCGGCGGCATAGGCACGGCGGGTATTGGTCGAACTTGCGGCTTCGACGTAGCCGCGGGCGCGCTCGGCAAGGCTTTCCAGATGGGCCGGCATGGTCGGGATACGGGCGGACGTTCCAGCTTCTCCTGCCACCAGGGGAGGGGAGGGGGCATCAAGAGCCGTCGTCTCCGGGACACTTTCGAACGGATCCCTGCCCATCGCCATCACTACGTCGACGATGTCGGGAAGGTCGGTGGCACGATCGACGGCGGGTTTCTCGTCCCGAAACGCGTTTTCGGGAGCACGCTGTCGTCGAGCCGAGCCTTGCACGGGACGGTTTTCGGGGTTCTGATCGATGGGAGCGGCCATTTCGTGCATGAATCAAATAATGAACGATAAGGCAACATTATCAGTCATTATAGGGACAAGACAAGCTGTGCGTTTTGGCTGCTAAGTGCTGGTCAAAACCGCACGAGCCAAATACGCTTGCGCATATGAGTCGGCCCTCTACAGCCTCTGTCGCAACACTCCAGCCACCCGCCGTGCCCGCCTGGGCGACGCCGCGCGGGCCGGTCGACGATGCGGCGGAGGTTGCGTTCCTGGCCGGGGCTGCGCTGGCGTCGCTCGATCAGCTGGTGCGGTCGGCGCCGGCCTGGGCCGGTGGCTGGCGCCAGCGCCTGGCGCTGAAAAGTGCCGCGAGCGCCTGCCGGCTTGCGGGCCGCGGCGAGGGTGAGGCGGCCCTGCGCGATGCCTGGCACCTGCGCAAGGGGAATGACGATCCCGGTCCCGGCGGTTCCATCCTGGCTGCCTTTCGGCAGCTGGCGGCGCGGCCGGCGGCGATTGATGTGGACGGCCTGGCCTGGGTGGTGGAGCGCCTCGGCCTGCGTTGGGAGGACGCTTTCGCCAACATCCCCAAGGCTTTCGCCAAATTGACCCGGACCGGACCGGCGGCACCGTTTGCGGCGGCGGCGATGATGCGGCACGTGTTGGAAAGCGCGCCCATGGCGGAGTTGCTGGCCTGGTGGCTGGGCGATGTGATGGTGGCGGCAAAGCTGCACTGGCCGCGGCCGGTGCCGCTGTTGATGGCGCAGGCCTTTTCCCCGGCATTTCGCGCTGCCGACGGGCGTGGCAGTCGGCTGAAGCCGGGCGAGGAGAACTTCGAGCGAGCGCTGTGCCTGGCGCTGGCACAAGCGGCCGCCGAATCGGGCCGGCTGGCGGCAGACATGTCCCGACGGGCCGAGCGGCTGCAAAGCGTGGCGCCAAAACTGCGCGCTAAGGGGGCCGCGGACGCGATCGCGAGGCTGCTCGACGATGATGCCGTGCCCGGAACGTTTTCGACCAAAAGCTTGTCGCGATTTGCGGCGCGTCGGCTCTTCGAGCGGCTCACGGCATTCGAGGCGGTCAGGGAGCTCTCTGGCCGACCGGCGTTCAAGCTCTACGGGCTCTGACGATGTCCGACCGCCCGACACAGAATGGGGAACACATGCGGCCGGGCGGTCGTGGATCACATGGCCGTCTCCTGGACAACGAGCTCGAGCACCTTCCGGCGGAGCTGCGCTGGCGCGAATGGATGGGGCGGGTCGAAGCGGTGATCTTTGCATCGAGCGAACCGGTGGGGCGCGAGGTGCTGGCGCGGGTGGTCGGCAAGGATTGCAACCTCGACCTCGTCATCGACGACATTCGCGCCGAGCTTGCGGGCAGGCCTTACGAACTGGTGGCGGTGGCCGGTGGCTGGCAGCACCGGACGAAGAAGGCGTTTGCCGACGTCATCCGCGCCGCCAGCGGACAGACGCGTGATTTCCGGCCGCTGTCGCAGCTGGAGGCGCTGGTGGTGACGGCGATCGGCTACTTCCAGCCGATCACCCGCGCCGAGTTGTCCACCCTGTTCGGCAAGGAGGTCAGCCGCGACCTGATCGCCAGCCTGCGGGCACTGGACCTTATCGCGTCGGGCCCGCGCTCGCCGCAGCTCGGCGCGCCCTACACCTATGTGACGACCAAGCACTTCCTGTCGGCCTTCGGTCTCGAGACGCTGCGCGACCTGCCAGATTTCGAGGCTCTCGAGGATGCCGGTCTGCTCTCGAGGGACAGGCTGCCGGGCGGCGAGATGCCGGTTGCGATGGCGGATGGCGACGTGGATGAGAACACTGCCTCCAACCTGTCGCAGACGGCGGATGATGCAGATCTGCAAGAGCGTACATGACGCCGGGTAGATTTATCGATCAGGTGCGGAGCAGCTGCAGGTGCAATCCATCACCGCTGAGCATGGTTTCGTTCACGCTGAACTTGCCGGGCCGGCGGTCGGAGATCAGCGATACCTCATCGCTGAATTTCATGACTTTGGCCATCGGCGATCTGCAGGATCGTCTTTGTGCCTGACAGCGCCATGCCATAGGCGGTGTCGCCGGCGCCCTCGGCGACATCGCTCGCCACGCGGTAGCCCTTGTTCGCACGCACCTGGCGTGGCGACATGCCGAATTGCTCCGATATCTGCCGGGAGAAGTGGAACGGGTTCTTGTAGCCGCACTGGTAGGCGATATCGGAGATGGGCAGCCCTGTCTGCAACAGTAGGAAATGACCGCGCGCCGCCCGCACCTGCCACAGGTAGCGGACGGGCGTCACACCGACATGTTTTCGGAATGACGAGACCAGATGCTGGGGCGTCACCCCGACGAGCGCCGCAAGGCGGTCGACGGTGATCTCCTTCTCGTAATTCTCGTCCATGTAGAAACGCGCACGCAGCACCGAGCGCGGCGTAAGCCGCTCCTGCTCGGACATCTGGGCCTCGTGGAAATAGGCAAGGAAGATCGTTTCGCCCAGCGCATTGCGCAAAAGATTAAGGTTGGAGCTTGAGCCAGCGCCGAGCTCCACGCCAAGTCGCTGGAGGGCTTCGATCCGTTGCGACAACGCTATGCGCGACGGCAGCGAGCGCAGCCGCATAGCGATAGCTTCTGCGACTTCCCCGGCATAGCCTTCGCACCAGCTTACGCGGGTGTTGCGACCCTCGGCATATTCGATGAACAAGCGGTGTTCGTTGCGGAAGAAGCCGCAGCTGCGCGGACCCAGCATGGTTTCGCTGTCGTCCGAGAAGACGCGCGCCTTGCCTTCGTGAATGATGAGCAGAGTGACGTAGCGGTCTTTCAAAGGACCGTAGACGCCGCCTGCCGGGTAAATCGCCTCGCCGAATGCGAAGCCGCGACCACTATCGATGAATGGGTGCATAGCCGGGATCCCGCTTGCTGATCCACGTCCTTTCCTAGCACGCTCGAACCGCCGGTCAAAGGCAAGATGAGCATGATCTTAATTGCAGATATGCATTCGGCCGCTGGAGGCATTCCGCGAAAATGGGGGCTGCGGAATACTCTCTCCATCACCGGGCACGACCGAGAGGTTCAGCTCGGACAAGCCAGCAAGACGCATCTTCGGGAGGGAAAACGTGTTTCTGCCAGCCGATCATTCCAAGACCAGAAACGACCTTCCGCGCGGCTGCACCTTCGCTGCCGGCGACTGGCACATCCTCGCTTCCTTCTGGCATCCCGTCGCTTTCGCCCACGACATCGCCGACAAGCCGGTGCGTGCAAAACTGCTCGACGTCGACCTGGTGATCTACCGGACGTCGGCCGGCATCACGGTGGCGCGCGACCTCTGCCCGCATCGCGGCACGCGCATCAGTGCGGGCTGGATGGCCGACGACCAGATCGTCTGCCCGATGCACGGGCTGCATTTCGGACATGACGGCGCCTGCTCGAAGATCCCGTCGATCGCTAACTCCGAAGGCCGCATCCCGCCCAAGCTCAGGCTCGAAACCTATGCCTCGCTCGAGCGCTACGGCATCGTCTGGGCATGCCTCAAGGGCAAGGCGACATGGCAGCTCCCGGAATGGGAAGGCATTTCGAATCCCGATCTCAGGAAGGTATATGTACCGGAGGGCACCTGGTACGCGGCGGCGAGCCGTCATGTCGAGAATTTCAACGATGTCGCCCATTTCCCCTGGGTGCATACCCAGAGCTTCGGCGGCAGCACGGCCGATCCGATCCCGCCCTACGATGTCGAGCAGACCGATTACGGCCTGCGCTTCGAACTGCCCTACCACGAAGGCTTCAACCGCTTCGACGACGGGGTCGGGGGTGACGAGCGTGACGTGGTCTACACTTATGAGCTGACCTATCCGTTCTCGACGCTGATCAAGATCGCGCCGCAGGGTTCCGACTATGTCGTCTACTTCGCCGACACGGTCTGCCCGGTGTCGGCGCGTGAAACACGCATCTTCCAGCTGATGACCGACACAACCGGCGATCCGGACGCAGACTACTGGATCAAGGACGCCCTGCTCATCAACGACGAGGACAAGCCGATGGTGGAGGAGCAGCACCCGGAGGACCTGCCGCTCGACCTCACCGAGGAGATCCATGTGCCGTCGGACCGGATGTCGCTCGAATATCGCCGCGGGCTCGTCCGCAGGTTCGGCCTCGGCGCGCCCATTGCGAGTTGATCGCGCGCCGCCATCGCAACTGGAGACATCAGGAAGTGACCATGTCCGTCCGGTTTGAAAACCCATTCCCCGGCTATCTGGCGTCCGTTCGATCCGGCGCGCAGCCAAGCCGGGCAACGCAGCAGTGGGAGCGTGCGTCTTGACCATGGCCGTTCCGACGACCGGGCTCGTGCCCGCCCCTGCGGCAAAAGCCAACGCGAGACTGCGCCTGCACATCGCAAGCAAGCGGATCTGCGCAGAGGGTATCGCCGCCCTTGACCTTGTCTCGCCGGACGGTACCGAACTGCCGGCCTTCACGGCCGGCTCGCACATCGACCTCTACCTGCCCGGCAGGTTCACGCGGCAATATTCGCTGCGCAACGACCCGCGCGAGCGCCACCGCTACGCGATCGGGGTTCTGCGCGAGCCCGGCGGACGCGGCGGGTCGGCCTGCGTGCACGACCGGCTGAATGCCGGCGACCTCATCGAGACAAGCCTCCCGCGCAACGCCTTCGCGCTCGACGAGACGGCGCCGTTCTCGCTGTTGCTGGCGGGAGGCATCGGCGTCACGCCGATCCTGGCCATGGCTCACAGACTTTCGGCCCTTGGGCAAGATTTTGAGTTCCATTACTGCGCGCGCAGCGCCGGCCGCATGGCTTTTCGCAATGAGATCGAGACCACGCTGTTTGCCGACAAGGTGCGGTTCCACCTCGACGATGGCCCGACTGCGCAACTGCTGGATCTGGACAGGTTGCTCGCACGCCGGCCCGAGGGCGCGCATCTCTATGCCTGCGGTCCGTCCGGCTTCCTCGATGCCGTCATCGCCAGGGCGAAGCCTGCGTGGCCGGCGGAGGCGGTGCATCGCGAGTATTTCGCCAACACCGCCCCGAAGCCATCATCTGGCGACCAGCCGTTCACCGTCCGGCTCGCGCGCGAAGGCCGCAGCTTCGAGGTGGCGCCGGGGCGCAGCATCGTCGAGGTGCTGAGCGAGAACGGCATCGACATACCGGTGTCCTGCGAACAAGGCATCTGCGGCACATGCGTGACCCGGGTCATCTTGGGGGAGCCCGATCATCGCGACCTGGTGCTGACTGACAAGCAGCGTGTCGACCACATGACGCCGTGCTGCTCGCGAGCGCGAAGCGCCGAACTGGTGCTGGATCTCTAGCGGCAGGGAGGAAGCGGACGCGAGACCAAGCGACGACCAGGCAGCGACCGGCGGGGCAGGTGCCCCGGACAAGAAGAAGCCACCAAGGGGAACAAGATGGATCTGGAACAATTCGTGCGCGCACTGCCCAAGGCCGAGCTGCATCTGCATCTCGCCGGCGCGGTGAAGGCGCAGACCTTTCTCAAGCTGGCGCGCAAGAACAATGTCCCGCTGCCTGCCTTCCAGGACATCGAAGATCTCTATCGCTACGACAACCTGGTCGACTTCCTGCAAATCTACGATCTCGTCGCGCGCTCGGTCGTCGATGCCGACGACTTCCACCTCATAACCTACGAGGCGCTCGAGCATGTCGCCAATGCCGGCGGCCGCTATGTCGAGTTCTTCTTCAGCCCTCAGGTGCATCAGGATGCCGGCATCAGCTACGAGACGATGTTTTCGGGCATCATCGAGGCGATGGACGATGCCGAAAAGGACTTCGGCCTGGTGTCGCGGCTGATCCCCGCGATTAACCGAGAGCTCAGCCTCGACCGCAGTTTCGAATTTGTCGATCTGGTGCTGCCGTTCCGTTCGGAAAAGGTGATAGGCATCGGCCTCGACTATGACGAGGAGCCGTTCCCGCCGGCTCCCTTCAAGCCGGTCTACGACAAGGCAAGGAAGGCCGGCATGCGGCTCACCGCCCATGCAGGCGAAGGCGGTCCCGCTGCCAATGTGCGCGACGCGCTCGACCTGCTCCATGTGGAGCGCATCGATCACGGCTATCGCGTGATGGAAGACCCGAAGCTTGTGGCGCGGTGCGTCGCCGAGGACATCGCCTTCACCGTCTGCCCGAGTTCCACGGTCATCCTGACCCATTGGCGCGACCTCACGGACGTCGACCATCCGATCAGGACGATGCTCGACGCCGGTCTCAAGCTCGTCGTCGACACCGACGATCCGCCGATGCTGCAGACCGACCTCGCCAAGGAATATCGGCTGCTTGCCGAAACCATGTCGCTCGATCGCGGGACGCTGGCAAGGCTGGCGCTAAACTCGCTCGATGCGGCCTGGCTCGACGACAGCACCAGGCGCGACTGGCGCGCGGAATGGTCGAAGGAGATCGACCGCCTGCTGGCCGAGCCGGAGGAGGTGCACGCCGGAAACTGAAATGAAGCCGCCCGGGAGAGGCGGCTGGCTGACAACAAGAACAGACGGGATGCAACCCAGACAATGACACCAGAGGGAAAGGTACAATCCTATGTTCGCATATCTCGCCAGAAGGCTGGCGGTGCTGGCGATGCTCGCCGTCGCTGCCATCGCAGGCAGCTCTGAACGGTCGGCGGCAGCCGAACCGGACAAGCTCAATATCGCAGTCATCCTGTCGGCCGGCATCGACAATGCCTGGGACGGCACACTGATCGAGGCGCTCGAACGTGCGAAGGCCGCTAAGCCGCACGGGCTCGAAATCACCTGGAAATACACCGATCCGCTGTGGGGCGACGATGCCGGCGACGCCATGCGGCTGTTCGCCGAAAGCGGCGAATACGACATCATCTGGGCCCACAGCACCTATTCCGACCAGGTCAAGAAGCTGCGCGAGGAGTTTCCCGAAATCCTGTTCGTGGTCGTGGGGTCCGGCAACGAGGGGCTCGGGGGCAACCAGTACTGGGTCTACAAGCGCGTGCATGAGCCGGCCTATCTGCTCGGCTATGCTGCGGGAAAGCTCTCCAAGTCGAACAAGCTCGGCGCGGTGGGAACCTTTCCGGCCGACGACGTCAATGACGAGATCAATGCCTTCTTCGCCGGCGCCAAGGCGGCCAACCCGGCGGTCGAGCGCAGCGTCGCCTTCATCGAGTCCTGGTACGATCCGGCAAAGGCCGGCGAATACACCAACGCGCAGATCGCCACCGGCGCCGACCTGATCTTCCAGCTCACCGGCAACTTCAAGCCCTGCGAGGAAGCCAAGATCCTGTGCTTCGGCAATTTCCAGGACCAGAAGGCATTTTCGCCTTCGACGGTGCTGTCGAGCGCAGTGGCGCAATGGGATCCCGATGTCCGCTGGATCGTCGACGAATGGTGGGCGCACAAAGCCGAGGGCAAGCCCTATGCCGGCAACACTGAGAAGCGCTGGTTTGGCATGAAGGACGGCGGCTCGGCTCTCGCGCCTAATCCCGAACTCCAGGCGAAGATGCCGGAGGATGTCCAGGCCGAGATCGAGGACCTCAAGGCCAAGATCATGGCCGGCAGCTTCGAAGTGCCGATCGACGCCTCCGACCCCAAGGCCAAATAGTTCGGTCCTGACAGCCCGGCCGCGACGGGCGTTTCCGCCTGCCGCGGCCTTAGCTCACTCGATAATCGGTGCCTGCCATGTCCACTGCCTTGCGTGTCGAGGGCCTGACCAAGCGTTTCGCCGGGGTCACCGCCAACGACAATGTCGACTTCGACCTTCGCCCCGGCGAGATTCACTGCCTGTTCGGCGAAAACGGTGCCGGCAAGTCGACGCTTTCGTCCTGCATCTTCGGTTTCTATCGCCCCGACAAGGGCGAGATTCTGCTCCGCGACCAGCCGGTTCACATCGCCTCGCCCATGGACGCGATCCGCCATGGCATCGGCATGGTGCACCAGCATTTCGTGCTGGTGCCGGAATTCACCGTGCTCGAGAACATCATCGTCGGCACCCAGCGCTCGGGCTGGCGGCTGAATGCCGCCGAGGCGCGGCAGAAACTCAAGGCGATCTGTGACGGCTACGGTATCGACCTCGATCTCGACGCCTATGTCTGGGAGCTACCGGTCGGCCGGCAGCAATGGGTCGAGATCCTCAAGACGCTCTATCTCGATGCGCAGATCCTGATCCTCGACGAGCCGACGGCGGTGCTGACGCCGGGCGAGTCGCGCATCCTGTTCGACATCGTCCGCAAGATGTGCGCCCGCGGCATGTCGATCATCCTCATCACCCACAAGCTGGTTGAGGTCATGCAGTCGGACAGGGTGACCGTGCTGCGCAAGGGCAAGGTGGTGGCGACGCTCGATACGCCGGACACGACACCGGATGAGCTGGCAAGGCTGATGGTCGGCCGCGACGTTTCCTTCACCGTCACCAAGCCCGAACTGGAGCCGGGCGAGACCGTGCTGGCCGTCGAAGGCCTGTCTGCGCGCGGCTTCTGGGGCGATCCGGTGCTGAAGGACGTGTCGTTCTCGGTCGCGCGGCACGAGATCCTTGGCATCGCAGGCGTTGCCGGCAACGGCCAGAAGGAACTGTTCGAGGTGCTGTGCGGTGTTCGCAGGCCAGCGGCAGGCTCGATCCGATTCAAGGGCGAGGAAGTGGCGGGCATGTCACCCCGCTCTATGATGGATCGCGGCGTCGGGCATATTCCCGACGATCGGTTCCGCGAAGGGCTGGTGCCCGAATTCAGCGTCGCCGAGAATGTGGTGCTCGGCTGGCAGCGCAGCCCCAAATACCGCAACGGCCCGTTGATGGACCGCCAGGCAATCGGCGGGCTGGCGCGGGAGATGATCGCCGAGTACCAGATCGCCACCCGCGACGAGCAGGTGGCCGCCGGCAAGCTCTCCGGCGGCAACGCCCAGAAGATCATCATCGCCCGCGAATTCCTGCACGCCTCTGGCCTCGTGCTCGCCAACCAGCCGACGCGCGGGCTTGATGTCGGCGTCATCGAATATGTGCAGACGCAACTCCTGAAGAAGCGCGCCGAGGGCTTCGCCATCGTGCTCGCGTCGGAGGAACTGAGCGACCTGTTCAACCTCGCCGACCGCATCGCCGTGATGTTCAAGGGCGAGATCATGGGCATCGTCGATCCGAGGGCGACCACGGTCGCCGAAGTCGGCGTCATGATGGCCGGCCGCCGCAACGAGGCTGCGGCCAGCAAGGAAAGGGTTTCGGCATGATCCGCTTCGAACGCAGGACAGAGGCGAACGCGCTCTGGACCGCAGTCTCCTTCGCCATGGCCGTCGCCGCCGGCCTTGCCGCCTCGGCAGCGCTGATTGCAACAACGGGCGCGGATGTCCTGCAGGTCTTCGCTGCCCTGCTGCAGGGCGCTGCGGGTTCACCCAAGGCTCTGGCGACTACCCTGGTCAAGGCGACGCCGCTGATCCTCACCGGGCTTGCCACCGTCATCGCGTTCCGCGCCCAGATATGGAGCATCGGCCAGGAGGGGCAGGTCTTGGCCGGCGCCATGGGCGGCTATCTCGGGGCGCAGCTGCTTGCCGGCCTGCCGCCGCTGCTGTTCTTCCCCGGCGTGCTCGCCTTCGGCATGGCCGCGGGCATGGGGCTTGGATGGATCGCCGCGGTGCTCAGGAACCGCTTCGCTGTGAACGAGATCATCTCGACGGTGATGCTCAACTATCTCGTGGTCTATCTGCTGTCCTGGCTGCTGCAGGGTGGTCCCTGGGGCGAGACGGGCGGCACCATCTCCTATCAACAGTCGCCTATGCTGCCTGAGGAGGCCTTTCTGCCGGCGCTGTTCGGCAGCAGCCGCCTGCATGCCGGCGTGCTCCTGCCTCTCCTTGCCGCCGCCATCTGCGCGCTGGTGATGTCTCGCACGCCGCTCGGCTACGAGATCCGTGGCCTCGGCTACAACCCCGAAGCGTTGCGCCACAAGGGCGTCAATATCGGACGCACCGTCACCGTGATCATGGTGGCGAGTGCCGCGCTCGCGGCTCTTGCCGGTGCAATCGAACTGTTCGGCGTTGCCCATCGGCTGCGCGCCGACAACCTGCTCGGCCTCGGCTATGCCGGCATCATCGTGGGCATGATCGGCGGCCTGAGCCCAATAGGCACTGTGTTCGCGGGCCTGTTCTTTGGCGGGCTGGCGAGCGGCGCTGTCTACATGCGTGTGCTCGGCGACGTGCCGGCCTCGCTCGTGCCCGCCATGCAGGGCATCACTCTGTTTTTCTTCCTCTGCGCCGGCGTCATGGCGCGCTACCGTGTCGTGATGAAGGTTGCCGTCCAATGAGCCAGCTGTTCCAGGAAGCGATCATCGTCAGCCTCCTTGCCTCCACAATCCGCATCATGACGCCGCTGTTGTTCTCCTCGATGGGCGAACTCATCACCCAGCGTGCCGGCATCTGGAACATGGGCGTGGAGGGCACCATGCTGACCGGCGCCTTTGCTGCCTATCTCGTCGCCACTGCGACCGGCTCTCTCTGGCTGGCGGTGCTTGCCGCCATCGTCGCCGGGGCGTTGATGGGTATCGTCATCGCCTTCATGACGGCGACGCTGCGTGTCGACCACTTCATTGCCGGCCTCGGCCTCAACCTGCTTGCGGGCGGTCTCACGCTCTACTGGTTCCAGGGCTACATCCAGGGCCGCGCCCAGCCGACCTTTTCCGGCTTTCAGGATGTGGCGATACCACTGCTTTCCGACATCCCCTTCGTCGGCCCGGTGCTGTTTTCGCAGCGGGCGCTCACCTATCTCGCGCTGATTGCCGTGCCGGCGGTGTGGTTCCTGCTCTACCGCAGCCGCTACGGGCTGGAACTGCGCTGCCTCGGGGAAAACCCCAAGGCGCTCGATGTCAAGGGATTGAGCGTCTCGGCCAGGCAATACGCCGCAGTGATGCTAGGTAGTGCCATGACCGGTCTCGGCGGCGGTTTTCTCATGCTCGGTTTCTCCGACCGCTTCCTCGCCGACTTCACCGCGGGGCGTGGCTGGATCGTCGTCGTCGCGCTGATAGCCGGCAACTGGAAGCCGAGGGGCGTTCTGATCGCGGTGACGGCCTTCGCATTCCTGGAATCGCTGGCCACGCATCTGCAGGTGGTTGGAGCGCAGGTGCCTCACCAACTGCTCCTGGCGTTGCCCTACATCGCATCGATCGGCTTGCTCATGGGCCTGCGCTTCAGGTCGGGCCAGCCGGCCAGGCTCGGCGTTCCATATGCGCGGGAGTAGCTCCCGGTCATCGGCTCGGGCGCGCCTCCGATCCCCTAGTCAGCCGTGCCGACCTTCGACCGGCAGTTCATCTGTCCGGTACCGGCGGGCACGTTGGAAATCAGGCGCTCATGACCTGGATTTCCACATTATGATGTACATCGATGTATACGATACATCTTCGGCGTCAATTTCGACTCGGACCGCAGAGAACCGCAAAAAGGCCAATTGTGGCGATTTTGGCGCTAAAAGTCTGACAAGTTCACGCGAGGTCTGGCAGGTCGGCGACCTGCAGCGCCCGGATCAATTGCACAGCATTCAATTCATTGTATCCATCATTGTGAACAATACCGTTGACATGTCTAGACATGTCGCGTTACCAATCTGGTCGACAACTTGCAACATCGACTGGGAGGGTCGTGATGCAGCAATGCTCCCTGGGAGCTGTCGGCGGAGCGCAAGCAATGGCGGGCCGGCGATCGTCGGGCGGTCGATGCAGGTGCGCAAAAATAGCCCAGCTGTCGACGACAACGCTGGATGACGGGCTGAGTAGCTCGACATCTTCGGGAGCGCCTGCGGCGGTCGTGTGGAGCTTCGCATGACGAAGCGGCGGCAACCCTCAATGAGAGATTGTCCCGAGGCCGCAGCGGTCGATGGCGTCATGCCTCTGCAAGGGTGGGAAATCCCAACCTTGCCCGACGATGCACCGCTAATCCCTCGCCCCCAGCCGTGGACTCCGGTGGCCGCAGTCTTCTGTGTTGCCATTTTTGCATTCTTGTTGTGGCGGTTCCTGGAGAACCCGGTCGTCGATCGGGCGGTCATCCTGGAATATCTCTTCAAGGATGTGACGCTCAGAGGTGTGGGTGTCACACTCTACCTGACGGCCGTATCGATGGTGGCCGGCATTGCCGGTGCAATTCTGCTCGCCATCATGCACCTTTCGGACAACATCGTGCTGTCAAGCCTGGCGCGGCTGTACATTTCCATCTTCAGAGGCACGCCGCTTCTCGTACAGCTCATTTTCTGGGGCTATCTCGGCATCTTCACGCCGGATATCTCGCTGAGCCTGCCGGGCATCGGCACCCTCTTCTCGGTTCCGACCTCAGACGTAGTCACCCCGATGGTCGCCGCAATACTGGCATTGTCGCTCAACGCGGCCGCCTATTCGGCGGAAATCGTCCGAAGCGGCATCCTCTCCGTGCCGAGGGGGCAGGTCGAGGCCGCGAGATCCGTCGGCATGACGCGGTTCCAGGCATTTCGACGAGTCGTGATGCCGCAGGCGCTGAGGGTGATCATTCCCCCGATGGGCAATGAGGTGATCGCCATGCTGAAGGGCACGTCGCTGGTCTCCGTCATAGCCGGCAACGACCTCATGACCAATCTGCAGAACGTCTATTCGCAAACGTTCCAGATCATCCCCCTGCTGATCGTGGCCAGTATCTGGTACCTGATCCTGGTCTCCCTCCTGACCATCCCGCAATCATGGCTCGAGCGACGGTTCGGGCAGTCCGTGGCTCGTCCGCGTGTCCGCCGTCAGCAGAGCCGCCTTTGGAACATGCGGCTGCGCAGCGTGACCCCAACTGGCGGAAGGAGTTGACCCCATGGCTGCGCAGCCTCTCGTCAGCGTCAGGACCCTCACCAAGTCCTACGGTAACAAAGTTGTCCTCAAGCGCATCAATCTCGACGTCGCCGAGGGCGAGGTTGTTGCGCTGATCGGACCGAGCGGCTCCGGAAAGAGCACGTTGCTCCGCTGCATGAACCATCTGGAGGGCCAGGATAGCGGATGCGTCCTGGTTGCCGGTGAGCCGGTCGGTTACGTCCTGAAGAATGGCGAGTTGCACGAGGCATCCGACAAGATCCTCTCCCATCAGCGACGCAGCATCGGAATGGTGTTTCAGGGCTTCAACCTGTTCCAGCACATGACCGCCCTCGAAAACATCATGGAAGGACCGATCCGCGTCTTGAAGCTCCCTCGTCCCGAGGTGGAGCAGCAAGCCAGGCGTTTGCTGAACCTCGTCGGCCTCGGCGACTGGGCCGATCACTACCCTTTGCAACTGTCCGGCGGTCAGCAACAGCGCATAGCAATCGCTCGTGCCCTGGCCATGAAGCCTCGCGTGATGCTCTTCGATGAGCCGACCAGCGCGCTCGATCCTGAACTGGTCGGCGACGTGCTCGAGGTCATGCGCACGCTGGCGCAGGAAGGAATGACAATGATCGTCGTCACCCATGAAATCGGGTTCGCACGGGAGGTATGCGACCGCGTGGTCTTCATGGCTGACGGCGAGATTGTCGAGCAGGGGCTACCGGGGAAGGTCCTGCTCGATCCGCAGCATGAACGCACCCGGGAATTTCTACGTAGGCTCCTTTGAACGCCCAACAGAAAGGTACAAGCATGCATATCAAGAGAAGACTGCTTGCCTCGTTCGCTGCTGCCGCCTTTGCGTGCGCTGCCTATGGCGGCACCGCACTCGCCCAATCGGACACGGATCAAGTCGTTCTGGGCAAGACGATCACCAAGGACAAGGAAGCCGCAGCGCTCGTGCCGGCCAAGTTCAACGGCTCGCTTCGCCTCGTCGTATCGGCGCCCTATGCGCCTTGGATGTTTTTCGACGACAAGAACGAACTGACGGGCATTGAAATTGACGTGGTCAAGACCGTCGCCGCCAAGATGGGTGTGAAAATCACCTTCGACAACATCAAGTTCGAAGGGGTCATACCCAGCCTCCAGGCCGGCAAGGCCGACGTGATCGCGGCTGGCATGGGCGACAACAAGAAGCGCGAAGAGATTCTCAACTTCATCAACTATACGACATTGGGCCTCGTCATTCTCGCACGCGACAGCGACAAGTCGATCAATGGCCTCATGGATCTGTGCGGCAAGTCGGTGAGCCGGATCAATGGCGATGTGTTCGGTCCGTGGGTGGAGGAAAAGCTGCAGCCGAAATGCGAACAGGCTGGGAAAGGCAAGATCGAGGTCAGGACATTCCCCGATCCCAATGCCGCTCTGCTTGCAGTCAAGAGCGGGTCTGTGGACACCGAGATCACCGGCCTCGTTTCGGCAACGACCGTCGTCAACAGCAAGGAGAACGGCGGTCAATTCCGCATCATCAAGCCTGACAACAGCCCGCGCGGATGGAAGCTGGCCAATGGCGGTTTCGGCGTACTGAAGGCCGAAACGGAACTGACCAAAGCGATTGAAGTCGCCCTGAAGGCGACGAAGGCAGAGGGAACCCTCAATGCCATCGCCGAGCACTATGGCTACCCGGACGTCATCATCGATGACATTGTGGTGAACCAGCCGGAGCCGGCTGGCAACCTGGGCGCGATCGACTGACGTCAAGCGTCAGATCGCGGCGATGACCACGGTCCCAACCGACAAGCGCCGTAACGGCCGGGCACGATCTCGGTGGAGTGTTCGCGTCAACTAACTTGCAGCTTACAGGCGTCTCTCTCCCGAGACTGCAAGACGACTGTCGCCACATCGGGGCAACCCGATGTGGCGACAGTTGGCAGGACCGGACGCCCTGGTATCGGCGCTCGCGGCCTTTTGCTGATCTGAGATCACAAGGCGCACCTTGCTTGGCGCCATCCAAGCAATCTTCAAAGCAAACGAGACGGGATGAGCCGTGGACCTCCTGAGGATATCTTGCGCCCAAGATGTTATGTATGCTCCGCAATATGCGGGGATCTTGACTGGGCTCTTCTCGGAGCAGTCGATTCAGCTTGAGTTCTACAAGAGCGACGGCACTTTCGAAGGCACCGTCGGGGCCATCAATCGCGGCGACGTCGACCTTCTGCTGGGCACCTGCCTGTATGGCGTCAGGTTGGCCGAAACGGGTGTGACCCCCGTCATCGTGGCGCAGAGCAATCAGCAGACGCGCCACGTGCTGGCCCAGCGGGCCAACTGCCCATGCGATCTGCAATGGTCCGATTTACGGGACAAGGTCATCGTCGTCTATCCCGGCCACGCACCCACGGCGTGGGCCGCATTCACCTATGCGCTGGCCAAGAGCGGCCTCTCCCTCGGAAACGTCAAGCTGATCTTCGGCTACACGGCGGAAGATGCGATCAGCGAGTTCGTTCGTGGCGTCGGCGATGTCCTTTTCATTGATGGCGATACAGCCCTGCGTGACGACCTGCGGATAGCCTTGCCCGTGAGCCGAAAGGCCGGCCGCCTGCCATGGAGCGTCTACATGGCGGACCGGCAGAACCTCGAACGGAAGCGCGAACTCGTGGAGCGGTTCACCACGGCGCTGGACCGCAGCCAGAAATGGCTGCAGGGCGAGACGGCGGCGACGATCGCCCGCACCGTGGCCCCCTTCTTTCCGCATTCCAGTCCCCAGCGGCTCCTAGCAGTTGTCGAGCTGCACCAGAGCCTCGATCTCTGGGCCGCTTCCAGCGCCCTGCAACTCGATCAGGTGAAACGATGGTCGCAAGCGCTGGAGCTTGGCGGATTGATCGCGCCTGGCAAGCAACTGGGGGATTATCTGGATGTTCTTTGACACTCCGCTTCAAACCCTTGTGGAACAGGCCGCCGCTCAACCGGAACGACTGCGCGAGCGCTATGCGATGCTGTTCGCTGAAATCGAACGCCGGGATGCCACCCATCAGTCCTTGTGCGAGCCAAGTTGGGAATGGCTGAGCTCCGAGCTCGATCGCATCGGATCGCTGCCAGATCCCAAGTCGAGGCCGGGCCTGTTTGGACTCCCTGTAGGGGTGAAGGATACGATTGCCGTTTCGGGACTGCCGACAAAGGCAGGTACGCTGGGAGATATCGGGCAAATCCTTCAGTTGCCGCAGAGCCCGGCAGTGACCGCACTTCAGGATGCCGGCGCGGTCATAGTGGCGAAACAGGCGACAAATCAGTTCTGTTCGAGCGCCGGGCCAGCACCGACGGAAGCCATTCGTGGAAAGGAGTACTTCGCCGGCGGGTCGACGGTCGGTGGTGCGGTTGCCGTTGCAGCCGGCTTCACGCGGCTGGCACTGGGAAGCGACGCCGGAGGCTCCATCAGGCATCCCGCAGCCTTGGCAGGCGTTGCCGGGTTACGGCCCAGAAAGGGCTCGATTTCCGATGACGGCCAGATCAACGGCTCATTGTCGGGACAAAGCACCGGCCTGATCGCGCGCAGCGCGGCCGACATCGCGTTGATCCTGGCGAGATGCCCGTCCTTGCATGCCGAGCCAAATGACAGGGCTACCTGCGACAAGGATCGGCCGACGATCGGCATTCCGGACATCTCATGGGCCAATGTCGCTCCGGCGGCGGCGGCGGCCTTGAGGTCGTGCGCGTCTCGCCTTGGAAAAATGGGCTACCAAGTGGTGTCGACACCCATGTGGCAGACGCAGGACGCCCAGGACGATTTCTTCTTTGTAATGAGCTTCGAAAATTGGCTGTTCCACAAGCCCCTGATGGCGGAGCATCCCGAAATCTACAGTCCGGCCGTCTATCGCGTGATGCGGGCGGGCGAGACAATAGAACCGCGAGAAGCCGCCGCGGCCCGGCGCCGGCTAGCCGGCCAACGGAAACGAATCTTCGACCTGGCCCGTACCGCCCGGGTTGATATCCTGCTGACCCCCAGCATCCCATGGCCCGACATTCGCAAGGATGCCGGCAGCCCGCGTGAACTCTCTGCGGAGGGTGGGCGCTTCACCGCCATATCGAACATCTACGACCTGGATAGCCTTTCCGTTCCGGTGGAGCGATCGCCCGAGGGTTGGACGCGCTCCGTCATGCTGCACGGCCTTACCGTTCCGCTGGCGCGCCTGTTGTCCTGCGCCCGGGACTTCGAACTGCCGCACCCCGAAGCGCGTGCGAGGTGAGCCATGTTGCCCGGGAAATTTCGAGGAGGGCCCTGCGCTATGATTGATGAGTTGACGGCATGGCTGGAGCGGACCGGGGCGCCCGGCGTATCGGTGGCAATCGACGATGGCCATGAAATTCGCTGTTTCAACCAGGGCGTCTCCGACCTCCGCACACGAACTCCGGTGGGTGAGGAAACGGCCTTCCAGCTCGGCTCCGTGTCCAAGGTCATTACTGCCTTCGTGCTGCTGGAAACTCTGGCCGAGAAGGGAACCTCCGTCGATACGCCTGTGGTGGAACTCGCGCCGGATCTGGAGGCCAGCAACGAGCGGGCGTTTCACGACATCACCATTCGACACCTGCTTTCCCACACAAGTGGCCTCGATTCCCAGTGGTGGGTGGATCTGGGTCGAGGCGATGGCGCTCGCCGGCAGGCTGCCCGGGCAATAGCGGCGACTCCTCTCATCGCCCGGCCGGGGGAACTGTTCTCATATTCAGGGCCGGCATTTGTTCTGGCGGGCTATCTGGTCGACCTGTTGGCTAAATCATACTGGGAGGAAACCGTTCGCGAGACGGTCGCTCGATATCTGGGCGACCATTCGGTCTCAGCACGACCGGAAGACATTCTCTTGCAGCCGTCGGCGACTGGATACCAAAAGCATCCGGTGCCGGGTCATGCACCGGTGCCCGCGTCTCGATGGTACGCGCCTCTGGCGCTTTCTCCGGGCGGGGGGTTGGTGGCAACGGCATCAGACCTTGCCAGGCTCATGAAAGCGGTTCGGTCGAGGCTCAAACTGGGTACAGGCCATGGCTCCGGTCAGGTCGTGCCAGCCATCGGTTGGCGATACGAGGGCTGGGGGCTGGGGATGGCCCGCTATCGGCTCGCGGATGGAAGCCTTTGCTGGGGGCATGACGGCACGACATCTGGCCAGGCCTGCGCAGTGCGCCTCTCCGACGAGGGGCCTGAAACGGTTGTTGTCACGACGAATGCCGTTTGGGCAGCCTCCGATGTCGGCATGTTGGCAGAGTCGATCACGAGCAGGCTATGCGGCGACAAGACCCGACCGACCATCGAGCGCCGCAGCGACGCACTGGAAGCCTATGGTGCATGGCATTTGCCGTCCAATGCAGAGCTTTCGGGCAGCTATGTGCGCCTCAACTCCACCATCATGGTGCGGCTAGCCTCAAACGACGAGCTCGTCGTCGGCGAGATATCCTCACCCCAGGATGAAACCAACTGGTTCGGGCGGAACGCTCCACGCGGCGCAAATACCACCGACACCTTCAAGAAGGTTGACCAGCATTCGTTCAGGTCAGCCACCAAGGAGTTCCATTTCCTTCGGCATCCTGACGATTCCACGCGCCAATACATTCACAACGGGATGCGAGCCAGCGTGAAGACCCCGAGGCCGTGGATATGACGGCTTCATCTGTTCGCGGACTTTGGTGGCAACGGGGACGGGCCGTTGCCGCGGTTCCAAGCAAAGGCGCCGCGTCGAAGGGCCGGCATCCCGTGTTGCTCTGCTTTGTATTTCCAGAACCGCTATGAGAAACACGCCTCCACCTGGATTTCCGCCAGCCGTTCGACTTCGCGATAGGTGGTCAGCATCTCTGTTTCGTTGTCAGACGCGAGGCGGACTTCAAGGGACGCCAGCAGTTCGGCAGTGGTGTAATTGCGAACCACGAAAATCGCGCCGAAACCAAACTTCCCGGCATAGGAGGCCAGCAATGAAAGCAGCCTGGTTTGCTGGTCGGCGGTCATTGCGCCAAGGCCTGCCGATCGGCTTTCATCCGAGACGATCCGCGCAGCCCGAACTCCTGGATCGAGTGGCGTGTAGGCCTTGAGAATTGCCAGCTTTTCGGTGCTGCCTGCCGCGCGAAACTGCGATCTGAGCGCTATGAAGACGCCCGCACTGTCGAACACCGGTGCATACGCATGGTCATATGCCCGCTCTGCCAGCAGCTTCCCATCGCGAAAGCAATTGCTGAACCTTCCTACAAATTCGTCCCTGTTAAACGCAAGTACATCTCGCTTCATTTTTCCATTTTTCCGATGTTTATAGGGCTGAAAACCGCTGTTGCCGATGCGTTGCATTGAATGCCAGGCACTGGACGGGCTTGATCATCCAGTGGCTTGGCCGTTGCCTGTACGCGGAGAGGCTGGCTCCGTATTGGAGAGCTCTTGGGTTCGGCTCGTAAATCGTATACAAAAGTGGATACCATAATGGTACGCTATTTGAAATACGAAAATTGCAAGTTTTGGATACAGATTGTGACATCCATCCTGACGTAAAATTTCAGCGTCGTCGTCCGCGGTCGACCCGAGGCTGCGCGCCTTAGTAGACAATGAAGTGCTGCCGAGCGCTCGCGTCGGCCACCCAGCCGAACGGATATAGCGACGCGGTTCTGCAGCTACGCCGAGGGGGCATAGGCATTCAGGACCATGGGCGCCTTCTGGTGAGTGCCGTTGTCTACGGGCGCGGGGGCGAACCTTCTGCCGTGAGTTGCCGAGGCATTGGCTGGGATGGGGCAACGGACATCCAAACCGGGTGATCCGCTTGCCAGGCCTTCCACCGTCAAGCCCGCTGCCTAGCACCAGGCATGATACGCCAACTAGGTGAGCGGCTTGAAAAGAGCCTTGAAGTCAACGCGCGCGGGGACATCTGAAAGGCCCATCTGGGCCTCGATGTGATGCAGGTGGTTCTCCATCTGCCGAGCAGCAAGGCCAGGATCGCGCGACGCCAGAGCATCGACAATTTGCTCGTGTTCTTCACAGGAGCACGGAACGGCACCGGGCGACTCGTAGAGCGCAATGATAAGGGACGATCGCGATATCAATTCCTGCACGAAGTCGTGTAGAACGTCATTTCCGGCGAATGAGGCAAGTTCGAGATGAAAATCCCCTGAAAGCTGCAGTTGCCTTCGCTTGTCGCCCCGCTCTTGCGCCTTGCGTTCAGCCTCCACGGCGCTGCGCAGCCGTTCGATCCGCCGCTCGGTGATGGTCGGCGCGAGCCGCGTGACGAGCAGCCCCTCCACCGCGCGCCGCGCATCAAATACCTGCCTGGCCTCTTCCACCGACGGACGTGCAACGATGGCGCCCTTGTTGGGGATCAGTTCGACCAGCTTTTCATGAGACATCTGCTGCAGCACCTTTCTGATGATGGTGCGACTAATGCCAAAGGCACTTGCCAGCGCGTCTTCCTGCAATGGGGTCCCGGGCTGGAGCTGATGATGGACAATCGCGGCATAGATCTCATCATGGATCCGCACATCGACCCTTTCAGCGCGCGCCTTTGCAGCTGGCCGCTTGGCGTCGGCGCCCGAAGATGAAGGCATGAGGTCTCCCCAGGAGGTTCGAACGGATCGATTGTGCTCTGTATTGTATTATTTACAGCTGCACCATCTCAAACCGGCGAAGCTCGGAGGCGCCCCGTATCCGGTCCACAGTCACGACGCCGGTCCCATTTTGCAGGCGCCATACCCGGGCCCCGCGCCGGGGGGAGGGCGGGGGCGAACCGTGTTCAGGCGTGCGCGTGCCGGGAACTGGCCGCGAGGCCGAATGCATCGACGATGCGCTGTTCCATCGCGCCGTCAAGGCACTCCGCCAATAGATCGCCGTCCAAAGCCCTCGCTAGACCAGTTTTGGGGAACCAGCTGCGGTGTTCCTATCGAAACATGGGCAAAGCGGGAACAACTCGTCGAAGGGGCTCGTCATCGGGTCGTGGCAAGAACTTGGCCGTCGCGACAGAACAAGTTCGAGCATCGCGGCACGCATCCTGGATGCTACTTTACACCGAACACCACCTCGTCGTCGGCGAGCGGTTCGAAGCCGTTCTTCGTCAACACCGACGGCATGCTTGCGGGGACGCAACCTATTCCGTCCATGTAGAGGCAGGAGCAGATGTGGAAGCACATGCCTTCCTCCAGCACCTGTTCGTTGCCGGCGCGGATCGCCATGACATTGTCCTCTCCCCAACCCGGGGGGAATGACGCGCCGATGCTGTAGGCCGGTCGCGTGACCATGTATTCGCCAAAGCCGGCCTTTTCGACGACGGTTTCGAAGACGCGTGCCGCCTCGTGCGAGGTCATGCCGGGACGCACGCGCGCATAACCTTCGTTCAACGCGTCGCGGCAGACATCGAACATGCGGCGAACGAGGTCCTGTGGCTCGCCGATCGAATAGATCCGGTACAAAGGCGTATGGTAGTCATGTACCGACGCTGCCGGTTCGACGTTGATCACCTCGCCTCGCCGTATCGGCGCGCCGCACCAGGTAACGTGCGCACGTGCCGTGCGCGGACCGGCGCAGACATTGGGCATCTGGGCGACGCGCCCGCTGCCGTTGCGCAGCAGGCTGTCGGTCACGACCGCGGCCAGCGCACTGTCGGTCATGCCCTCGTGAAGAGCCTCGAAGCCATCTCGGCAGGACCGGGCGACAATCGCGCCGGCCCTGCGCAGCAGGGCGATTTCGGCCGGGCTCTTGATGCGGCGCAGATGCTCCACCAGGCCCGATGCGTCCACGACCTTGCGGGCGCCTGCGACCGGACCGAGGAAACCGCGCAGTGAAGGCAGTGTTGCCGCGAACTCCACCGCCAGGACGGCGTTGGGACCGCCAACATCGGCGATGGCGCCGTCGAGCACCTTGGAGAAGTCCTGGCCGTCGACCACGCCAAGCCCTTCGTTCACCCAAAGCTGATCGGCGAGCGCTCGGACATTGCTGAGCTCGGTCCGCCGCATGACCCAGATCGCCTTGCCGTCAGCCCGCATGACCAGCGCGGTGGCGCCATAGGCCAGCGAACCGAAACCCGTGAGATAGTAAGTGTTTTCGGTCGACGTCAGCACCACCACGTCGATGCCGCGCCCGGCCATGATCGCGCGCAACGCATCGCGGCGTGCCAGGTATTCCTGGGGGCTGAAGGCGAGCCGGTCGAAATTCTCGGTCATCTGTCTGTCTCGAAATCAATCAGGGAAGGGAGTGGCGGCGCGCCAGGCGCCGCCACTATCGGGTTTGCTGTAAAGGCGAAGTCTCAGTCCGCCTTCTTCAGGTTCCAGAACACCGGCACGTCCTGCGTCACCAGCATGCCCGACACCTTGTCGGAATGCGCGAGATAGGTCGTCCATTGGCCGAGCGGCACGTGATGACCGGTCTCGAAGGCGCGGGTCGAGTATTCGGCAGCCACCGCCTTCTTTGCCTCCACGCCGTCGGCCATCGCCCACTTCAGGCGAAGGTCCTCGAGCTGCTGGTCGCAGGGCCAGCCGAAGATGCCCTTCTCGCATGCGGCGGAGTAGGTGATGCTCCACACAGGGGTGGAGACGACCTGACCGCCTGCACTTGAATGGACGAGGTTCCAGCCGCCTTTGCTCGTGGGTTCCTTGGAGTTGCGGCGCTTCAGCACCGTCGCCCAGTCCATCGCCTGGACATCGACATTGAGCCCGATGTCGCGCATTGCCTGCACGGTCACCACAGTCGCCGGATGCGCGATCGACTCGTCCGTCGGATCGAGAATGACGATCGGCTTGGAGAAGTCCCAGCCGGCCTCCTTGAACAGTTCCTTGGCCTTTTCCGGATTTGGAGCCTTCAGCGCATCAAGCCCTGCTTCGGTCTCCATCGGCGTGCCGCAGATGAAGAAGGAGGCGCAGGTGCGGAAGAAGTCCGGGTTTCCGTTGATGGCCTGCAGGTATGCCTGCTGGTTCGTCAGCCAGAACATCGCCTGCCGTGCCTTCGGATTGTCGAAGGGCGGGTTCAGGTGATTGAAGAACAGCAGCGCCTGCCTGCCCGTCTTGTTGACGGTCTCGGTCGCCATGCCCGGCGCGCTCTTCAGCACGGGAAGGAGGTCGAGCGACGGGTTTTCCCAGATGTCGACCTCGCCGCCGAGCAAGGCGGAGAGTGCGGTCTGCTGGTCACGGATGACCAGCCATTCAATGCGGTCGACATTGGTCACCTTGCCGCCTGCAAAAGCGCTCGCCGGCTCCGAACGTGGGACGTAGTCGGCGAACTTCTCATAGACGACCTTGTTTCCGGGAACCCACTGCTCCTTGACGAAGCGATACGGTCCGGAGCCGACATATTCCTGGATTTCCTTGAAAGGGTCTGTCTCGGCGATGCGCTTGGGCATCATGAACGGGATGTTGGAAGCGACCTTGCTCAACGACTCCAACACGAGCCCATAGGGCTCCTTGAAGACGAGTTCGAAGGTCTTGTCGTCAACGACCTTCATTTCCAGAAGCACGCGGTTCATCAGCTGGCCGGCAGCATCGCGCGCAGCCCAACGCTTGAGCGAGGCGACGCAGTCCTCGGCCTTGACCGGCTGACCGTCATGCCATTTCAGGCCGTCGCGAAGCGTGAAGCGGTAGGTCTTGCGGTCCTCCGACAGCTTCATCTCCTTGACCATCTGCGGCTGCGGGACAAAATTCTCGTCGAGCCCGTAGAGCGTGTCGTAGATCAGGAAGCCGTGCATCTTGACGATGTCGGCCGTGGAGCCCATCGGATCGAGCGCCTGGAGATCGGCGTGTGGCACGAAGCGGAGCGTGGTCTCCGCAGCGGCGATCCCCATTCCGGCGATCAGAAATGCCGAGGCCAGAAGCGCTCGGCCGGTGCGTTTCAAAGTTGTCAGCATGTGCAGTTCCTCCCATTGGATTCTTGTGCCGCCTCAGGCGGTTGCTGCAGCCTGCCTCCCGGGGATGGAATCCAGCAGGCGGCGCGTATAGTCGTGTGACGGCGAAGCAAAGACGGCCCGCACGCTGCCTTCCTCGACCAGTTCTCCCCGGTGCATCACGAGGATGCGGTCGCAGATCTGGGCCGCGACGCGCAGGTCGTGGGTGATGAACAGGATGGCGAGATTGAAGCGTTTCTGGACGTCGTCGATCAGTTTCAGCACTTGCGCCTGGACGGAGACATCGAGCGCCGAGACAGCCTCGTCGGCCACCAATATTTCCGGTTCCATGGCAAGGGCGCGTGCAATCGAAATGCGCTGCCGTTGACCTCCCGAGAACTGATGCGGGTAACGGTTGAGGGCTGCCGGATCGAGCCCCACCAGCGCCATCAGCTCGCGGGCCTTCTCCCATGCAGCAGCCTTCGAGACACCGAAGTTCATCGGTCCTTCGATGATCGACTGACCGACGGTTCGGCGTGGGTTGAGTGAGCGATATGGGTCCTGGAAGACGATCTGCAGACGCCTCCGCAAGGGCTTGCCCGAGCCGTCCGGCATCTGAGCTTCGCCGGCGGTGGGCTCGATCAGGCGCGTTATGCAGCGTGCCAGCGTCGATTTGCCGGAACCCGATTCACCGATCACGCCCACTGTCTCGCCGCGGCGCAAGGTGAGAGAGGTCGGCTTGAGCGCCACAACCTCGCGCGTGCCACCGATGCCCGATCGGACATTGTAGGTTTTGGCGATGTCCTTGACGGTAAGGGCGAGGGGGCCAAGCGCCGGTTCCGGCGGCCGGGCGGCCTCGAGGGTGGGCACGGCGGCGATCAGCATACGCGTGTAGTCAGCCTCGGGAGCCGTGAGGATGCTGCTTGTGATGCCGCTTTCGACGACCTTGCCGGACTTCATCACAATCACACGGTCGGCGATCTCGGCAACCACTCCGATATCATGGGTGATGAACAGCACCCCCATGCCGCGACTGCGCTGGAGATCGCGGATCTGCTTGAGGATCTGCGCCTGCGTGGTGACGTCGAGTGCTGTCGTCGGCTCGTCGGCAATGAGCAGGCGGGGCTCCAGGATCAGCGCGGCCGCGATCAGCACGCGCTGGCGCTGGCCGCCCGAAAGCTGGTGGGGGTAGGTATGATAGAGCCGATGCGGATCGGGCAGGCCGACCTCCTCCATGGCCTTGACGACACGGGCGAACCGTTCGGCGGGGGACAGCGAAAGATGCGTACGGAGGACCTCGTCGATCTGGGCGCCGATGGTATGGACGGGATTGAGCGCGGTCATCGGCTCCTGGAAGATCATGCCGATCTCGGCCCCGCGCAGCGCGCGCATCCGCTGCGGCGACGCCTGAAGCAGGTCCTCGCCGTTGAACATGATCGCGCCCGACGGCCTGGCGAAGGTTTTGGGCATCAGGCCCATGATCGTCTGCGCCGTGACCGACTTGCCTGAACCGGATTCGCCCACGACGCAGACGATCTCGCCTTGGGAGGCCGAGAAGGAGACATCCTCGACCGCGTTGCGGCGGTCGCCACCGAGCGGCAGCGGCACTGTGAGGTTTCGGATGTCGATGACTGGAGGAAGTGCGTTCATGTACATCTCGCTCACATCCGTTTGGCAATGCGTGGGTCGAGCGTGTCACGCAGGCCATCACCGAGCAGATTGATGCCCAGCACCGTCAGCGCCAGAAACAGGCTTGGGAGGAAGACGAGCCGCGGCGCCACCTGGAAGAAGGTGCGGCCTTCCGAGATCATGTTGCCCCAGCTCGGGATCTCGGGCGGTAGCCCCGTGCCGAGGAAGCTCAGCGCCGCCTCGACCAATATGGCCGACGCGCAGATATAGGATCCAAGCACCAGCAGCGGAGCGATGGTCGAAGGCATTATGTGACGCACCAGGATGAGCGGTGTTGGCGTGCCGATGGAGATCGCCGCCTCCACATAGGGCTCTTCGCGCACGGTGAGCACCACGCTTCGAACAAGCCGCACCACCCGCGGAATTTCCGGGATCGTCAGAGCAACGATGACCGTTCCGACGCTTGCGCGGGTGAGTGAGACCAGCGCGATTGCCAGAAGGAAGGTGGGGATCGCCATCAGCCCGTCCATGACGCGCATGACAACGATGTCCATGGAACGGAAATAGCCCGCAACAAGCCCTATCAGGACACCAAAGGTGATGGCCGTGACTGCAACGGTGAGCCCTACGATCAGTGAACTGCGCGCGCCGTAGACCACGCGGCTGTAGACGTCGCGGCCAAACAGGTCGGTGCCGAACCAGGCGAGATCCGACGGCAGCTTCAGGCGCATCCCGGGATCGATCCGAACGGGGTCGACCGTCCCGAGCAAAGGTGCCGCAAGCGCCATGATCACAATCGCTGCAACGATTGAGCCGCCGATCATGACGGAGGGATTGCGTACCGCCTGAGAGATCAGGTCGAAAATCGGGCTGCGCGGTTCGTCACCGGCAAGTTGTGGTGAAAGCAGCGTCATCAGTAGCGCACCCTTGGGTCGAGCAGCGCGTAGCCGATATCAATGGCCAGGTTGATCAGGACGTAGACTGCCGAAAACAGCAGGATCACGCCCTGGATGACTGGATAATCGCGCTTCAGGATGGCATCGACGACCAGGCGGCCGATGCCGGGGATGTTGAATACGGTTTCGATGACCACGACGCCGCTGATCAGCAGTGCCACGCCTATGCCAATGACCGTGAGGATCGGAATTGCGGCGTTGCGCAAGGCGTGATGGGTGATCACCAGTCGCTCGGCGACGCCTTTGGCGCGGGCCGTGCGAATGAAATCCTCGCCCATCATTTCAAGCACGCTGGCGCGCGTGATGCGGGCGATAAGCACCATATAGGCAAGGCCGAGTGTCACCGTCGGCAGTGCGATGCTGCGCAGGAAGGGCAGCACGCCTTCGGATATGCTGGTGAAGCCCTGGACGGGAAGCCAGCCAAACTTCAAGGAGAACAGGTAGATCATGCAGTAGCCGAGCACAAAGGCGGGCACCGAAAAGCCGACCACCGAGACGGCCATGAGCGTCCGGTCGAGCCAACTTCCCGCGGTCGCACCAGCCACGGTGCCTAGCGGAACGGCAACGCTGATGGCAAACAACATGGTTGTCAGTGCGAGCGACAATGTCGGCTCGACGCGCTGCAGTATCAGCTCGGTGACCGGCAGGTTCGTGAAGATCGAGGTCCCGAGATCGCCGGACAGCGTGTTGCCCATCCAGATGATGAATTGCGTCGCCAGCGGCTGGTCGAGGCCGAGGGCCGTGCGGATACGCTGGAGTGCCTCGGCATCAGCGTTGTCACCGGCAATGACCAGGGCAGGGTCGCCCGGGCTGAGCCGCAGCAGCAGGAACACCACCACGGAGACGACGACCATCACCGGGATCACGGCGAGCGTTCGCTTGGCCACAAAAGCAAGCATCAATCCGCCTCCTCCAGCGTGAATACAAGCTCGCATGAGATTGGATACAATTAGAGCATACAAATATGCCGACGCCAAGCGAAAAAATGTTGGCAGCCATGGCTTTTCGATGCGGCCACTTGCCGTCAATGTGGCATTGCGCAGGCTATATGAGGACAGATATCGTGCTATTATGTAGACTATTTCGTATGCAATCGGACAGATTGGGAGGCATCGCAGGATGCGAAGCGAGAAGAGCAAGTCGAACGGTGGGCGCGCCCAGGCAGTGCATCGCGCCATCAAGAGGGCAATCCTGGACAAGGCACTGGGGCCAGGGGTGAAGCTGCCGGAGGACTCGATTGGCGAACAGCTGGGCGTCAGCAGGACCCTCGTGCGCGAAGCTCTGGTACGCTTGAGCGAGGAGGGATTGGTAGAACTGCGGCCACATCGAGGCGCGGCCGTAGCTACGCCGAGCCTCGAGGAGGGACACCATCTGTTCATCACCCGTTTTGCGCTCGAGCGCTTGGTCGCCGAGACCTTGTCGGGGCGGCTGACCAAAGAGCAGGCGCATGAACTGGCAGAACATATTGCTGCGGAAGAAGCGGCGAGGCACGGCCAGGATGCCGCCTCAATCCGTCTGGCAGGCGAGTTCCATACGTTGCTGGCCTCGATGACCGGCAATGCGACGCTGATCCGCTACGTCAATGAACTGGTCTCGCGTAGCTCGCTTATACTGGCGCTGTATGGTCGCCCACATTCATCGGAGTGCGCGGTTTCCGAACATCGTGAGATTCTCGACGCTCTGGTTGCGGGGGAAACGTCACGCGCCGCCCATCTGATGGTGCAGCACCTGGAGTCCATCACCACCAGGGCGGTGTTGCCCCGGGATGGTCAAAATGACATCCGCAATGTGTTGGCCCGCTACGCGACTGCCGAAGGATTGGGGTAGAATGCTCCATTCGATCTGCATTCAACCGCCCCCATGGCGTCTATGGAGATCGTCACAGTCATGCTGCCCGAGCTTCCTCGACACTCGGGTCCTGTGCGCGCTGCTTCAGGTGGGAAAGCCTGAGAGGCCGCTTCTGTCCGCCCCACTGGACCTCATGGCTTGATGGTAGCGGGTAGGATCGAGGCGCAGATAAATCAATGCCGTCACCCCCACGCTTACCGCATGCATGAGCCACCCGGCGGAGAAGTTGCCGGTCCAATCCTGCATGACGGTCATTGCATACGGGCCCAGCGCTGCGATCAGAAACCCGCCCCCTTGCATGAGCGCTGCCAAAGCTCCGGCCTGTTCTGGCCGCGGCAGATGATCGAGAGCTGTTACGATCGAAAGCGAAAAACTTCCGCCGAGCCCCGCGCCACAAAGCCCGGCCCACCACCAGGCGCCCTGGGTGGGAAAAAAGGCGAGGCCGGAAAAGCCGACAACCTGCATAGCTGCAGCAAACAGGAGCCAGGGACGTCGATCGCAGCTGCTACGTGCCAGGAGCGGAAGGCCGAGGGCCGAGCTTGCCTGGCACAATGCCATGATGGCTACGAGGCTGCTGCTTTCAGCACTGGTCCAGCCCTGAGTCTGGTAGTAGGGCGCAAGCCACGCCACCAGTGAAGAATAGCCGCTATTGATCAAGCCGAACGCGGCCATCAGAGCCCATGAGCGCGGGCGCCGCAGCAACGATCCCGTTACGGTCTTGTCCGGCCTGACTGCCTTCGCGTCCGGCAGAACCCGGCAGGAGGCTATCAGTGCGACCAAGACGGGGGCCGCGAGCCATGCGAGAGCGGCTCTCCAACCATAGCCGGCGCTTGCCAGGGCCGGCATCAGGCGGGCTCCGAAGGCACCGCCGCCCATGATCATAGCGGAATAGAGGCCGGTAACAGTCGGCACGCTGGTTGGAAACCGGGTTTTGATGATCCCAGGAAACGCGGCCTGTATGAACGCAACCCCTGCGCCGCACATCATGGCCGTCAAGATCAGAATAAGCCCGTCCGTTGCAAACAACCGCAACCACGAACCCGACATCAGCAAAGCAAGTGCCGCAATCAAGCCGCGTCGCACCCCGACCGCCGCCTCGATGGCCGGCGCGACGAAGGCTCCAGCGCCCATAAGAAGCATGGGCAGCAAGGTAAGCATTGCGACGCCACTGAATCTTAGGCCCGTGTCAGCCACGATGTCTGCAAGCATCGGCCCGGGCGCCGTCAGAAATGGCCGCAGGTTGATGCCAATCAGGACCACCAGCCCGACCATGGCCCATTGGCGGCTAGCGCGCCCGTTCCTCGATTGCTTCATAGGGCGAGCTCCCTACGCACGCGCAAGGCGATGACCATTGTGGTCAGCATGCTCGATGGCTGCGATTTCGCTGTCATTGGCTTCCAAACGAAGAACAATACAAAGGCGGGTGAGCATCGAAACGCGGGCGCAGCGGCTGGCGTTCATGGATTACTTCTCATTCGGTCGCCTCACGTTCCCGATCGTCAGCCTGGCGCTGCCGGGCACCTTCGCCGGCAACAACGACGCCCGGTTGAGTATCCGTGGGGGCCGGCCTTTGCTCGGTTGCGTCGTTTGTCGTCACCCCCAGCCGCGACAGACTCGCCATGCTGCCCAAAAGCGCAGCGGCCGCAGCAACCCACATCGCGACCGCCGCGCCGGGGGAGCCAAGGGACGTGAACAGGGCGGCCACCAGGCCGGCGCCGAAGGACTGACCCATGACGCCGCAGACGCTGGACATGCCGCCCGCGCTGCCGCTTCGCTCGCGGGGCACAGCGGTCATGATCGCCCGCATGTTGGGCGACTGGAAAAGCCCATAGCCAAAGCCGCAGAACGCCATGCGCCAGGCAATATCGATAGTGGTCGGCGCGTTCGGCAGCGTGGCGAGCAAGACCAGCCCGAGGCTCAGCACAACCAGCCCGACGCCGCCCAGCGTACCGGCCGGCACCCGGTCGGACAGGCGGCCCGCCAAGGGTGCCGCCAACGCGACGGCCGCGGGCCAAGGCGTTATCAGAAACCCCGTCTCCACCTGCGAATAGCCGTAGAGGGCTTGCAGCATGAAGGGCAGCGACACGAAGGCCACCGTCTGCGCAAAGAAGGCCAGGAAGGAGGTTAGCACCGACAGCCCGAACATCGGCCGGCGCAGCAGGTCGACCGCCAGGATCGGTGCCGGGCTACCAGCCTGGCGCCTCATCAGCAGGGCCAGGCTGCTTGCTGCGACAAGTGCCGCAAGTGCCGGTGTCGTCCATCGAGCGCCCTGGGTCGCCGTTCCCAGGGCAAAGACGGTCGAGGCAAGGAACGTGGCGCAGAGCCCCGCAGCCAGGCCGTCGAACCGGCGCGTGCTGCGCGGGGTGGCGGGAAGGGCGTAGAGGCCCATCGCGATGCCGACGATGCCGATAGGCACGTTGATCAGGAACAGCCAGTGCCAACTCGTCATGCTGAGGATGGCCGAAGCTGCCGACGGTCCTGCCGCGAAAGAGATCGCGACGACGAAGGCGTTCAGCCCCATGCCGCGCCCGAGCATGGATTGTGGGAAGATGAACCGGGTCATCGCCAGGCCGATGCCCAGGATTCCGGACGCGCTCACGCCTTGAAGGATGCGCCCCGCCACCAGCCACTCCAGCGATGGCGCAAGACCGCAGATGAGCGAGGCAAGCGTGAACAGGATGAGGCCACACATCGAGATGCGGCGCAGGCCAATGATCTCGCCGAGAGCCGCCGCCGGCAGCAGCGAGGCGGCCATCGCCAGCTGGTAGGCACTGACGACCCAGATCGACTGGGCATCGGTGGCGCCGATGTCCCGCGCGATCGTCGGAAGGGCGGTGTTTGCGATGG
Organism: Aminobacter sp. Piv2-1; assembly: GCF_037625995.1. Classification (NCBI taxonomy): domain Bacteria; kingdom Pseudomonadati; phylum Pseudomonadota; class Alphaproteobacteria; order Hyphomicrobiales; family Phyllobacteriaceae; genus Aminobacter; species Aminobacter sp. Piv2-1. The sequence continues at coordinate 64,559 of NZ_JARKMU010000004.1, forward strand.
CCACGTCGAGATTGGCCATGCACACGTTCATCAGCACGGCTACGGCGGCGATCGTCCGTTCCGGCAGAGGCAGGCCCTCGCCTGGGGTCGGAACATGCTTGAGCCGGAATGCGAACACGTGTCAGCCCTCGTGCGATGCCCGCTTTGGCGCCACATCATTTCAATGGAGGAAGCTTGGGCCCGCCTATTGCGGACACAGACGGTTAGTTCTTGCGTTTTGCATGCGCAAATTAGATGTTTTGATAAAGTTTATGCAGAAATTGGATGGAGGGAGCATGTTTGATCCCAGGCTGCTGCGTGCCTTCGTGATGATCGTTGATTGCGGCAGCTTCACCACGGCTGCCGAACGTCTTCACATGACCCAGTCGACGATCAGTCAGCAACTGGGACGGCTGGAGGACGCCGTCGGGCGGGAGTTGATCGACAGGGCGGCCAGGCCGGTTCGCGTAACCGCGACGGGTGAACGGCTGCTCGGCCATGCGCGCCGCATCCTTGCCCTGCAGACCGAGGCGTTGAGCCTGTTGGCCGACACTTCCGGCACGACTTCGATGCGGGTCGCAATGCCCGACGACATCGCCACGCCCGAGATGGTTCGGGTCTTTGCGGCCTTCGCAAACCGCCACAGGCAGGTGCGCATAGACGTCACGACCGGACTGAGCCTCGACTTGACCAGGCGCTATCGCGGCGGCGAGTTCGACATCGTGGTGGTCAAGGAAGCAGCGGCCAGCTCCGACCATTTCGCGACGTTTCCCGAGCCCATCGCCTGGTTTGCATCCGCCGATACCGGCACGCTGTTTTCGGATCCGCTACCGCTGGTGGCGTTCCCGCCGGGAGGGCTTTACCGCGACGCAATGTTCGAGCGCATCGAGCGCGAACGCAGGCGCTGGTATGTCGCCTTCACGAGCAGTAGCCTTCAAAGCGTGCTTTCTGCCGTCGAGGCCGGGCTCGGCCTTTCCCTGCTCCCGGTCGGAACCACGACAGGCCGAAAGGTCAGGCAATCGCCCGACTTCGGCATGGAACCTCCGATGGTGGTCTCGATCTACTCCTGGGAGCGAGGCGGACTGGTCGGCGAACTCACCAGCGAGATGAGCGGGATCTTGAGTGCGCGATTCTTGGGCGCCTGACGCCGAGCGGACCGTCTCGTCGTCCCGCTGCACTGCCCTATAGCGGTTCATGAGGTCGAGGCTGATGAAACGAGGTCAAGCACTGATCGTCAGTGCGCTCGGAACGGTTTTCGCAAAGTGTCGGGGGCAGGCGGAATTCGGTGAACAAGTCTCGAAAGAAACGCGATGCCGCCCATCTTCCATTGCGCGTAAATCCAATTGCGATATATAGTATTATGCCTGTTGGATTTATTGTTGGTTAATTGTCAGCGCATAATAAGTATTCTGTCATATACTTGCAACAACATTGATGTAAATCGCTACCTTCTTTGGAAGGTTGTGCCCAGAAATACTTAAATGAAAATTAATGATCCTTTCAGTTGACGCTTGAACTGGGTCTGGCAAGCTGCTTACTGCGTTCTCATCTTAGTTGATTCGACCAAGGAAGCTGATGAGCGCGCGAATTCCTGTCTTTTTGATTCTGGTACTCTCAAGCAGCGCCGGCGAGGCTGCCGACTTTGGTACGCGAGGGGAGGTCGACTGGAGCGCGCCCTATATCGGCATTTCGGCGGGCTATGGCTGGCTGCGGGATGTTGACCGCTCGTTCACGCCGCCGCTCCGTTCATCGGGCGACGACGTCGTCTTCGGCGCCCACGCAGGCTACCTCCACCAATTCGGTTCCTTCGTCCTTGGGGGCGAAGCCGAGTACATGCGGCTCGACATCAATTTCGAAGGCTTCCCGATCGACGTCGAGGACGCCTATGCCGCGAAGGCTCGCATTGGCTTCGCCTTCGATCGCCTTCTGCTTTCCGGTCATGCCGGCGCCACCTACATCACCACCAACATCGGGCTGGAGGACTGGGGCTGGGTGGCGGGTGCCGGTGCCGACTACCTGCTTAGCGACAACCTCACCGCCGGCGTGAGCTGGGATCACATGCAGTTCGATCGGTTCGACGGAACGCAGATCGATGGCCAGATCGATCTCGTGAAGGCGCGGGTGGACTTCAGATTCTAGGGATTCGGCCAAGACGCTCGACCCGTGAGCTCCATACCGAACGAGAAAGACGCTTTGCCAATGAAAGCAATACCCAAGGCTGCACTGTCCGGCAGTCTGAAGGACTATCGCGCCTTGAAGAACAGCGGTCTCATGTCGCGCGCCGAAAGCTTCTTCGATTGGCAGGACCTTCGGCGTCAGCACGGCCTGTGGCCCTATGCCCGCTCGACGTCTTCCGCCCCCCGGCCGCGATCGGAGATCAGGACCGACGCCGGAGAAGCCAGCTCAGGCGTCAATTTCGCCTCACAGGACTATCTCAGCCTGTCCTCCCATCCAAGGATCAAGGCCGCAGCAACGGAGGCGATCGACAAATACGGCGTCCATAGCGCCGGTTCGGCCGCCCTGCTCGGCAACACCGCCTATTCGCTGCAATTGTCGGCTACTCTTTCGGACTTCCTCGGCGGCCGCGAGGTCGTGCTTTATCCGACCGGCTGGGCCGCGGGATATGGCGCCATCCAGGGTTTCGTCCGTTCGGATGACCACGTCGTGATCGACATGCTGGCGCATTCCTGCCTCCAGGCGGGAGCCGCCGCCGCAACACAGAAGGTGCATTACTTCCGGCATCTCGACCTTGATGCAGTGGCCCGCAGGCTGGCCAACATTCGCACGGGGGACGCGAAGAACGGCATCCTGGTGGTGACGGAAAGCCTTTTTTCAATGCACTCCGACGCTCCCGATCTCAGGGCGCTTCGAAATGTGTGTGACGCCTACGGAGCCAGTCTTCTGGTCGACTGCGCCCACGACTTCGGCTGCATGGGCGAGGACGGCCTTGGCCGCATCGGCCAGCAGGAAATGCTCGGCGAGATCGACATCGTCATCGGGAGCTTCTCGAAGACATTCGCGTCCAACGGCGGCTTCGTCGCCGTCAAGACGCGGGCCGCCGCCGAATATCTGAGATATTACAGCGCGCCGCACACATTCTCGAACGCCCTGTCGCCGGTCCAGGCGGTAACGGTTCTGGAAGCGCTTTCGATCATCCGGTCGGGCGAAGGGAAAGAGTTGCGGCATGAGCTGCGCGACAACGTCAATCATTTGCGCGAGGCCATGACGCGCTCGGGACGCGAAGTGCTGGGCGAGCCTTCCCCTATCGTGCCGGTTCGCGTCGGCGGCGAAGCCCTGGGCCGGCTGGCTTCGAAGTACCTCTCGATATTCGCCGGAATCGCCAATCTGGTGGAATTTCCTGCAGTCCCGCTTGGGCAATCTCGCTTCCGCTTCCAGGTCATGGCCGCCCACACGGCCGAGGATGTCGAAGCCATGGTTGCCGCGTTCAACCGTGCGATGGACAGTGCCGAGGCGGAGCTGGAGCGAATACAAGCTGGAGCAGGCACTCAACAACCGGCGACGTTCGATGCCGACCAGGTGCCGCTGGACGGCACCTTGACCGCGACCTGACAACCAGCCTGCATTTTGCCCGATCTGGCTGCGCCGGGTCACCTGGCCCAACCGGCTCGACTTCCATATCGCGAACTCATCTTGTGGCCCATGGACGGAACTCCATGGGCCAAGGGGCGTCATTTCACGCAACTGCACGCTGCGCCAGGGAGAGGGCTTCGATCTCGATCCCAACATAAGGCGCGAGGTCGGCACGCGCTGCCGCCATGTGCAGGTTGGCAGCCACGAAGCCGGCCGGCATGCCGCAATCGAAGGTGCGGCCGCAGAACTCGAAGGGGCGGATCGCCTGCTTCTCCATGAGCGTGAGCATGGCGTCGGTGAGCTGGATTTCACCGCCCGCTCCCGGTGCCTGCCTTTCGAGGATTTCGAAGATTTCGGGCTGCAGGACATACCGCCCGGAAATGTAGAGATTGCTGGGGGCCGTGCCGGGAGCGGGCTTTTCCACGAGGCCGGTGACGACCGGGCCATCGGCCGTCGGCTTGAGCGAAACGATGCCGAACTTGTGGGCGTCCTCGGGGGCACATCTCTCCACTGCGATCACGTTACCGCCATGGCGCTCATGGAGATCAACCATGGATTTCAGGCATGGCCTGTCGGCGACCATGAGCATGTCGGGCAGAAGTACGGCGAAGGGCTCGCTGCCGACGATGTGCCGGGCCGTCCATACCGCGTGGCCGAGGCCTCGCGCCTGTTGCTGGCGCACGAAGGAGATCGTTCCGGCACCTGGAGTGTTCTGCGCGATCCGATCGGCGAGGGGATGCTTGCCGGCGTTGCGCAGGCAGGTATCGAGTTCGAAGGCGTGATCGAAATGGTCTTCGATAGCGCCCTTCATGCGCCCGGTGACGATGATCACGTGCTCGATGCCCGAGGCGAAGGCCTCCGCCACGATGTAGTCCAACACGGGCCTGTCGACGATGGTCAGCAGTTCCTTGGGGATGCTCTTGGTTGCCGGAAGCATACGCGTTCCGAAACCAGCGGCGGGGATGATGGCCTTGCGAATCTTCTGCTGCACGGTGGTAGCCCTCCTGGTCATGCGACTTTTGTGGTGTTCTGGGATTTGCCGGTGTCGATCGTCTCTCAACCCGCCTGAGGAAGGAGGGATGTCCGGGAGGCGACGGCGTCGCCATGCTTCCGGCGCAGCAGCCGGCGGTAGAGGTCGACATGCTCGCGGGCGCAGCCGACGTGGCTCATAGGCTGTCGCATAGACGCCTGCAGCCGATCCCAGGCCTGGGGATCGGCCAGCGCCTCGGCGAGGCGGTCGGCGAGATCCTGCGCACTGCCGGCGCGGAAATGCAGTCCGTCCTTTCCGTCGCGCACCTTCTCGGCCATGCCGCCAATGTCGGAGCAAATGATCGGCCTGCGGTGGTGCAGGGCTTCCTGGATCACCAGCGGCGAGTTTTCCCACCAGGTGGACGGCAGCACCACCCAGTCCACCGAGCGCATCAGGCGAGGCATATCGGCGTTCTCATAGGCGCCGTAGAAGCGCACACGCTGGCCGGCGTCCTCGATGAGCTTCTTCAGGCGGTCCTGGAATTCGGTCGGCTGCCGCTCGAGATTGCCGCCGAAGATCATCAGGCAGGCGTCGTCGCCCCAGATGTCCTTCGGTACCCGCGAGACTGCGTCGATCAGCACGTCGACGCCCTTGAAAGGCGTCAACTGTCCGAAATAGGCGAAGCGGTTCCGGCGGGGGGCACGCGTCGGCAGCTCGCGTGCGGTCGCGGCCTCCCCCATCACGATCCCGTTCTCGATCACCGACAGCCTGTCCGGATCGATCCCCCATTCCGCATATCGGTCGGCCAGAAACTTGCTCGGGCTGACGAAGGCATCGGCCAGATTGATCATTCCGCGCACGAATCGCTCGCGCTTCAGGAAGTGCGACACCGGAATTTCGGGAAAGCAGCCATGGCAGGCGATAGGGGAAGCCTCCCGGCAGAGCTGGCCGGTCGGCTTCTTAACCATCTGGCCATGGTTGTGACAGATCGACAGATATTCGTGGAACGTCATGACGATGATCGACCACGGCTGGGCCTCGCGAACGGCATAAAGCGCTTCCATCCCGACGCCCAGAACATGATGGAAGTGGATGACGTGGGGCCTGGCGTCTCGCACGAAGCGCACGAGGTCGCGTTGAAGCGCGTCGGTGTCCCTGTTCGATAGGAAGAAGTGGTCGTAGTCGTCGGCGTGGAACAGCAGTTCGTCCTCGCTCGGACGAAGGCCCATGAGCGCCGAGGCGCCATGCCGCGGAAAGGGCCGGCCGACACGCGCGAGGTAGACCGATTCCACATCGGGCAGCGCATTCAGGCCCCGGTGGAGGCTGTGGGACGCGATCTCGGCACCGCCAAGCGAGATCGACGGATGCCCGTGCGAGACGACGAGGACACGAAGCTGCTCGTTCATCTGCGCGGCCTCTCCAGTGGTTTCTCGTTGCGGACGAGTTCGGCGGTACCGCGGGCATCGAGAATCTTGCGATCGATGCCTTCCAAAAGGGCTCCCATCGCCAAAGGGGCCGTGCTCGATGTCTCGTCGGACCCGAGCATCTGCACGGATGGTAGCCAGTAGGAGGCAAGGCCGGCGCTGCTGAGCCGAAGGCCAAGGTCCAGACCTTTGTCCCGGGAGCCGAGAAATCCTGCCGCGAAGCCGCCGGCCTGGAGGAGCGCCTCGCGCGGCATAATGCAGCATTCGAGCGATGCCGCCGCAACCGGCGTCAGCTTGAGCCCGGTCACCGCGCTGATGGGATAGCCTTCGTACCGGCCTGCCGGCCAGGTTCCGGCCCAGCGAACTGAATGGTCCTCATAGGCCAGGGTCGGGGAGATGATGCTTCTCTTCAGCGCCGCCTGGGTGGCGACAAGCTTGCCATACCAGCCGGGCCCGTGCGGCAGCAACGATCCCGCAAGTAGCACGACCGTTTCGGACGAGAGTGCCCGAGCCCCGGCTTCAAGGAGGTCGTAGGTGTCGCCTGTTTCCTCCGCCGAGACCAGCCTGAGGGCAAGTCCGTAGAACCCGGCGAGCTTGCCTATCCTGGCTACCTGCCGGTGAAAGCGTTCGCAGGGCATCACGAGGGCAATGGGAGCCCGCTTGGTTGCGGGATCGATCGCCAGCAGTGCGAGAAGGGGCGCAATGCCGCCTTCATCGTTTTCACCGACGCTGACGACGATCGGTGGGCCGAGGGCCTCCTCGAACGGGCCTGCATCGAGGACGGCCTTGACCGTCGGCGATAGCCTTGCGGAGGCTGCGAGAAGCGGGACGATCTGGCGGTCTATGAGTTCCGGCAGCGCCCAATCCGTGGGGTCGATGGCGCGGAGCTGGCGCATCACAGCAAGGCGAGCCGCAGTCCGCACCGGTGCAAGCGGCACGAAGGCGCGGCGGGTATCCCGCAATGTGAGTTCCAGGTAGAGCGCCGACGACGGGTCGCCGTCCAGCAGCCTTGCATAGGCAACGAAGCCATGCCTGTGGAAGCTGCGGTCGTATGCGCGCGAAAAAGCGGGCTCGTCTGCATGGGCCTTGGTCACGTCGGGCCGATCGAGCCGGCTCCAGTGGTCATCGAGCCTTGCCTCGCAGCCGTGGCGGCGCAGCTTCACGCATTGGACGTGGTTGTTGGGATCAAGCAGCCATCCGGAGATGAGAAGACCGGCACCATCGACCTGGAAAACATCGTCTATCCCCATCCGCACCGGAAAGGGCAGGCTCGAAACCGTCTCGGTTCCGTCGAAGCTGTTTGCGGCTGCGCGCAGGCGCAGCAGAACCGGGGCCGAACTGTGTGTCCGCAGAAGCACCGAGCGGACATGGCCCGGCGTTTCCAGCGGCCCGGCAATCAGCTTGCGATCATGGATGGCCGCGTAGCGCCATCCGTGGCGGCCGCGATAGGCCAATCCCCCGATGCCGCCCGGTATGAGCTGTTCGTCCCCATGCAGGAGGCCAACGAAGCCCGAAGCTCCCTGAGGGACGTCCTGCCGGGCGTAGACGGCGATTGCGCACTCCGCAGCCGAGGGCCTCTCGCCGTCGGCCACCGTTCGGGAAACGCCCGGCAGGATGTCATGGGCCCAGCCTTGCAGGAAGATCTCTCCGTTCTGGCCTTCGCCGAGAAGCTCGATGAAGCCGGTGCTGCCGTGCGCAGCCTTGACAAGTGCGGCGATGGCTGACGGTTCGCGCCAACCTGATGGCGCCTTGATGAGAAAATCCACCAGAGCATCGACCGCGGCGGCCAATTGGTTCCCGGCTAGTTCGGCCAGCACAGCGGCAGCTTCGCTCACTGAGGCGGCGCGAGGCGTGAAGACATAGCGCTTGCGGGTACTTTCCTGCCCGAACTGCAAGGTCGTGAAGACGCGATCGGCCGTGCCAGTCGACAGCAGTGCCGCGAAACCGTGTGTCGCTATCGGCAATGGCGCCGCCAATCGCCAACTGACGATTTCCGCTGAACAAGCTTCGGACGGATCGTCGTTGAGTTCTGCCTGCGCCTCGGCTGGCATGGCCCCGCCGCTGCCGATGACCAGCAAGGTGTCATCGCCGATCGGGCATCCGATTATCCTTCCTGCTCTGGGAGCCTTGCCGGAGCGCCGGGATGCGGTGGCAAGCGAGGGGGCATTGTCCACGGCCAGCATGGTATTTCAGGCCCTTGCAAGCAGCGTCATGGCAGCGCCTGCCGCAAAACCCACCAGGACGAAGAGCAAGAGGAGCAGGGGCTTCACCTCCCCGTTGGAGCGCTTCTGCAGTCCACCCAGGTTCTTCTCCATCCCTGCGACCACGCCATCAAGCCGCATCAGATGGACGTCGAGATCGTTCAGCCGCTGGGTGATGTCAGTCCGGAGGCTTGCAACGGCGGTGCTGATGTCGATGAGACCTACCGTCTCCGCCTCGCCCGCGTCGTCGATCTGCTGCGTGCGCAAGTAGGAGCGCTGGGAAACCTGCAGCTGCCGTTGCGCGGCCATCAGGACGTCCAGCCTGTCGAGAACCTTGGCGAGCGGCGCGGCTATCAGGGCTTCGGCGGCCTGTTCGTCGGGGCGCGGAACGCGCAGTGTCTGTTCGTTGTCTTGCCCGTTGATGGCCACCACGACGAGTTCTGCCACGCGCGTGACCGCCGGTTCGGGCAGCGCGATCTCGAAGGCGTGCTTACCGTCACCGATGCCGTTGCGCTTGAGATCTGGACGATCGCGGTCGGCAGCCGCCTCGGCGATCGTCTTGCCGTCCAGGACGACGCGGATCGCCAGCCGCTTGTTCGGCTCGGTGGGGTCGAAGGCCCAACCGAAGACTCGGCCCTGGTCGATAGCGTCGACGCGGCCACTCACCGGCCTGGCGTTGTTCTGCTCTACCACTATAGCCGCTCCTTCGACTTCAACGGGCATTCGATTGTCCCTCAGGCTGCTTGGAGACACGTGCGGGCTCGATCGCCTCGATCAATTCGAGATAGCGCAGGGCGGTCGTGTCGATGTCGTCGGGCCTGCGCGCGTTTCTGGAAAGCTGTCGCCGCAGTTCCGGCTCTTCGGCGATGCGGCGCATGGCCGAAGCGAGGGCGCGCGGATCGCCGGGCGAGACTGTCAGGCCATTGACACCGTCTTCGACCAGTTCGGCCATGCCGCCGATGTTGCTGGCAATGACGGGTCGCCCCTGAGCCTGTGCTTCCTGGATGACCAGCGGCGCATTCTCCCACCAGATGGAGGGCACGACCGTACAGTCGACCGCCGCGACGAGTTCGGCGACGTCCTCGCGCCGATAGGGTCCGCGCCGCTGCACCGTTGGGGCGGTCTCGCCGAAGCGGCGGTCGATCTCCTCGACGAAGGCTTCGCTCTGGAACGGCGCGCCGCCATGGACGCGCAATTCGAACTCGAGCCCTTCGGCGATGAGCTGGCGGGCCGCCTCGAGCAGAACAGTCGTGCCCTTCCAGGGGTTGAGATTGCCGAAATATCCGAAGACGGTCGGGCGGACGCCGTGGCTTTGCCCCGTCGCCGGCGTGCGCCGGGGCGGAAGACCGTTGGGGATAACGCTTATGCTGTCCTCGGCAAGCTCCCATTCGACAAAGCGCTGTCGCAGGAATTGGCTCGGGGCCACGAAGCGGTCGACCGTGCGCAGCAAGGCCTTCAGGTGGCGCTCGCGCAGCGCAAACCGGTCGAGGGGTATGTCCTTGAAGCAGGCATGGCAGCGGTCGGGGCTTGCGGCGTGGCAGAGCTCCTTGCCGCTGGTGCGCACCATCAGGCCGTCGTGGTGGCAGATCGGATAGTAGTCATGGAGCGTCATGACGATCCGGCAGTCCGGCAGCGTTCGCCGGACGATATGCGGGAACTCGGCGCCGATAAGGAGCAGGTGGTGGATGTGGACGACATCGGGGCGGAAGTCGGACAGTAGTTCCACGAGGTCCGGAACGACCCCGTAGAGGTCGACCTGGCTCATGTAGAAACGGTCGAAGTGGCCGGACCACAGCAGGATTTCGTCTTCCGCGCCGCCAAGGCCCTGAAAGCTCGTGCCGGGCCTGGCCTGGCGATGGATCTGGTTGGTGGCGCCCAGGAAAAGCACCTCGTGGCCAGCGCGCTGATAGGCGCGGAAGAGGTCGTGCGCGAAGATCTCGGTACCGCCTGGATGGAGGGCCGGATGGTTGTGCGCCGCAACGAGGATGCGCATGCTTACCGCTGGGCTCTGCGGGACTCGGCCACGTAGACGTCCTGGTAGTGATTCGCGTCCTGGCCCCGCCAATGTCCGAGGGATTTGAAGGCGACCGCAAGCCCGGCCTTTTCCAGTGCCTGGTCCAGAAAACCGTCGTCGAACCCGACAGCCGCAAGCGGCGGCATGTCAGGGACGAACCAGCACGGGCCGTTGCCATCGCGCACGAAGGCCAGTCTGGGATCGCGCCTGCCGGACATGTTCTCCGCGGCAACTCGGTCGACGACGAAAGCAGTCATGAACAGGCGTCCGCCCGGTTTGAGCAGCCGGGCGACTTCGCTCAAATGAACGAGAACCTCGTCCGGCGGCAGGTGGGTGACGACGGACGTCATGATGACGAAATCGAACTGCCGATCGGCATAAGGCAGCTTCAGTGCCTCGCCGCTGATCTTGCCTTGCGGATTGTAGAGATTGTGCGCGATGTCGAGCCGCTGGAACGTGAAATTGGGATAGACCGGGGTGACGAAACGCCGGCACCAGGCGATGCCACCCTCGACGGGATCCAGCCCGCTGTAGCGGCCCGTCTCTACATCCAGATACTGGGTGAGTGGAACGGCCATGCGGCCGATCCCGCAGCCGATGTCGAGCACGCGATGCTCCGGCTTGAGGCCCCCCAGCCGGATGAAATGGCCGAGAAATTCCGCGCCGACCGCCCGGAAGTCGCCGTCGCCGACGAAGACGCTGCCCGCATCGGGTTGCGGCATGAAGCGATTGTGCAAAACCGCGTCCTGCAGCCAGCGGATACGGTCGTCATCGGCCGGCGCTATTGCCGGTGTGGCTTCATGACGGATGGCGGCTTCGCTCATGCGGCGCTCCTTTCCCCGGCGGCTTTGCCGATGGCGACGACAGTTTTGCTCCCGCCGTCGGTTACAGAGGCGGCCATCAGCTCGGCGATGTCGTCGTTCCAGCGTTGGGTATGCAGCCACGCGTTGTATTGGCTGGCGACGCCGCGCATGTAGTCGTTGCTGCGCCGGATCGAGCGGCGTTCGAAATGGTAGAGGCAGGCTGCCGGTTCATAGGCGATCTGGAGGCCCATGCGCCGGATCTTCAGGCAGAGGTCGCTGTCCTCGTAGTCGCCGATGACATAGTCTTCCGTAAAGCCGCCGACGCGCTCGTAGATCTCCCTGCGCATCACGAGGCAGGCGCCGGTGACGCCGGGAACGTCGCGGGCAATTTGCGCCGACGGGTAGCGTCCGGGCATGCCCTTGTAGAAATGATGGTTGAGCCAGATGCCGCGCTGGTCGCGGGCGAAATAGAGGCCCGCATGCTGCAGCGATCCGTCCTCGAAGAGCAGCTTCGGGCCGATGGCGCCGAGTTCATCCCGTTCGAAAATCGGTCGTGTCAGCAACTGGAGCCAGCCCGGTTCGCGCGGCACCACGTCGGAGTTGAGCATGACGAGAACCGAGCCGTTCGCGAAGCGCGCACCGGCATTGCAGGCCCGGGCATAGCCGCCGTTGCGGTTCATCACCACGAGCTTCATCGGCAGGTCGTGCAGGATATGCAGCCCGCCCAGGAGATGCTTCGTCTCGTCCTCGATCTCGGGCGAATCCAGCACGTAGATGATCTCGGCATTCTCCGCGAGCCAGGGATCGGTCGCCATGCCGGACAGCTGAAAGCGCAGGAAGTCGAGAACGCGGTAGAGGGGCACCACGATCGAGACCAGGGGTGCCTTTCGCGCCTGGCCGTAGTCCTTCATATGATCGACCCCGATGGTCTTGCCGAGCGTCTGCTCGACATCTTGAAGGGCAGGGGCAAGAATGGTGCGGAACGCTTCATCCGTTGCATGTTGCGGGGAAACGGCGCGCAGGATGCGGTTGCGCTGGGCGACCGGTTCTAAGGGCTGTGGCTTCGGCACGAGCGGTTTCACCGCACCCGAGGTGTGCCGCAGCTGGAACCGCGGCTGAAGCAACGGACCCAATGGCTCGTCCAAGGGAAGCCAGGCGACGAAGCCGGTCACGTCGGTCTTGGCGCTGGACTTCCCTTCGCGTCCCCAGGCCGGGAACTGGTACCAGTTGCCGTCGAGCGGCAAGGCGGTACCGTCCTCTTTCAGATAGTCGATGCCGGCGAGCGTGGAGGCCGGATCGTCGGTCCAGCCACCGGCGAGCAGACCTCCCTGCAGCGACAGTGCAAGGTCGATCTCGGCGGCAGCGTGCATCGCCGACTTTGTGACGTGCCTGGCCGGCAGCGGTGCTCGCAGCTGAAGGTCGGTTGTGGTTGCCGCGCCGCTGCGGGACAGGTTTGACAGTTGCCGCACGACGAACTCGCGCAGGCCCGCACCGCCCTGCTGCTCCGCCCACCATTTCTGGAGGCCGGAATAGCGCGGATTGCAGTTGGGCAGGTGCCGGACCGCGATGCCCTTCTTGCCCAGGAAGAGGAGATGCAGCGGCTGCGCCGGCTGCCGCTGTTCGAGAATGAAATGGCAGGATTGCCAGCCACGCTCCGACCTGCCGCCGACGACAAATTGCATAGTCAGCGGCACAACGGAGTTGGCGCCGACTGCATAGAGGTTGCCGATCCCGCCCAGTTCAGGGCTGACGTCGGCCTGGATGAGGTGCCGTCCGGGAGCGATCTGGCAGACGGAGCTCGCAAGCCGCGGCGTCGGCACCAAGGCCTGGATGGCGTCGTCGACGATGCCTGCGAAAAGCTCGTCGCGGGACAGGCGGAACGCGCTTCGCCAGACGGTCAGGAGCGTGTTCAGGAACTTGATGCTGCCCTCGGGCGGGAGGTTCTCCAGGAGGGCTTCCACATCGAGGAGCGGAAGTTTGGCGGCTGGCTGGAGCGCAAAGGACAGCAACGTGTTTCCGTCCGCTGCGCAAATCTGCATGCGTTCGGCTTTGTTGTCGGGCCTCATCGCCCAAAGGATGCACTGCCTCCCGTCGGCCAGCGGCAGCATCATGCTGACAAGCGGGACCGGCTGCCGCTGCATGGACAGGACGAACTTGCCTATGGCCGGCAGTTGCAGGGGGATGTCCCAGATCACGACGGCCACGTCCGAACAAAGCCGGAAGGCCCGTGCAATGCTGGAAACGCCGCCGGCGGCCCTCGAACGGTCGGACGTCACGCGCTAGTCCTTTGGATCGGTTGAAGGGCATGTGGCGTGCCCCGTGGGAGGGGGTGGGGCACGCCGTTTCAGGCTCAGTGAACCGTGAAGTAGTTTTCCGGGTTGGCCTGGATGTCCTGGGCGTCGGCGTTCACCAGCGTAAGCGTGTCGCCATGGCCGAGATCGATCACGACATTGCCGCCCACCTGGGTGATGCGCGAAGCCAGGTCTTCGGGAGAAGAGACATCGAGACCGTTGATGTCCTTCGAAATCTGCAGCAGATCCTCGCCGGGCGTGAAGTCGAGGATGACGTCGTTTCCGCCGCCGCCGTCGAAGACGAACAGATCGCTGCCTTGGCCGCCGACCAGGGTGTCGCTGCCGGCGCCACCGTCGATGACGTCGTTGCCGGCACCACCCAGAAGGATGTCGCTGCCCCGGCCGCCCATCAGGAAGTCGCTGCCGTCGCCGCCCCGAAGCACGTCGTTGCCGTTCTCGCCGAACAGCAAGTCGTCGCCGGGGCCGCCACTCAGGACATCACTGCCGTTGCCGCCATAGACGGCATCCTGGCCGTCGCCGCCGAACAGAGTGTCGTCTCCATTGTCGCCGAACAGCAGATCATCGCCGCCGTTCCCTGTGATGATGTCGTCCCCGTTGCCTCCGCTGACGAAGTCATCACCCCCAAGGGCGCGAATGACGTCATCAAAGCGAGAGCCAAACAAGACGTCGTCATACGCGCCGCCTTCCAATGTGGCCATCTGCTTAACCTCTTCCTCGTTTGAACGCGCCTCCCGTCGGCAGAGGCCGAGGATTGCGCGGAGCCATTGTGTAGTGGAATGGAAGAGATGTGCAATATACCTTAGAGCACAAATTCTATTTTATTAGGTGAATTATTTGTTGCAGATTTATTATATCAACAAACAAAAAGAATAGTAAAAAGAATTTTCGAATAAGTTCATCTTATACTGCGTTCAAAGCGGTTCAAATTTTGAAGCATTTTTTCGAGGTGATCCGATTTGCCGAGTCGTCGGTAGCAAAATCGAGGTGCCGCAGCCCTGCGAACAAGGGCCGGGCTGGCCGGCTCCTTGGACTGAACCCGAGGAGCGTTGCGGCTAGTCCTCTCTCATCGCGCGATTGAAGCTGTCTGCGACCGGAGAAACCAGGTAGTCGATTGCCCGGCGTGCCTTGTGCACGATCATCACTTCCGCCGGCATGCCGGGATAGAGGCGCATATCCGGATTTGCGGCGAGCGACTCGGGATCGATCTGAGCCCGCGCGACGAAATAGGCCGTGCTCGATTTTTCGTCCACCGACTGGTCGGCGGCGACGTAGGTGACCGTCCCCGACAAGGGCAGGTGCGAGCGCTGGTTATATGCCGTCAGCCGGATCTGCGTCCGGGAGCCGACCGCAATGCTGTCGATGTCGCGCGTGCTCACGTTCATCTCGACCAGCAGCGGTTCGCTTTCCGGCACGATGTCGAGCAGCGGCTGGCCGGGCGTCACGGCGCTTCCCGGCGTGCGTACGCCGATGTTGGTCACGATTCCCGCCTGCGGGGAGCGGATCTCGAGGCGGCGCAGCACGTCCTTCGCACCAATGATCTTCTCCTCGACATCTGCGAGTTCGAGGCGGGCCGTGGTGATTTCGCCGGCGATTTCCGACTGGAAGTCGCGTTCGATGCCCGTGAGCGCGAGTTCGGCACCTGCCTCGGCCTTCTCCGCTTGTGCTCTTTGACCACCTAGCTCGCCGCGCGAGGCTGCGAGTTCGCTGAGCCTGGCCTCGATCTCTATGAGCTTGGAGCGCTGGGCAAACCCCTTGTCCACCAAGGTCGCGATAGCCGACCTCTGCCCGTCGATGAGGTCGATCTGCCGGTCGGTGGCCTCGATCTGGATGGTCAGGAACTTCAACCGCTCGGAATACTCCTCGATCGTCGTCCGCTGGATCGCGTTTCGGCCTGCCTTGGACTCCCGCCTCTTTTCGAAGAATGCCCTTTCAGCCGTCATGGCGTCCTGAGCTGCAGCCTCGCCGGTTCCGCCAAGATCTGCGGGAAAGCCTATCGCCTCGGTACCGGCCTGCTCCGCCCTGAGGCGTGCAAGTTTTGCGATCAGGCCGGTGCGCCGGCTTTCCAGTGCTTGCAGGTCGGCACGGGCGCGCGTGTCCTCGAGCTTGATCAGGGGCTGCCCGGCGGCGACCTTGTCGCCCTCCTGCACCAAGAGGCGGCTCAGGATGCCGCCCTCGAAATGGCTGACTGTCTTGCGTTTCGAATCGACGATGATCGTGCCGCTGGCCACCGAGGCGCTGTTGAGTTCAGTCAGAAATCCCCAGCCGAGAAAGCCGCCGAACGACAGGAGGATTGTCGTGAAGCCGGCGATGACAAGGCGCCGGAGCGGCGAACGGGCTCGGCCTTCCGCCAGCTCCTGCTCCATGGCGCTGACAGGGAGCGGCGCTTGTCCCGCTGCGCGCATGCGATGGTCCGGAGGGGTGGACTTGCGGACCGGCTGAACCTCGGTGCGCTCTGGTGACGGCTTCGACCTGTGCATCATGATGCCACGACCTCGCGCGACGACGGGCCGGACGTCATCGAAGCGACCACATCGGTGCGTTGCCCGAACTGCGTGATGCGGCCGTTTTCCAGAACGAGCAGCTTGTCCGCGACCTCCATGATCGTCGGCCGATGGGCGATCATCACGACGATGGCGCCGTCGTCGCGAGCCTTTTCGATGGCGCGGATGAGCGCACGCTCGCCGACCGCGTCGAGATTGGCGTTCGGCTCGTCCAGCACGATCAGCCGGGGGCGGTCGTAAAGACAGCGGGCAAGCGCGATCCGCTGCCTCTGCCCTCCCGACAGCGTCAGGTGCCCGTCGCCGACCGGCGTGTCGTAGCCCAGGGGGAGCCGCCCGATCATATCGTGGACTTCGGCTTGCCGCGCGGCCTCGAGCACCCTGTGCGGGTCGCCGTCTTCCATCCGCGCGATGTTGTCCCGGATCGTTCCTTCGAGCAGCGAAACCGCTTGCGGAAGATAGCCGGCCACGCGACCGAAGGAAGCGCGCTCCCAGAGATAGACGTTGTTGCCATCCAGGAAGACACCCCCCGACGTGGGCTTCAGGATGCCGACGAGCAGCCGCGCCAAGGTGGATTTGCCGGCGGCGGATGGGCCGACCAGCCCCAGCACCTCGCCGGGGGAAAGGGAGAAGGAGATGCCCTTGATGATCGGCACGTCCACGCCCGGCGCGGCGTAGACCAGCCTGTCGATGACCAGGTCGCCGTCCGAGTGCGGAGTGGGCATGGCCTGGCGCACCGCAAGATCCTCGTTGAGGGCCGTCTCGATCCGGCGCCAGCCGGCGATCGCCAGCACCCATTGCCGCCAGTTCTCGATGACGGAATCGAACGGCTGGAGCAGGCGGCCGATAAGGACACTCGAGGCCATCATGGCGCCCGGGGTGACCTCCTGCTTGAGCACGAGCAGGGCGCCCGCGGCCAATGTCGCGACCTGGACGGTGTAGCGGAGCACGCGGGTGATGGACGACATCGCCCGGCTTCGGCTGCCGCTGGTTTCCAGGAGGTCCAGTGCGTGCATCTGCGCTGCCCGCCATCGCTTTGCCAGCGCCGGCAGCATGCCCATGGCCTCGATCGCCTCGGCGTGACGAAGTGATGCGCCGATTTTCGCCACCGACTCGATGTTGGCCTGGTTTGCCTCCTTCATGAGCTGGCGTGTGAGCAGGTCAGTGACGACACCGCAACACAGCAGCAGCGCCACCGAGATCGTGCCGACCACGCCGAAGAGGGGGTGCAACAAATAGAGTGCACCAAGAAAGATGGGCGACCAGGCGGCATCGAGCGGAGCACTGACCGCGGGGGAGGTGAGGAAGCCGCGCAGTTCGGTCAGGTCCCTCAGCGACTGCGTCGCACGCGACACCCCCTGATCGACGGAAGCTTGGACTGCGGCCGTGAGCAGCGGCAGGTTCAGCCGCCGCGTCACGGCGCTGCCCATGGCCTGGAATGAGAGGGCGCGGATGAATTCGAGCACGCCATAGACCAGCAGCGCGCCGACCGCCAGGACGGTGAGCGCGGTGAGAGAATCGATGCTCTGGCTATTGAGCACGCGGTCATGCACCTGCAGCATGAACAGGGGCATCGTAAGTTGCAGCAGGCTTATGCATGCACTCAAAAGGGCAGCATAAAGTAGCGTCACGACAAAGACACGCCGGGCCTGCAGGACGAGCAACCTCGGATTGAGCGTCCCATTCTGGGCGACAACTGACCCAATTTGGCTCTTGCCAACGGGTTTTTTTCGAACAGTATCAAGCATGGGCGATTTGGCCTGGGGCTACCGTGTTTGGCGGTTTGAGGATGTTGCCTGCACCGCATGCAGAGCATATAGCAATATCTCTGTCGTCAGTGTGACACGAAAATGATAACATTCTCAAGTTCGGGAATCTGGGGTGGGGCTTTGTTGTGATTTACTTCAATTTTTGAAGTAAAATTCTGAAATGGAGCGAGGGATGACTCAAGAACTTCTCTACCCATCCATGGGTTTGGAAGATGCATTGTTACTACGGAGCGTGGGCGACAGGCGGCATGTTGCCCCTGAGCAGCCTCGTCGCGATCAAATTGGCGATGCTCCGCAGGTGTCGTGTTTCGATCTGGCACGGCTCCTGGAGCGTTCCAGCCGGCGCTTTTCCGGGTTGGTTGCCGCGGAGCTGACCAGGCTCGGCGTCGACGATATCGGGCCCGCCCAGGTGATGGTTCTGCTGGCAATCGGCGATACGGAGGTCTCGGTCGGCGAGTTGCTCGATCGCGGAAACTACGTGGGCTCGAACATTTCCTACTACCTGAAGCAGCTCACCGATGGCGACTACATCGACCGCGTCACCTCCCAGCGCGACAAGCGCTCGGCCCGCATTAGGTTGACGGAGAGGGGCAGGCAGCTCTGCGCCGACTTGCGGGATGCCGCAAAGCTCTTTGAACGTTCTTTTTGCGGGGAGCAGGACCTGCGGGACCTCGCTGCCGCCTTTCAAGCGCTGCACCGGCTCGAACTGGTTTGGGCCAATGCTGCACGTTACGGCGTTTGACCTGAGTTTGAAGGGCGGGTCCTTGTCGGGGGCTTGCTAGACATCATGCATATAGCATTCGTGCATCGGCGAGGCTTCGGCCAGTTCGCCGCACTGGCCGCGCATTTGGCGCAGGCCGGCAATGAAGTGAGCCTCGTGACCGAGGCAATCGACCAGCGTATCCCGTCGGTTCGTGTCGTGCGGCATCGAACAGAGCCGGGGCCACGGGTCCATCCGCTCGTGGCGCGGCATCTTGGCATACCCGACCACCATGTTCGGATCGGCCACCGCGTTGCCGAGACTTTCGATGCGATGGCGCGCCAGGGCCAGAGCCCGGACATCATCATCGGCCACATTGGCTGGGGAAGCATGATGTTCGTCAAGGATGTGCTCCCGCGCGTGCCAGCGCTCGGCTATTGCGAGTTCTTCTATCGGGCCGAAGGGGCGGATGTCGGATTTGCCCCGGAAGATCAGCCTCATCTCGAAACGCGCAAGCGGCTCAGGCTTCGCAACATGGCGCAGCTCATTTCACTGGAGGCGCTGGAGGGTGGCATCAGCCCGACCCAGTGGCAGAGGAGCCTTTATCCGGCCGACGCGCGAGCGCGCATCGCCGTGTGCCACGAAGGGATAGACACGCGACGCTTCCGCCCGGATCCGGCGGCTTCGCTGAAGCTCCCGGACGGGCGTGTGCTCAAGGCCGGCAGCCCTCCCATTGTCACCTTCGTCGCACGCGACCTCGAGCCCTACCGCGGGTTCCCGCAGGCGCTGGAGGCCGCGGCCAAGGTCATCCGCCAGCACCCCGATGCCCTGTTCGTCTTTGTCGGCGGCGACGGCGTGAGCTATGGCACGCCGCCGCCGGGAGGCGGGTCGTGGAGGGAGCACCTTCTCGCGTCGCTCGATCTCCCGAGAGACAGGGTGCTATTCCCCGGCGTGGTGCCGCATTCGGTACTACGCCAGCTCTTCCAGATTTCCGCGGCCCATCTCTATCTGACCTACCCGTTCGTCCTGTCCTGGTCGGTCCTGGAGGCGATGGCCTGCGGGGCGCTGGTCATCGGCTCCGATACCGCATGCGTCCAGGAGGTCATCCGTTCGGGCCGCAACGGCATGCTGGTGCCGTTCTTCGATACGGATGCGCTCGCCGAGGTCATTCTGGAGGCCCTGAAGAACCCCGACAGCTTTGCCGGACTGCGGGCTGCGGCGCGCAGGACGGTCGAGCAGCGCTTCCGGCTCGAAGACTGCATTGCAGGCCAGACTGCTCTGATTGGAAAAATGACCGGGTTGAATTGTAATCCGGCAAAAGAAATGCATATCGCGTAAATATTACTTCAAGTTTTGAAGTATAATCTATTGCTAAGTGCCTGAAATTTATCATTGTCGCCGGCAATAATTATTGATACGGGTTTCATTGACTGGTTGTCTCGGAGCTATTCCGATCGAATGGCAATCAAAAACATCAATGAGATTTCGTTATTATTGAGGGCGCTGCGTGCACGGGGTGATGTCTTCTGGCGAGAGGCAATCGGCAGCGAAGATAAGGTTGGTCGCAGCGTCCGATCGGGACCGTGCCGCTATCGAAAAGGCCGGCATTGAAGATTTGGTCGTCTTCCTTGACGGCGACGCTCATGCTCGGCCGATCCTGCGGAACGCCTTTCCTCTCATTGCGGTCGCCTTTTCCGAAGCATCCGAAGCCGCTCTGAGGGATGCTCTCGTTTCGCTTCGTCAACTCGGTACGGTGCCTGAAATCCCCGTTCGGCGGCTCGACGCGAAAAGCGGGGCCGAGATGTGCGCGCT
Source organism: Aminobacter sp. Piv2-1 (assembly GCF_037625995.1). Taxonomy (NCBI): domain Bacteria; kingdom Pseudomonadati; phylum Pseudomonadota; class Alphaproteobacteria; order Hyphomicrobiales; family Phyllobacteriaceae; genus Aminobacter; species Aminobacter sp. Piv2-1. The sequence goes on from NZ_JARKMU010000004.1 coordinate 84,632, forward strand.
CATTCGTGCGTTCGCGGAGGGCGGGGTGGGGCGGCTCTCCCGGTTTTCCGCCTCGATCGCTTCAGAAGTCGCCATGCTGCGGCGAGAGCGGGAGGTGATGCTCGAAAACTACCGTGCGCTCGAAGATGCATTCCAGGCACGGAACTGGGAGCCGGTCGCGGAGATCTTCGGGCATGATCCGCATGTCGATCCGAAGGACGAGGGCATCGGCCAGCTCCTGTCGAGCGCCCATGTCGAGCAGTTCCTGCCGGTTTCCAGCCAGGGCGTGGCCGGCGTCGCCCTCCATCTCCATTCGGTGCCGAAGGATGGCGCCGAGCTGGTCGTCACGCTGAGCTATGTCGAGAGCCGCGAAGGAGTGGCCGAGTGGAGCGTTCCCGCTTCAAAGCTCGTCGCGGACTGGAATTTCTTCTCGCTACCGCGGGCGTGCGGAGGCGGAGCGAAGACGTTGCGGCTGCGGGTGTCCTCCACGGGACCGGAGATGGTGGGGCTGTCGCTCGGCTTCCCCATTGCCAGCGAGCGCTATACGGCGCGATCGGAAGTTGCGCATCCCGACCTCGATCTGCGGCCTCTGGCATTCCGTGTGTTCACCGGGCTACCGGGCGTTAGGCCCACCCGAATGCCCAACATGATCGCGCCGACCGACCTGCTCGACGGCCAGTTCATCGAAGACTATCGCCTGGCGCCCGATCTCCTGAGCCGCATAGTCGACGTGTCGGTCACGCCCGTCGTGCCCGAATTCCAGACAGTCCGCTTCCTCGAGCACGAGCACGCGGTGGTGTGCCACCCGCTCAAGAGCGGGATTTCCGCCGGCGCCGTCAGCCGCGCGGTCGAGCCTGGAACCATTTCCTTCTCGGCAAGCGCCGTGATCGATCATCCCCAGGGAGCGCCGGCGGCGGTCAGTTTTCTGCTCGCCCCGGCCAATTCCAACGCGCGGTCCGAGGTGGCAGAGCTGGTGCGCAAGGGCACGGCGAAGCCGACCGCCTTCTTCAGCGGCTGGCGCGAGGTCGGTCCCGACAGGTCGGTCAGCATCAACATCCACATGGACGAGCCGGTGCGCGCGCCGATGGATCTCATGATCCTGAGCCGCGCCGTCACCGACTCGGTCGATTTCTCCTGGCTCAAGGTGTCCGGTTTCCGGCTCGTCAAGCAGTCGGGGGAGGCGCTCAATGCCCACCAGTGAGGACGATCTGATTGCCGTGGCAATGCCGCTTTACGGCCACGCCGCGCTGGCGCTCGAAGCGCTAGAGTCCGTTCTGGCATCGACGACTTCCAACTGCAGGATCGCCATCATCGTCTCGGTCGACGGCGACCCGCGGCGCGAGGCCTTCGACCTGCTGCTGCTCTACGCTGCCGCCCATCCGTCGGTGCATGTGGTGTTCGGCCCGAATGCCGGGCCGGGCGGGGCGCGCAACCGCGCAATCGACTACGTGCTCGAAAACCTGCCCGAGGCGCGGGCGGTCTATTTTCTCGACGCCGACAACAGAGTTTTGCCGGGTACCATCGAGACCCTGTATGAGCGGCTTCTCTCCAGCGGTTGCGGCTGGGTCTACACCAACATCGACACCTTCTCCGTGAACTGGCGCGCGCACTACGGCAATCGCTATTCAAGGCTGGTCCACTGCATCACCGACAACATCTGCGACACCGGCTCGATGATCTCCATCGACGTCTTCCGGGCGGGCGTGCGCTTCAACGATGACAGGCAGAACGGTTTCGAGGATTGGGAATTCTGGCTTTCCTGCATTGAACAGGGTTTCGTCGGCATCCCATCCCACGACACCACCTTCGAGTACCGGCTGCGGGCGGAAAGCCGCTTCAAGGAAGCCAACCGCGACCGGGCGACTTCGGTAAGTTTCCTCAGAAAGCGCCACAAGGCGCTGTTCCAGCGCCCGATGCTCGTCGAGTTCGAACATGAGGAATGTCCGCGCTATCTCTTCGCGCGGACGGAAGATGCCGCCATTTCGTTCTTCACCGATCCCACCAAGCCGCCACGGATGCTTCGTCTCGACGACATCATCCCGGATTTCTGGGCCAGCATCGGTGAGCCCGACAACGTCCATTTCCCGCCTTTCCTGATAGCCGGCAGCGGCGCGACGCTCGATCTGCTGCGGCGGTCGCGCATGCTGCCCAATGTGCTTTGCCACCTCGAGCGCTTGAGCGAGAAGGCCAACATCGTCTTCGTCCAGCTCGGCAACGACGCAACGCAGCGCAAGGTCGAGCCGATCGTCCTGGGGTCGGGCGCACCGCAAGTCGCGCCGGCCGATCTCATCTTCATTCCGACATCGCTTGTTCGCGACGTAATCCAGAACAATGCGCTGGACTGGTTTGCCTCGATCGGCAACCAGCAGATATGGCCCACATCGGCCATTCTGAAAGTGCGCTTCCCGTTCCCGAGAACCCTGCCGCGTCGCTCCCTGATCACGCCCCAGCAGGTGATGATCAACAGCATCAACGCCATCGCGACAAGTCCGCTGCGCCGGACTGCCGGCAGGCGCTGGACCTGGCGGCCAGCGCGGCTCGTGCCTTTTGCGGAGCTGCACAAGTCGCTGCGGAAGGAAGTCGGCGGCTCGCCCGTCCTGCCGCTTGGCCACAGCGAGGCCGGCAAGAGGACAGCGGCGCTGCTTGTGCCGAATGCTTCGTTCGGCGGCGCCGAGAAGGTGGTCTATGCGGCCGCCCGCGAGTTGAAGAGGGCTGGGTATGAGACCCACCTTTTCGTACTCGGCACGCTTCGCATGGATGTGATCGACGAGTTCGACGCGAGCTTCGACCATATCCATTTCTGGAACGAGGGCATTCCGGCCTGGGGAGGTTCAGGCTTGTTCCTCGGCCAGGATTTCATCGCCGAGCACCATGACGTCGACTGGGGTGGACTGAAGGGCCAACTCTCCGGCTTCGACCTGATCGTCAATAACCACGTGATGTCGGTCCATCCCCTGATTGCGCGGCTGCGCTCGGAAGGCACGCGCACGGCCTGCTATCTGCACGTCGTCGACAACACCTCGTTCAAGAGGCCCGCCGGCCAGCCCTTCGCCGCGATCGCCCACGAGCACTGCTACGACGCTTTTCTGACCTGCTCGGAGCAGCTCAAGATCTATCTGCACAGTTTCGGTGTCCCTCACGAGAAGGTCTTCGCCGTCCCCAATGGCGCGAGCTTTTCAGTGCCGCCCAAGGCGCTTGCCGAAGTTCTGTCGGTCAGGCGGATAGAGCGCAAGGATGACCGGCTACGGCTCCTCTACATGGGCCGGTTCGATCAGCAGAAGGGCATCGACCGCCTCGCTGCGACCATCGCAGAACTGCACGCCTCACGCGTTCCCGTCGACATAAGGGCGATCGGCGGGGAGATCCTCGCAGATTCCAGCGTTTCCTGGACGGAGCAGCTCAAGGGCCTCGGCGTCGAGGTGCACCCTCCGGTCTTCGCGAGCAAGGAACTGATCAAGGCGCTGGGCTGGGCGGACGTCCTGGTCATGCCCTCGCGCTGGGAAGGTGCTCCGTTGATGATCGCCGAAGCGCAGCAACTCGGCTGCGTTCCCATCGCCACCGGGGTTGGCGCGGTGGACGAGCTCATCACGCATGGCGAAGACGGCATCCTCATCAATGCCGATGTCGACTCCCAGGTGGTGCGGCAGATGGCCAGGGTCATCGAAGAGGTCGCCCACGATCGCGGCAAGCTCGCTCCGCTAATGGAGGGCTGTCTCAGGTCGGCGGCACGCCGGTCATGGACAGGTTCCTTCTCGGAGTTCCTCGGCTGGTGCGACGGCGCGGTGAGCAATTCATCGCTGTCGCGCGCAACGGTCATGCAACGGCGCGAGACGCCGAATCCGGAGGTCGCGGCCGTAGGCTGAGCGACCCCACCAGATCCAGCAAGTAGAAAGGTCTAGTTGTATGCGTCCAAGGATCCTCGTGACGGGCATTCCTGGTCACTACTCGCGCCTTGCAAACGGCGCCCACGGATTGTCCGTCTCCTATTCGGAGCGGCAGAAACAGCCCGAGACAAAGGACGAGTTTCTTCAGGAACTGCGCAACATCAGCAATACCGGCAACTATCTGATCGGCGAGGGCGCTTTGCGTGCGCTCGCGCCCCATGCGAAGCAGGTTCCCTTCTGGCATCTCTACAATTGCAGCCGCAACGGAGAGGGGCTCGACGAGTTCAATGCCAATTTCGACATCTGCGTCTTCACCTGCGCAAACCTCCTGCGCAAGGGGCTCTCGGCGGATGCGGAAGCAGAAGTGCTGGGCAAGCTCAAGATGCCGATCGTCATGCTTGGAATCGGCCTCCAGAACCGGAGGGACCTCGAAAATGCGCTGCCTGAGGGAACGAAGCGGCTCTTGAGTGTCCTCAAGGAACGGGAGCACTATTTCCTGACGCGCGGTTTTGAAACCACGGGCTTCCTGAAGGACCAGGGCTTCTCCTTCGTGCGGCCGACCGGCTGCCCGTCCGTCTATTTCATGCCGGACAACATGCGCCGCTCGCTGAAGAAGCTCCCCGACGTACAGGTTGGCAAGGCGCGCACGATCTTCTCAGGCTACCTCGGCGGCAATCATGACGCGATCCTCGACGCCAACGCATTGAACCCGGAGGGTTCAACTCCCCAATATGTCGTGCAGGACGAATTCATTCACTTCGACCTGCGGGCGGAGCCGGATAGCGGGGGGCGCATCTACGACTCGGCCTCAGGAGCGATGATCGGCGACCTTGCCTACCCGGGCGCCGAGCGGCTCAAGACGCCGTTCGAGGTGCGCACCTTCTTCGACACCAACCAGTGGCGTGCCTGGGCGTCGTCGATGGACTTCAATCTCGGCCGGCGTTTCCATGGCTCGATCATTGCCATGCAGGCGGCGGTGCCCAGCCTCATGGTGGCGGTGGACGACCGCATGCGCGAGATGCTGGGCTTCACCGGTCTGCCGGCCGTCGACGCGACCGATCTCGACAAGGCCGAAAACCGGGCCGAGTTCGTGGCCGATCATCTGGCCGGCCTCAACACGTCCGAACTGGTCGATCGCTATTCCGATCGCGAGCGGAACTTCCGCTCGACGTTGCGCGAGATCGGCATCGGGCAGTAGCGCGCCGCGAGGATCCAGGTATCAGGCACAATTTCAGGGAACATCATGCGCATCCTGCTTACGGGCATCCCATCATATCTGCAGCGAACCGTGTCGAGCGTATCCGGGGCGGAGGTTCGTCACAGGCCCTATTTCGACGACATCAGGACCAAGTCGGAACTGATCGAACAGGTCAGGAAGATTGCCAATACGGGCAACTACCTGATTGGCGAGGGCGCCGGCTACAGCCTGAAGGAGCATGACGTCACCTACGTGCCGTTCTGGCACCTCGCCCGCAGCTCCCAGTCGGAGGATGTCTACGAATGCCTCAACCAGGAGTTCGACATCTGCGTCTTCGCCTCGGCCAATCTCCTGCGGCCCGGGTACTCGGCCGATCTGGAGGCGGAAGTCTTCGAAAAGCTGAAGATGCCGGTCGTGGTCATGGGCATCGGCATCCAGCGCAAGGAGGGCCTCAAGGACAGCCTGCCCGCCGGTACCCAGAAATTCCTCGACGTCCTGAAGCGCAAGAAGAGCTTCTTCCTTACGCGTGGCTACTTCACTGCCGAGTTCCTGAGGGAACAGGGGATGAAGTTCGTGAAGCCGACGGGCTGCCCGTCGCTATATTTCTCCCCTGTGGGGATGGAGCGCTCCCTCGCCGCCCTCGCAAACCCCGACCTGGTGCAGGCACAGAAGATCGCTTTCGGCGGGTATCTCGGGAGCGTGGCCGATACGATCGTCGATGCCCACGCATTGCTGAAGCCGACGAGCGTCGCAAGCTATGTCGTGCAGGACGAGGTGATCGCCTACAATCTGTCCCTGCCCGTCGACGACGATGCGCATGTCTACGACCGGGCCAGCGGCCGGATCACCGGCGCGACCTCATACAAGCATTCCGAAAAGTGGCAGCGTCAGCACGAGCTCATGGTGTTTTTCGACACCAATCAGTGGCGTAGTTGGATCGCCTCCCGCGAACTCTGCTTTGGCCGCCGGTTCCATGGCTGCATCATCGGCATGCAGGCCGGCGTGCCGGCCCTCATGATTGCCGTCGACGACCGCATGCGGGAGATGCTGGAATTCATCGGCTTCCCCTACATCGAGGCGGCCACGTGGAATCGCGAGGCCGACAAGAAGAGCTATCTCGCCAATTTCCTCGCCAAGATCGACACGCAGGCCGTCATCGACCGATATCGGGCTTGCGAAGCCAATTTCCGCGGCGCTCTCGCCCATGTCGGCCTATAAGGCATTTTGCGGCCAGACGGGATCGTCTGACGTTGCACAAATGCGGCCAAGAAAGACCGTGGAGTGGTGGAATTGCGTTCATCAGAATGCCCGCCGCTCTAGCTTTGCAATCGGCAGGGCAAGGCCAGGCCGGCTTTTTGCAGGCATCTTGCTGCTGGCGTCCTTGGCCATTGCCCAGGTGCCGATTGCCGATGCCGGCGAGGCGGAGGATGCCCGCATCGGCATCAACCGACTGAACCTCGGCTGGCTCTCCCGCAGCGATCAGGAAAGGGTTCTGGGCGAGATCGCGGCGAACGGCGTCACCCACGCTCGGCTTTCGCTGTCGCGACCGGTCGACAAGAGCATCGACGCGCTCGAGATCGCAAACCGCCTGGGCATTCGAATCCTTCTCGAAGTCCAGCTCACGAACAAAAGCTATTTTTCCGAGACGGCTCGCCCCCGAACCGGTTTCGGCCGCATCTGGGATATCCAGCGGCTCTCGGATCTCGATCTTGACCTCTACCGCACGGGGCTGCGGGAGGCGCTTCGGCGCATCGACGCTCTGGGCATTCGCCTGGAGGCGATCGAGCCTGGAAACGAGATCAACCTGAGCGCCTACAACGGCGATCTGCTTGTCTTTCCTAGGCCCGGCGACCGGACCCCGCGCGGCATCGCCGATCTCGTGGACAGGGCGGCCTTCGAGCGCGGGCTCGACAAATATCTGGAGGCCGTGAAGATCACCCGCGAGGAAGTGGGGGGCACCGTTCATAGCCGCGACGCAGCCATCGTTTCGGCGGGCCTTTCGGACCTCACTGCAGACGAGGCGGACAAGAGAGGCATGGAGCGGCTCGACCCTGGCGAGGTCATTGCCTTGCTGCGCGAGCGGGGCGTCGATAGCCTCGTCGATGCCTACGGCATTCATGTCTACCCTGGGCAGAAACCGGCGTCTGTCCTCGCCGATCGGGTTAAGGGCCTCCTCGATTTTTGCCAGCCGTCCGATACCGGCAAGCCGTGCTGGGTGACCGAATGGGGGATCGCCAACACTGCACGCGCGTGCCCCGTCGACGACCGAAGGCGAGAAGGCGCGGTTCGCGCCATGCGCGCAGCCTTCGAGCAGCTGATGGCTGCAGGGCGGCTGACCGCGGCCTTCTACTACGATTGGGACACCGAGCCGTCATACAGCCTTTGGCGGTGCGGGCGATTGAGCCCGGCCGGCGCGATCGCCATCAAGCCAGCCGGAACCGAAGCGTCGGGGGCAAACGCACCCATGTTCCATCGGGCGCCTGCGGCAGGAGAGACTCGAATGTCGCCTTGAGCGAAGTTCTGGACCTGTGGCGCGGAAATATAGTCGAGCGGCGAACTATATTGTCATGATCCTGCCGTTTCATGGAAATTCGGCGTGCTTGTTTATTCCGACGAGAACCTGGAGGTAGTTCATAGGCCGGGATTGTCGTCTTACATTCTCGTGACTTTCAACGAGATGGAAATGCAGGCAAACGGCAGCCGATTCTGGGGGCAGCGGTTCTGCGAGAAGGCCGACATTGCCGCACTCGGCTTCATCAGCCGGCGCCCCAACTGGTTTCCGGCGGCGAGCATTGAGAAGGCCGCCGCCGCGACCGCGCCGATCCTGCGCCAAACCTCCGAGCGTATCCTCTATGGTCACTCCCAGGGTGGCTACGCGGCGCTCCGCTACCGCCTGCTCCTCGACGCCGACATTGCCATCGCCTTCTGCCCCCAAGTCTCCATCGACCCCGCGGCAGTCCCCTTCGACGGCCGATTCACGCGTCATTTTGCACCCGCCCTGCATGCTGATATGGAGATCATGCCCGAGCATGCGGCAGGTCGCGCCTATGTTTTCTATGACCCTTTCCATGCCGTCGACCGCAAGCATGCGGAATGGATTGCAAAAAAGCAGAGGGAGACGCGTCTCCTTCCGGTCCACATGACCGGGCACGGCACAGTCCGCGCCTTCGCCGGGACCGCCCGCGGACTGGCGCTCATCGAGTGCTGCCGCGCCGATGATGTGTCCGGACTGAGTGCGCTCGCTCGCACGGTCCGGCTCGCGGCACCCATACGCCCCTACCAGGTCGCACTCACCGCGATCGCGCGCCATCCCGCCTGGGCCGACCGGCTCAGCACGCGCTTTGGCAATGGCTTTTCCTCACTTGAACGGGTCAACTTCCTCTACCACCGGGCCAACCGCCACATCCGCGATGGCGAACTCGCGACCGCACGCGGCCTGCTCACCGAAGCTATGGCACTTCAGCCGAACAATCCGGGACCTGCCCGGCGCCTGCAGGAACTCGACGCGCGCATCGCCCGCGCGAGCCCCACATGAGTCGTGATCGTGCGGGGCTCGTCGACCGGTGCGAGCGGGGTTTGGCCACCCGAGCGATACCTGGCCGTCCCCTATTTGCCTTCGAAGAAGTTGGTAATTGCGGCTTCCAGCTTGTCGATGAGTTGATGGTTGTGGCTGCTTCCGGCCCAAATCAGCGCGTTTATTCTCATTTCCTTGTTGAGGAAGTTGAGTTTCCCGGAATCCAGAAGGAAATCTGCGATCTCGTAGTGCTGCCCTTTGATGGCCTCGATGAGGGCGTTGTTTCTACCCGTCTTATCCGTCAAATTTGCGTCCGCACCACGTGCCAGAAGCACCTCGACAACGCTCAGATGCCCGTTTTTGGCGGCCTCGATAAATGCCGTCCTTCCGTAATATTCGGCGCACGCATTTATTTCGATGTCCTTATGCTTCAAGAGGGCAGAGATACACGCGCAGTGGCCCTTGGCCGAAGCAAGGCTTAGCGGCGTACTCTTCCATTTATTTCTGCAATTCACATCGATTTCTGGATGTTCGAGCAGTGTTTCGACCACTGCCGCGCGGGCATTGAGGGCTGCAAGGTGAAGTGCGCACCAGCCGTCGCCATCGGACTCATTGACGTGCGCACCAGCCGCTACTTCCGTCCGAACGGCTTCCACGTCGCCTTTCTCTGCAGCGACCAGCAAGTTCGACCAACCCCTGTCCGCTTCGACTTCCAAGCTGTTGGCCAAGGCAGTTGTCTCCCAGACGCGCTCAGCCACAGTAGCATGATTTCTTCCGGTCGGCGCGAAGCTGCATCGGGAAATCGGACGGCGATTGTCGGCAACTCGGCGCCCGCCTGATCGACGCGACGGTGAAGAAGCTGGCTGGAGGCCGCGACATCTCGCTCCTCCAGCACCGCCAACCGATGCTGTCGCCGGCTGCAGCCAAGATGAAGGAACTCCTGCTGGAGGCGGCCCGCCAGTCCACCAAGCACGGTACGTCGTAGATTTCGCTTCCGGCGACGGCGTGGCGGACAATGCCCCATTCCTCCGCGCCCCGATGCGCCTATTTGGCGGCAGCCAGCACGAAGTCGTAGTCGACGGACCAGAACGGGTTCGCGAATTCGAGTTCCCGGGCGCGGTCGGCGTCGTCGACCCTCTCGAACTCAGCGAGCAGGCTGGCCTTCACGCCGAAGACCGCATCCGAATTGATGTAGGGATCGTCCGGCACGAAGATGTGCGTGGTCAGCGTCTCGAAGCCGTCCGCCGACAGGATGAAATGCAGGTGCGCGGGCCGGAACGGATGGCGGCCGAGCTTGCCGAGCAGCTGGCCGACCGGGCCATCGTCGGGGATCGGGTAGAAGCGCGGCTTGACGGCGCGGAACCAGTACCGACCCTCCTGGTCCGTGCGGAAGACGCCACGCAGGTTGAAGTCGGGCTGGAGGCCCTTCTGCTGCACGTCGTAGAAGCCGTCGTCGTTGGTCTGCCACACATCGATCTTCGCGTTCGCAAGTGGGCGGCCCGCGGTATCGCGGACGATGCCGGCGATGACCATGTCCTCGCCCTTGCGGTCGAGACAGATGTTCGTGCCGAGTGGCAGTTCAGGCGCATCGTCTACATGGAAGGGCCCGAGCACGGTGCTTTCCGATGCACCGGCCGGCTTGCGGTTGTTGATCGCGTCGACCAGCATCGACACGCCGAGAATGTCCGACAGCAGGATGAATTCCTGCCGCCAGTCGGTACACATGTGGCCAGTGCGGGTCAGGAAGGTGATCGCCTCGAACCATTCCTGTTGCGTCGGCTCGATCTCCTTCACCGCCTCATGCAGCTTGCACGTGATGACGGCCATCACCTGCTTGAGGCGTTCGTCCTTCGCGTTCTTGTTGCGGCCGATGACAACTTCGGCCGAGTTCTGTTCGGTGAAGAAGCCTTGTTCGTAATCGTTCATCGTCTTGTCCCGATCTGTCAGTTCGCCAGGATGGCCTTGAATATGCGGCGCAGTGCACCTTCCGGATCATCCACCATTGCCTCGCTGCGCCAGCATACATGCTGGTCGGGCCGGGTAAGCACGAGGCCGCTGTCTCCCGTCTCGCGCGCACGGGCCCAGTCCCCGCTCAGGTCCTGCCATTCCTGTCGCGGGCCGATCACGTGCGCGTCGATCGGGATGCCGACTTCCTTGCCCAGCTTCTTCGCCGCCTCGACCCAGGGCCTGCCGCCATTCCCGGTAAAGACCGCGAAGCGGCCATGGCCGGCAAGGTCGAGCGTCGACACTTTGTTGCCATTCCGGCCGAACAGCCAGGCATGCGGCAGCCGCGCTCCGGGCCAGGTCGTCTGCTGGAAATGCAGTTCCCTGTCCTTGTCAAACGCCGGTTCCTCCTGGCCGTCGGCGAAGATGGCGTCGGACCTGTAGCGATGGTTCATCTCGACGCCATGCGCGTCGAACTCATAGACCTTATGGGCGATCGTTTCCCGGATCCTGGCACGCTGCGCTTCCGCCGCGGGAGTGTCGCCGCAGCGGGCATCCATGTTCTGCTGCATCTTCACCGGATCGATGGAGTCGAGCAGGCCGAGCGCCTTGAAGATCGGACCGAACTCTTCGATCGACTGGTTGGCGCGGGTGACGATCTGCCTGGCGACGGGCGCACGCTCAACCGTGTAGCTGTCGAGCAGCCTGGGCCCGGCCTGACCCTTGACCACATAGGCGAGCTTCCAGGCCAGGTTGAAGGCATCCTGGATCGACGTGTTCGAGCCAAGGCCGTTGGACGGAGGATGGCGGTGGATCGCATCGCCCATGCAGAAGACGCGGCCGTTCGAGGTCTTGGCGGCATACATGTTGTTGACCGTCCAGGTCGACACCGATTGCAGCTCGATCTTGAGCTCGGGATCGCCCACGAGGTCGCGGGCGACCTTGGTCGCGAAGGCCTCGTCGACCTTGGGTGCCGGTTGGTTGATGTCGTATCCCCACACGATCAGCCACTCATTCCAAGGCCGCACCATGCGCACCAGGCCCATGCCGATGCCGCCGACATCGGCGCCCGGCTGGACCACCCAGTAAAGCACCGAGGGGCGGTGGGCGACGTGGCGCGAAAGGTCCGCCTTGAACAATATGTTCATCGAGCCGCCGACGCCCATCCTGCCCTCGAAGGGCAGGCCGGCATGCTGCGCGACCAGCGAGTTGCTGCCGTCGGCGCCGATCAGGTATTTCGAGCGGATGTTGAGCTGCCTGCCAGTCAGCCGGTCGAGCACGGTGGTCGTGACGCCGTCTTCGTCCTGCGTGTGGCTCACATATTCGGTCGACATGCGCGCCTGCGTGCCGCGCGAGCAGGCCGTCTTGAACAGCAGCGGCTCCATGTAGGTCTGCGGCAGGTCGTTCATCTTCGCCGGCGAGGAAAGCTGGTGCTCCGCGCGCGAAACCGGATGCGTGCCCCAGCTTTTCATGCGGCCGATCTCCTCGCCTGTGAGCGAGGTGCAGAATACGTTCTCGCCCATCAGATCCTGGTGCGAGGCGAACATGTAGGCTTCGTCCTCGACGTCGCGGCCGAGGTCACGCAGCACTTCCATGGTGCGCTGGTTAGTGATGTGGGCGCGCGGCGTGTTGGCAAGCCAGCGATAGCGATTGATGGCCACGTTCTCGACGCCATAGGTTGAAAGCAGTGCCGCGGCGGCCGATCCCGCGGGTCCGGTGCCGATGATCAATACGTCAGTGGTGATGTCGGCCATGTGGCCCTCCCTTTGGTCGTCAGTTTGCGATGGTACCGCCGCGCAGATTGCGCCGGACGGGCAAAAGCTGGATCCCGGTACGATCGGCGAACAATCCCCACAGCCCGCGCGGCGCGATCAGCATCACGGCAATGCCGACCGCGCCGAGTACCAAGAGATAGACCGAGCCGAAATCGGCCAGCAGGTTCTGCAGGATGAAGAATACGATGACGCCGACGATCGGCCCCTCGATCGTGCCGATGCCGCCGATCACGACAATGAAGATCACATAGGCGGTCCAGTCGGTGACCGAGAACGCCGCGTCGGGAGAAATGCGCGCCGTCTGCACATAGACAAGTCCGCCGGCGAGCCCGGTGATGAGTGCGGTCCCGAGATAGACGACGACCTTGAGGCGACGGGCGTCGACACCCACGGCGCGGGCAGCGTCCTGATTGTCGCGCACCGCCGCGAGGGCCAGGCCATGGCGGGACCGCAGCAGCCGATAGGCCAGGGCGATGGTTGCCACAGCCAACGCTAATGCCAGCCAGTAGCACACCACATCCACGGCCTGCGCGGCGCGGAAGCCGAACAAGTCGCGCACCAGACCGACGCCCAGCATGCCTCGCGTTGCATCGGTAGGTAGCGACATGCCGGTGCCGCCGCCGAGTGCCTTCCACTGTGCCAGCAGCAGCCGCACGATCTCGGCTGTGACCCAAGTGCCGATGGCGAAATAGGCGCCGTTCAGCCGAAACACGAAGTAGCCTGTCGGGACGGCGAGCAGCGCCGCCGCAATGCCGCCAAGCAGGATACCCGCGAGCGGGTCGAGGCCTAGCAATATGACGCCGGCGAACATCGCATAGGCGCCAAGCCCGACGAATGCCTGCTGGCCAACCGAAACCAGGCCGGCATAGCCGGCAAGCAGGTTCCAGCTCTGAGCCATTACCAGCATGGTCAGTATGAAGAAGAGGTCCTGCAGAGCCGCACGCGGCACGAAGAAAGGGGCGGCGAGACCGGCGACGATCGCCAGAGCCGCGAAGGCCGCAAACAAGGTCGAGGCTTTCGTCCTGGTCTCGACGCGCCACGGGAGAGTTCGCACGCTCATGGCCGCCTCCTAATCCACCGCCCGCGGGAACAACCCGCGCGGCCACACCAGCAGCACGACGACGAAGGCGAGGTGCCCGGCAAGGATCTGCCATTCGGGATTGATCGCCCCGCCGATGGTCTGGGCAACGCCGAGTATGATGCCTCCGGCCACCGTGCCCCACAGCGAGCCCAGGCCCCCCATGATGACCGCCTCGAAAGCGTAGATCAGGCGAGCGGGGCCTATCGTCGGATCGAAATTGGCGCGTGTGCCGAGATAGAGCGCGGCGATGGTGGCGACCGCCATGGCGATGCCGGTGGCGCTGGCGAAGATGCGATGCGGCCGGATGCCCATGAGACCGGCGGTGACGGCATCGTCCGAGGTCGCCCGGAAGGCTCGGCCCATCTCGGTGCCGTAGAGCAGGCGGTTCAGCGCCACGATCACGCCTATCGCCGATAGAAGGGTCAGAAGCGGCATGACGCCTACCGTGACCGGGCCGAGGTGCATCGATGCGGTCTCGATCGTACCGGCCGAGATGCGGCGGCTGTCGGCCGAATAGGCTTCGAGCAGGCCGTTCTCGATGACCACCGAAAGGCCGAACGTCACCAGCAGCGGCGGCAGGATGTCCGGCCCCAGCGTGCGGTTGAGGATATGCGTCTGCAGCAGCCAGCCGACGGCGAACATGATCGGCATCGCCACCAGCGCTGCCACGATGGGATTGAGATCAAGGGCCGTGACCAGCAGCAGGATCAGATAGGCCGCAAGCACGATCAGGTCGCCATGCGCCAGGTTGACCAGGCGCATGATGCCGAAGACCAGCGAAAGCCCGGCCGCGAAGAGGGTGTAAAGTCCGCCGAGCAGAACGCCCTGCAGGATCGTGTCCGGCCAGTTCATGCGTGCGCTCCAAAATAGGCGGCGTGGATGGCCTCGCGCCTGAGATCCGCGGGGCGCCCTGACAGGGTGATGCGCCCTTCCATCATGCAGTAGAGACGGTCGGCGACCTTCATGGCTTGGCCGATGTCCTGCTCGACGATGACGATGGACGCACCGCTCTCGCGGATTGCCGGGAAGGCGGCGTAGATGTCCTTGATGACCACCGGCGCGAGACCGAGGCTGAGTTCGTCGCAGAGCAGCACGCGTGGATTGGACATCAGTGCGCGGCCGATCGCGACCATCTGTTGCTGGCCGCCCGACAAGGCAGTGGCTGGATGGTTGCGCCGTTGTTTCAGTACCGGAAACAAGCCGTAGATCGCATCAAGCGACCACAACCCGTCGACTGCGCGGCCATAGCAGCCGATCAGCAGGTTCTCCTCGACTGACAAGGACGGGAACAGCTTGCGTCCTTCCGGCACCATGGCGATGCCGAGCGCCATCACGTCGGGAGCGGCGAGCGCGCCGATGGGGTGCCCATCCAGAAAGATCTGGTCCGGCCGATTGGTGATGACGCCGGAGATCGAACGCATCAGCGTCGTCTTGCCGGCGCCGTTGGCGCCGATGATGGCGACGGTTTCGCCCGCATCCAACGTCAGGTCGACGCCGAACAGCGCCTGGAAGTCGCGGTAGTAGGCGGTCAGCCCACGGGTTTCGAGCAGGGCCATCAGACGTCGATCCCCAGATAGATTTCGCGCACGGCGCTCGATGCCATGATCTCGTCGGGACGGCCGATACCGACCATTTTGCCGAAATCCAGCACCAGCAACCGCTCGACCACAGCATTCAGCGCATGCAGCACGTGCTCGATCCAGACGATCGAGACGCCGGAGGCGTGGATGGATCGGATGGTCTCGACCAGCGACCGGCACTCGGCCTCGGTCAGGCCGCCGGCGATCTCGTCGAGCAGCAGCAGGCTTGGATCCGTGGCGAGGGCGCGCGCGAGTTCCAGGCGCTTGCGCTGCAAAAGGCCAAGGCTGCCCGCGGTGCTGTTGGCGCGTTCGGCAAGGCCGGTCGTTACCAAAATGTCGGCACAGCGGTCGGTCACGTCGGATTCGGCCTGGTGCGCCCCGAAGGATGCCGCAACGACCAGGTTTTCGAAGACGGTCAACTTCTCGAAGGGCTGCGGGATCTGGAATGTGCGGCCGATGCCCGCCCTGCACCGCGCCATCGGCGGCATGCGTGTGACGTCGGCGCCATCGAAGGAGACCGTGCCTGCATCGACCCGGATGTTGCCGGTGACGAGGTTGAACAGCGTCGATTTTCCTGCGCCATTGGGCCCGATGATGCCAAGCGCCTCGCCGGCCTCGACGCGCAAAGATACGTCGTCCGTCACCTTCAGGGCACCGAAGCTCTTGGACACATGATCGAGTTGCAGGATTGGCATTGCCGTTGCTCCGTCCGACGGGGTGGGGATGCAGCCCCTTTCGCTCAGGCGATCGGTTCCATCTGGCCGCCGGTCGGAATTTCGGGCGCCGTCCGGTTGTCGGTGATGACGAGGTCGTAGCCACCGCCGTCCTTCAGTCGCCATTGGCCGCCGACCAGCGGCGTCTTGCAGATGTTCCTGGCTGCGAAGGGCGGCAGGTTGGCACCGTTCCAGGCGATCGGGCCGACGACGGTATCGAGCCTGGTGGCACCTATTGCGGCGACGATCGCATCGGCGCTGGTTGGATCGTCGATGCGCTTGAGAATGTCGGCTGCCAGTTCGAACAGCGCATGCACGAAGCCGATAGGCTGCGTCCATGGTCGCCTGGTCGCGGCGGTGAAGTCGTCCGCAAGTTGCCTCGACGTTGCCCCGGTGAGCGACGACTTGAACGGATGGCTTGGGCTCCACCAAACTTCCGACGACAGATTGTGGCCCTGCTTGCCGAGTGCATCCACCGCCTGCGGGAACAGTATTGCCTTGCCGATCGAGGCGATCTTGGGAGCGAAGCCCTGCTGCTTGGCCTGGTTCCAGAAGGTGGTGAAGTCCGGCGGGATCATCACGCCGGTGATGATCTCGACGCTGCCCGATTTGAAGGCGTTGATCTGGCCGGAGAAATCGTCAGACAGGTTCTGGTAGCGACCGGGGTCGACAAGTCCATAGCCCTTCTCGGACAGTACGGGCGGGAAGCCGACCTTACCGTCGCCCCAGGCGTTGCCGTCCCCGTCGTTGGGGAACAGGCCGCCGACTTTCTTGTTGGTCTCAAGCTGGGCCCACATATTGGTGTAGACGGCGATCACGTCCTCCAGCCCCCAGAAGAAGTGGTAGGCATAGTCGAACGGTTTCCAGGATGCCGGATCGCCGGCATTGGCTTGCTGGCCGATGAACCAGGGTTGCCAGGGCGCCACGGTCGAGATGCAGGGCACGCCCTCGCCCTGGCAGATGGTGGAGACCGGGTTGGTCGTTTCCGGCGTCGACGCGACCAGCATCAGGCTGACCTCATCGTCGACGATCAGCTCTTTGGCCACCGCGGCGGCGCGGTTCGGATTCGACTGGCTGTCCTTCACCACGACCTCGACAGCGAGCCCGGCGGCCTTGGCTGCTGCCAAGAAGCCGTCGATGACGAACTTGTCGGCTTCGGCGAAGGCGGCGAGCGGGCCGGTCTGCGGGCTGACATAGCCGATCTTCGTCGCCGTGCCCTGTGCCAGTGCCGGGGCCGCGAGACCATGCGTGGCGGCTAGCAGCCCGCCGCCGGCGGAAGTCTTCAAAAATGAGCGTCGTGTGATCATGTCTGCTCCTCCCCGAGCCAAGATCAAAGCTGTGGTTCTTGCCCTTCCCATGCCTGCTGAAGCAGGGCGCGGATGCTGTCGCGGTCGAACGGACGCGGATTTGGATAAGGCCGCGCGACAGCCATTTCGGCCGCCCGGTCGAGGTCGGCCTCGGTCAGGCCGAGATCCCTCAGTTTCGTCGGCGCGCCGAGTGATGCGGAGAACCGATGCAGCGCCTTGCCGGGCGCGCCTCCCAGGGCGTCGGCAAGCGGCTGCAGCAAGTCGCCGGCTTCGGTCGCGTTGTATCCGACCGTGTGCGGCAACAGGATCGCATGGGTTTCGGCATGCGGCGTGTCGAAGCTGCCTCCCAGCGTGTGGCAGAGCTTGTGGTGGAGGGCCATCGACGCGCCACCCAGGGAAGCTCCGGCAAGCCATGCGCCGTAGAGTGCGCTTGCCCGGGCGTCGCGGTCGGAAGGGTTCGCGACCAGGACCGGCAGCGCCTTCGCAAAAGCCCGGACGGACTCGCCGGCCATCATGGAGAGGATCGGGTTGCGGTCGGGGGCATAGAGCGCCTCGGCCGCGTGCGCGATGGCGTTGAGGCCGGATGTCACCGTCATGCCGACGGGAAGCGTCAGCGTGAGATCGACATCGTAGATCACCGTTTCGGGCAGGATGGACGGATCCCGGCGCGTGATCTTGTCGCCATTCATGGTCTCACCCAGGATGTTGGTCATTTCCGACCCGGCATAGGTAGTCGGAACGACCACTTGGTCCGCCCCGGTGCGGGTGGCGATTGCCTTGCCGAGACCTGTGGTCGAACCGCCGCCGAGCGAGACGACGCAATCGGCCCCGCTTGCCCTGAAGGCTTCGACCGCCGTTTCCGTGACTTCGACCGGGGTGTGCATGGTCGCACCAGCGAAGACACCGGCGCTCAGTTTGCCCAGCTTCGCCGACAGGGCGTCGGCATCCCTGGTTTGCTGGAGTGTCGACAGCACCAACGCCTTGTTCCGGCCGAGCCTGCCGATCTCTGCCGCAGCCTGGCCGATGGTTCCGTGGCCGAAGACGACGCGTGGGCCGATGCCCGGGAAGACGAATGGCTGGACGCTGGTCATGAGACACCTCTTGCGTTGCGGGCGCGTGCCATGACGAAGGTGAAATCCAGTGCCCATGGCGCGTCTTTCGAGCCGGACGGCTTGAAGTCGCCGATCAGGTTCGGACGAACCGAAAACAGCGGATCCTCGATGGTCTCGGCTTCGGACCTCACGAAGATCTGCGTCGTGATCGTCTCGAAGCCGCCGGCATTGATGATGAAATGAATGTGGGCAGGCCGCCGCAGCGGGCAGCCAAGGGCATCGAGAAGCTGCCCGACGGGGCCATCGTCAGGGACGGAGTAGCCGCCGGGCATCACGCTGCGATAGGAGAAGCGCCCTTGTGCGTCGGTGGAAAAGACCCCGCGCAGATTGAACTCGGGCTGATTGTCGGGCTCCTGGTTCTCATAGAGGCCCGAACCGTTCGCCTGCCATGTCTCTACCGTGGCACCGGCGATCGGACAACCGTCGAGGTCGGTGGTCCTGCCGCGCACTTCGAGTTTCTCTCCGACGCCGTCGAGGCAAATGTCCGCGCCCACGGAGCGCCGCGGGGCGTCGGAGCGATAGAACGGCCCTCTCGGCGTGTTGGGGGTGGCGCCAGCTGGCCGCCGGCAGTTGATATCCTCGACCAGGGCCGTGGCTCCGATCAGGTCGGCGAGCAGCACCCATTCCTGCCTGCGTTCGTCGGTCGCGTGGCCGATGTCGGTGAGGTAGGCGACGGCTTCGCGCCACTCGGCCCGCGTCGGCTTCAGCTCGCGGATCACTTGGTGAATGTGCTCGACCACGGCGACGAGGCTGCTCGAAAGACGGCTTGCACCGGAACGCACGAGGCGCTGCGCGACGATCTCGCTGGACGTGTCGGCACCGAAAACGACGGTGGTGGGCATCTGCTCGATCCTTCCTGACAGCTCGGTGCCTGGAAGGAAACTAGCGGCTCCGCTCATCACCGTTGATGATTTGTCGGGCGACTGTTATAGCAAATTGCTATGAAACTCGATGAACGCCATTTGATCCAGCTTGCAGCGGTGATCAACGCTGGGGGTGTCACCGAGGGCGCGGAAGCGCTCGGCATGACCCAGTCCGCGGTGTCCCGCACCCTGGCCGTGCTGGAGAGGCGCCTGGGCGAACCGCTGTTCGTCAAGGGGCGCCGCCCGTTGCGCCCGACGCCGCTCGGACGGGCACTCGGCGAGCATGGTCAGGCGATGCTCTTGCAGTCGCGCAAGGCGTCGGAACTGGTCGACAGCTTCCGGCACGGACACTCGGGAGCCGTGCGTGTCGGCGGCACCCAGTTCTTCATGGACGCCCTGATCTCGGGCATGATCGCGGAGTTCCACAACGTGCGGCCGGAAGTGCGGGTGGAGCAGAGCTATGGCTACCTGCCCGAGCTGCAAGCCGCCATCCGTGCTGACAGGATCGATCTCGCTATCTGTCCGGTGGACGTGCTTGAAGAAGGGTCGGGGTTCGAGTTCGAGCGCATACTTCCCGGACACAACATGGTAGCGTGCCGTGTCACCCACCCGCTGCTGATGAAGCGCAGGCTGAAGGGGCCCGAAATCCTCGACTATCCATGGATCGCCCCTCCGCCTGGAAGTCCACTGCTTGCGGACATGCGCGCGATGCTTGTCGGGCTGGGCGCCACCGAGGTCCGCATCCCCTATGTCGGCGGGTCGCTGGCCAGCGCAATGAACTACATGAAGCATAGCGATGCCTTGACGGTGCTGCCACACAGCGTCGTCTTCGCCTACCGGAAGGAGCGCGAAATCACCGCCCTGCCTCTGCGGATACATCATCCCGAGCGCACGCTCGGCATCCTGAGGCTCGCCGGCAGTCCGCAGTCACCTGCCGTCGCCGCGTTTTCAAGGCACATCGCAGCCAGCTTCGAGAAGCTGGCCGGCCTCATCAAGCGACACGAGCAGACGGTCATCTGGACCGGCTGATCCCGCCACGGTCGGCGACGCTCAAGAGAGGGCGGACCGGCCGCAGGACATCAGGTTTCCAACACTGCTAAGGGGCAGGCCGGCCCGTACTTGGGGCCTCTCCATCGACGCACATCCTGTCGTTCCTGTCGCGTGCCCGATCCGGTCCCTTGACAGGGACAGGAGTGTCGTGGTTTCAATATGGAAACGTTTCCACATTGAGGACTTTTATGAAGATCGCGCGGATGAACCGGCTTTTTGGTGTGTCGGGCAATTGTTTCGACGTGGCCATCGACCACGGCATGTTCAATGAGAGGGCCTTTCTCGGCGGCATCGAGGACATGCACCGCGCAATCAGGATCGTGGCGGACGCAAAACCAGACGCGATCCAGCTGCCGCCTGGCACAGCACCGATCCTGCAGGCGATCAAGGGTAAGGACCGCCCCGCGCTGGTGCTCCGCACCGACATCGCCAATGTCTATGGCACGCCGCTGCCGAGGACGCTGTTCTCCGAGGTCGTCGATCGCCCGGTCGAGCAGGGGATCGTGCTGGACGCTGCCTGCGTGGTCGTCAACCTGCTGCAGCTGCCCGACCAGCCGGAGATCTATCACGCCTGTGTTCGCAACGTGAACGCGCTGAAACGCGAATGCGAGATCATGGGCATGCCGCTGATGGTCGAACCGCTGGTGATGCAGGACAATTCGAAGGGCGGCTACATGGTCAACGGCGATATCGACCAGATCCTGCCCCTAGTCCGCCAGGCGGTCGAGCTCGGCGCCGACATCATCAAGGCCGATCCCTGCGACGACGTGCAGGAATACCACCGCGTGATCGAGATTGCTCAGGGCATTCCGGTCCTGGTGCGCGGTGGCGGCAAGGTCTCCGACCGCGAGATCCTCGTCCGCACGGCGGAACTGATGAAGCAGGGAGCTCGCGGCATCGTCTATGGCCGCAACGTGATCCACAACGCCAATCCGACAGCCATCACCCGCGCGTTGATGGCGGTGGTGCACGAAGGCGCCACTGCCGACGCGGCGGCGAAATATCTGGGCTGAGGAGGCGGCAATGGGAGGAAAGGTCATACGCGTCGGCATTATCGGCTGCGGCCTGATGGGGCGTGAACTGGCGAGCGCTGCGGCGCGCTGGCTGCATTTGACAGACGCAAAGGCCCGTCCCGAGATCGTGGCGGTCTGCGATTCCAACCCGGTGCTGATGGACTGGTTCACCACCCATCTGCCCAGCGTCAGGCAGACGACCACCGACTATCGCGAATTGCTGGCGAACCCGGAAGTCGACGCCGTCTATTGCGCGGTTCCGCATCTGCTGCACGCCGAAATCTATCCCGAGATCCTGGCCGCGGGGAAACATCTGTTCGGCGAAAAGCCTTTTGGCATGGATGCCGCACAGAACCGCATCATCGACGCGGCGGTGAAGGCGCATCCCGACGTGCTGGTGCGCTGCTCGTCGGAGATGCCCTTCTTCCCCGGTGCGCAGAAGGTGATCGACTTCGTTCGCAAGGGACATGTCGGCGAAATCCTCGAAGTCGAAGCCTGCTTCCTGCATTCGTCCGACATCAACCCCGACAAGCCGATCAACTGGAAGCGGGTGGTCGGCGTGAACGGCGAATACGGCTGCATGGGCGATCTGGGAATGCATGTGCTGCATGTTCCCCTGCGGCTCGGCTGGAAGCCGCATTCGGTCAGCGCGTCGCTGGTGAAGCGGGTCACAACTCGTCCTGACGGCAAGGGCAACCAGGTCCCCTGCATGACCTGGGACAACGCGACGGTCACCGGCACGGTCAAGGCCGAGGGCGGCGATTTTCCGATGGTGTTGAAAACCTGGCGCATCGCGCCCGGCGAAAGCAACACCTGGTCCATCCGGGTGCTGGGCATGAAGGGTTCGGCCTTCTTCACTACCAAATCGCCGCGCCAGTGGCAGTTCATGCGATACGAGGCCGGCGGGCCACAGTGTTGGCAGGTCGAGGACCTCGGCTATCAATCGCTCTTCCCCACGATTACCGGCGGCATCTTCGAATTCGGCTTCACCGACGCGATCCAACAGATGTGGGCGGCCTTCGTTGATGAGCTTTCGGGCGGCGATGCCAACGGCTTCCAGTGTGCCACACCGCAAGAGGCAGCCGATCACCACGCCGTGCTGACCGCCGCGCTGGAGGCCGGGAAGACCGGCCGCGTGGTGCCTGTCGCCTATGGGCGCGCGGCATGAAGCGGTCCGCCATCAATGCGGCGCTGCGCCGGGCCGAAGCGATGCTGGCGGATCACGGCTGGCTTCTGCCCGATTGGGGCGGCTGGTCGCCCGCGGACCATGCGTCGGACCCGAGCCTGGCCGCTTTCCTGCACGAACGGCAGCTCGGGTGGGATGTAACGGATTTCGGTCTTGGCGATTTCGCCCGCCGCGGCCTGGTCCTGTTCTGCGTCAGGAATGGCGCGCAGGGCAATCCAGCGACGCTGCCCTATGCCGAGAAGCTTCTGTTCGTCGCAGAAGGGCAGGTGACGCCCTTCCACGCCCACAAGGTCAAGCTCGAGGACATCATCGTGCGCGGCGGCGGTCATCTGTGCGTCGCCTTCACGCGTCACGGTTCGTTCGCCGAAGCGCCGGTGCTAGTGGACGGCCGCGTCGTGACCGATCCCTATGACACACCGATCCGGCTGCGGCCGGGGCAAAGCATCACGATCCCGCGCGGCATGCAGCACAGCTTCTGGGGCGAAGCCGGGGCGGGCGACGTATTCGCGGCCGAGGTCAGCCAATGCAACGACGACCTGGCGGACAATTTCTTCCTCGAACCTCTGGGCCGCTTCGCCGAGATCGAAGAGGACGAGCCGCCGCATCGCCTGCTTTGGAACGAAAGCTCGTCCGAAGGTGCAACACGATGACGGGTGTGATGCCCAAGGGCGATGGGGTCGTTTGCGCCGGAAACTGGATCGTCGATGTCGTCCACACGCTGGACCGCTGGCCGGCGAAAAGCGATCTCGTGCATATCCTGTCGGAAGCCGAGGGCGTCGGTGGCGGGGCGGCCAATGTGGCCATCGACCTTGCCGCGTTCGATACCGGCCTGCCGCTGTTCGCGGTCGGCCTGACCGGCACCGACCGTCATGCTGAAACTGTGCGTCAGGCCTGTCGGGCGGCGGGGCTGGACAGCCGTCACCTCGGCGCCACCGCCGCTGCGGCCACCGCGCATACGCATGTGATGAACCTGCCCGGCGACAGCCGCACCTTCCTCTACCATGCGGGGGCCAACGACCTGTTCGATGGCATGCATCTGTCGGTCGAGGCCTTGGCCGATATGGACGCGCGTATCTTCTATCTGGGCTATCTGAATCTATTGAAAAGCCTGGATGCGGTCGGTCCCGATGGCAGCACCGATGCGGCCTCACTGTTGCGACGGGCGCAGTTGGCCGGGATGCAGACATGTGTCGATCTCGTCTCCGCGGACGGGCCGCGCTTCCGCGCTACGGTCGAAGCGACGCTGGCCGAAATCGACCATCTTTTCCTGAACGAGATCGAGGCCGCTCGTGCCACGGGGCTCGCCATTTCGGGTCCGCAGGATGCCAAGGGCATGGAGGCGGCAGGCAGGCAGCTGCTGGCGGCCGGGGTGCGGCAGACCGTGATCCTGCACTCACAGGACCTGGCGATCTGGTTGCCGAAAGCTGGACCGGCGGTCCGCCTTGCTTCCATACCCGTACCCACCTCGGAGATCGTAAGCCCGGTCGGTGCAGGCGACGCGTTCTGCGCCGGAGTGATCTTCGGCATCCATGAATACTGGCCGCCCAACTACGCGCTGCAGCTCGGCCATCGAGCCGCAGCCGCGGCGTTGCGTTCGCCGACTGCGACGGGAGGCATCCCGCCGCTTGTGACCCTCATGCCCGAGGCATTCGCAACTTGTTGAATCCACGAAATGGTTTGTCAAAAAGGGAGGAAACCGTGACGACAACCACCAAGCGTACCTTGCTGAAAGCCACCATCGCCGCATTGACAATAGGCCTGGCCCTGCCGGCGCTGGCCCAGGAAAAGCCCGTCATCGCCAGCATCGTGTTCCAGGGCGATTCCTTCATGAAATCGCTGCAGCAGGGCGTCAAGGACGGTGCTGCGGCCGGGGGCGCCGAGGTGCTGGAAATCAACATCGACGGCGACCAGGCCAAGGAAACCGAGGCGATCGACACCTATATTGCCCGCAAGGTCGATGCGATCGTGATCGCCCCGCTGTCGGCAACCAATTCGGCCGCTGCCCTGAAGCGCGCCAAGGATGCGGGCATCGCCGTCATCGCATTGAATGGCGGGCTCCAGGACGGGTCGATCGCGGCGGCCACCTTCTCGACCTCGAATACCGACCTCGGCAAGACCTCGGGCGCGGCGGCTGCCAAGTTCATCACCGAGAAGCTGGGCGGCAAGGCGAAGGTCGGCATCCTTGCCTTCTCGTCGCTTCTGCCGGAACAGAGCGGCGAGCGCACCGGAGGGTTCAAGGGTGCGGCCGCGCAGGGCAATCAGATCGACATTGAGGCCGCACAGGATGCATGGCTGCCTGAAAAGGCGGTGACCGTCGCAACCGACATCATGACCGCCAACCCCGAGATCAATGTGATCTTCGCGGCCAATGAGGGCGGCACCATCGGTGCCATGCAGGCCGTCCGCAATGCGGGCAAGGCCGGGCAGGTCTTCGTTTTCGGCATCGACGGGTCTGAGCAGCTTGCCAAGGGGCTTACGGCCGGGGACGACGTGCTGCAGGCGGTCACCGCCCAGTCGCCGCGCGAAATGGGCAAGATGGGCGCAGAAGCTGCGCTCAAGGTGCTGAAGGGCGAAGCGGTTGAAGCGAAGACCGTCGTGCCTACGCTGCCGCTGAACCGCAATGACCCGGCCGGGATCGAAGCGTTCCTCGCATCGCTCAAATAGGCGAATGCCGGCGCCGCCCCAGCCTTCGGGCGGTGCCACCTTTCATTGCCGGAGGCAAGGCGTCAGCAATGGATCTGCATCTCGAGGGACTCACGCGCCACTATGGCGCCGTGCGCGCCCTGCACAATTTCACCCATAGCTTCGCGAGCGGCCAGGTCCATGCCCTGATCGGCAAGAACGGCTCGGGCAAGAGCACCTTCATCAAGATGATGGCGGGGGCCACCTCGCCGACCTCGGGCCGCATCCGCCTGGGGGGGCGTCCCGTTCAGTTTCGAAGTCCGCAGGACGCGCTGGCAGAAGGCGTGGTGACCGTCTACCAGGAACTTAGCCTCGTGCCTGGCCTTTCGGTGGCCGAGAACATTTTCCTTGGCCGGCTGCCACGCCGGGGCAAGTGGATCGACTGGACCAGGTTGCACGATCTTGCCGGGGCACTTCTGGAAGAAATGGGCGCGACCGACATCGATCCGCGCCAGTCGGTCGAAAGCCTGTCAGTGGGGCGGCAACAGCTGGTCGAGATCGTCAAGGCCTCGAGCCTGTCGCCCAAGGTGCTGCTGTTGGACGAGCCGACCTCCGCCCTTGCCGCCGCCGAGGTGGAACGGCTCTTTGCGCTGATCCGCCGCCTGAAGGCCAAGGGCGTGACGATCTTGTACATCTCGCATCGCCTGGCCGAGCTGCCGCGCATCGTCGATACCGTGACGACGTTGCGCGATGGCGCCTTCGCGGGATCGCTGCCGATGGCCGAGGCCGGCCCGCGCGAGATCCTTGGCATGATGTTCGGCAACCTTGCGCCACTGGACCGCCCCGCCCACAGGGCAGGTGGCGAATTGTTGCTGGAAGTCCAGGGCCTGCGTATCGAGCCGTGGCTGAGAGACGTGAGCTTCCGGCTGTGCAAGGGGGAAGTGCTGGGGATAGCCGGCATGCTGGGCTCGGGCCGGACGGAGCTTCTGCACGGCATCTTCGGCGCACGACCCATTGACGCCGGGCGTGTCCTACTGGACGGGCGCGACATCACCAGCTACGGCCTGCCCGGCCGCAAGGCGGAGGGGCTGGCCTATGCCTCCGAGGACCGCAAGCATGCCGGGCTGGTGCTGGATCATTCGATCCACGCCAACCTCGTCACGGCCCCCCTGCGCAAGATCGCCAAATGGGGGCTGACCTGGCTCGGGCTGGAGCGGCCCCATGCCGAGCGCCAGGTGGCAGGGTTGCAGATCAAGGTTTCGGACCTGATGCTGCCGGTCAACTCCCTTTCGGGCGGCAACCAGCAGAAGGTCGTCGTCGGCAACTGGCTGAACAGCGGCCCGCGTGTCCTGCTCTTGGACGAGCCGGGACGCGGCGTCGACGTGCAGGCCAAGCGCCAGATCTACCAGATCATCTGGGACCAGGCCGCGCGAGGGCTGTCCTCGATCGTCGTCTCGACCGAACTCGAGGACCTGGCCGAATGCTGCGACCGCGTCCTGGTGCTGCGCGACGGGCGCATCGCGGCCGAATTTTCTGGCAAGGGGCTCGATCCCAAGGCCCTCTACGCCGCCACCATGATGACCAGTCCCGAAACTTCTGCCGAAAGGTCCGCCCCATGACCGCGATCCCCCACGCCCCCGTCGTTCAAGGCCCGCGCCGCCTGTCCGGGCTGCTGCGGCGCCAATCCATGCTGCTGATCCTGATCGCCTTCTACATCCTGGTGGCGCTGACGGGGCGCGGCTTCCTTACCCCGGACAACCAGCTCAACATCCTCCGCACCGTGGCCGTGCCCGGGATGATCGCCTTCGGCATGACGCTGGTCGTCATCGTCGGCGAGATCGACCTGTCGGTCGGCTCGATGGTGGCCGTCTCGGCCTGCATCACCGCCTGGATGGTGCAGCTTCTATCGCGCGGCGCGATGGAGCCTTCGGTGCTTGCCGTGCTGGGCGCCATGCTGATTTCGCTCGGTTTTGCTGCGCTGGTGGGTTTCTTCAACGGCCTCATGCGGCAGAAGATCGGCGTGCCGACCTTCATTTCGTCGCTGGCCATGATGGCGACGCTGGCGGGTGTAGCGAACCTCATCACCGGAGGATCGCCGATCGAGAGCTTTCCTTCGTGGTACTACATCATCGGCAGCGGCCGCTTCCTGCATATTCCGGTGCCGGTGTTCCTCCTGGCGGCAGCCTTCGCCTTCACCTTCATCCTGACGAACTATACGGCGCTTGGCCGCGAGATTTACGCTGTGGGCGGCAATATCGAGGCTGCACGACTGTCGGGCATCAATGTCTGGCGCACCAAGACGATCTGCCTCGTCATCACCAGTGTCTTCGCGGCGATCGGCGGGATCGTCTATTCCTCGTTGATCAATTCCGGCAATTCGACCATCGCGCGGGGACTGGAGCTCGAGGTGATCTCGGCCTGCATCATCGGCGGCGTCAGCCTGTTCGGCGGCAAGGGCTCGATCTGGGGGGCCTTCATCGGCGTGCTGTTCCTGGGTGTGCTGTTGAACGCCATGACGCTGTGGGGCTTCAACCCTTACGCGCAGCAGGTCGTGAAGGGGGCGCTGATCCTTGGCGCCGTCTTCGTCAATTTCGCCATCGACGGGCGATCCCCTCGCTGAAGGCCGGAGTGAAGGGTGCAACGGCAAACAGTGGGCAACATCGGCGTGGCTACCGGCCCTGTGTGGAACCGCCGGAACGCCGAATGAGCGGTCCCGTGGTCCCACGCAGCACCATGCGCAGGTCCAGCGCGCCCGGCAGCGGCGCCGGCGGCGCCTCGCCGGCGATCAGGGCCAGCAGTTCGTTGACCGCCTGCCGACCGATGGCTCTCACGGGTTGGGCCACGGTGGTCAATTGCGGCACGACGTAGCGCGCGGCCGGCAGGTCGTCGAAGCCGGTGACCGAGACGTCCTCGGGCACCCGCAGCCCGCGCTGGCTCGCCGCATGGATTGCGCCGATCGCGGCTATGTCGGTCATGCCGAGGATCGCGGTCGGACGATGGCCCTGATCGAACAACGACAGCATCAGGTCGCGGCAGGCCTCGAAGCTATGGATTTCGCCGATGCCGATGCAGAGCGGCGCAATCCCGGCAGTCGCCAATGCTTCCCTCGCGCCTTCCAGGCGTTCCTGGATTGGCCAGCTATGCCCTGGCGCGCCGAGAATGGCGATCTCGCGGTGGCCGAGCGCGAGAAGATGCTCGGCAGCCATCCGCATCCCCTGCCGGTGATCGGCCTTGACCGCATGCGGCGTGACATCCGGCAATTGCCGGTCGATGGCGACGATCGGGATGCCTGCATCCTGCAGTCTCTGGAAGGCGTGCGAATCCTCGGTGACGCTGACGACCAGGACGCCATCCACTTTCTGCGACAGCAGTGCGGCGACATAGCGCGCTTCGCTTTCGGGGTTTTCGGCGGTCGAGCAGATCATCGCGGTATAGCCGCGGGCGAACAGCTCCTGTTCGATTTCGTGGGCGAGGATGCCGAAGAAATGCACGTCCAGCGCCGGGAGCATAAGTGCCACCATACGGCTTTCCTGCATGCGTATCAGCCTGGCACCCGCGTTCGGCTGGAAGCCCGTCTCCCGGATCGCGGCCTCGACCTTCTTCCGCACGCCGGCCGAGACATAGCCGGAGTTGTTGATGACGCGGGAAACCGTCGCGATGGACGTTCCGGAAAGCCTCGCAACGTCGCGGATGCCAGCCATTCTATGGATTGCCTTCGGAAATGGGTGCCTGAGCGGCCTATCCTTTCAGCAGGCCTGCGGCAGCCTATCTCGAAGTCGGGCCGGATCGAAGCTGCGGCTGGCGTTTCCCGCAGGATTTTGACGGTGCGCATTGGGCCGGGTGCGGAACAACCTCTGCATCGACCGGCGCGGCAAGCGCTGCCGAGCGCCCAAACACTGTGTCGATTTTCCGAATTTCTCCTGTCGCTGTCGGTCGCGCTTGACATGAGCCGCATAACGATTCTATCCATATGCGCAATCTAAGCGCATATGAGCAATCAATGGCAACCTCATCCCTCCTGCTGGCCAAGATCTGTCAAGCCTACTATCGCGAGCGCCTGACCATGGCGGAGGTGGGGACGCGTTTCGGGCTTTCCCGTCACAAGATCGGCCGGATGCTGCAGGAGGCCGAGGAACTGGGCGTCGTGCGCATCGATGTTCGTGCCCCTGTCAGTCAGGCCAGTGACCTGGAGCGGGCCATCGAGGTCGGCCTCGGCGTCAAGACCTGTGTCGTTGCCAGGGTCGAGCCGAATCTTGCCGCCGACGAGGTAAAGCGGCGTACCTGCGCCCTTGGCGCCGAGTTCCTCGGCGAGATCTTGCCCGAGAACGGCGCCATTGGAATTGGCTGGGGCAGCACGACCTTCGAACTGGTGACGCAGCTCAAGACGCTCGATTTTCCCGGATCCCAGGTGATCCAGATCACCGGCGGAAACAAGCGCGTCGAGCACCTGTTCGATTGCCAGGAAGTGACGCGGCGACTGGCCGAGAAGCTTGGCACGGCGCCGCATCTGCTTCATGCACCTGGCATCGTGGACCGCAAGGAGACCCGCGACCTGCTTCTCGGCGAGAGTTCGATCGCCGACGTTTTCAAGCTTTTCTCGATCCTCGACATGGCGATCGTCGGTATCGGCTCGCTGGTGCCGTCGGAGGCGTCCATGCTGCTTGCCAGCGGCTACTTCGAGCTGCCGGAGCGGGCGGCGCTGAAGCGCGCGGGGGCCGTCGGGGACGTCTTTTCCTACTTCGTCGATGCTGCCGGTGACGTCGTCCGGACGGAGATCTACGACCGGATGATCACCATCGGCCTCAGCGACCTGATGCAGGTGCCCGCGCGCGTCGGAATCGCGACCGGCGCGGTGAAGGCCAAGGCCGTGGTCGCGGCCGCCAAGGGCGGCTTTGTCAATACATTGATCCTGGACTCGGTCCTGGCCGGCGCCGTGCTTGCCGAAATTGGCTCGCCTGCACCGTCGCAGGTGGACGAACCCGCATGATCGGAGCCGGATGACGTGAGCTTGTTGAGGCGCATTTGTAGAGTAGATGCGCATTTGGAGGAGGAGTAGCATGTCGGAACAGGAAGCAGGGAGTGACAAGGAGTCGGCCGTCCGCAGTCAGGAGGGCGACGCAATGCCAAGAACCACACGCCGGCAATTTCTTGCCGGATCCGCGGCCGGCATCGCCGCCGTCGGGGCGCTCGGCTTTCCCGCGATAAAGGTGAGGGCCGCGGAGAACGGCCCCGTCAAGTTCGGTCTGCTCGAAGACCAGTCGGGCAATTTCGCGCTGTTCGGCCTGCCCAAGCTGCATGCCACGCAACTGGCGATCAAGGAGATCAACGACGGCTTCACGCTGCTCAGTGGCCCCACCGGCCCAGGAGGAACCGGCAAGGACGGCGCCTACAGCGAATTGGCCGACACGCTGGTCGAATCCGGCGACAAGGGCATCAACGGGCGGCAGGTGGAGCTCATTTCGCCTGATCCGCAGTCAGAACCGCGGATGTACCAGCAGCTCACCAAGCGGCTGGGCCTCGAGGACGAGGTCGATGTCATCATGGGCGCCTTCGCAAGCGCCAACCGCGAAGCGATGCGGCCGGTGATCGACCAGATGAAGAAGATGTACTGGTACAACAACCAGTACGAGGGCGGCGTCGCCGACAAGTACACGTTCTGCACGGGTGCCGTTGCAGAGCAGCAGATCATCCCGGCGATGCAGTACTGCATCAGCAAGTTCGGCAAGCGCATCTACATTCCGGCAGCTGACTACAATTTCGGGCAACTCAGCGCCATGTGGACACGCGCGATGGCCCCGCTGCTCGGCGGCGAGGTGGTCGGGCAGGAGTTCATTCCGCTGAGCGTCACCGACTTCACCTCGACGATCGCCCGCATCGAACAGGCCAAGGCCGACTGGCTGATGATGTACATCACCGGTCAGAACCACGCCAATTTCTACCCGCAAGCCAACGCCGCGGGCCTCAAGCGGCCAATGGGATCAAGCATCAACCTTGCCCAGGGCTACGAGCACAAGCGATTTGCCGCGCCGGCCCTTGCGGGAATGAACGTGGCGGTCAGCTACATGGAGGAGATACCGACGCCGCGTAACCAGGCGTTCGTCAAGCGCTTCCGCGCCATGTTCCCGGACGAGCCCTACATCCAGCAGGAGGCGCACAGCGCCTATGTCGCGACGCACCTCTATGCGGTCGCCTGCCGGCTCGCCAAGACGACGGAGCAAGGGGCGGTGATGGAGGTGCTGGAAAGCGGCATCGGTATCGAGGCGCCCGCGGGATGGATGTTCATGGACCCGGCGACGCATCACATGAGCCAGCACATCCGCATGGCTTCGTGCGACGAGAGCCACAACATCACCTTCGTGCAGGAATGGCCGTCCATCGAGCCTTGGTGGACCCGCAGGCTCGGGGTGAATCTCGTGAAGAACCCGGAATTCAAGCAGTACACGCCTGCCGACGATCCGGCCTTCAAGCAATTCATCTGATTGCAATGTCACCCGCGACGGTCGCTTGGCGACCGTCGCGACGGGAACCAGTTATGACCAGTGATCTGTTCAATCTCGGCTATCAGTTCCTGGTGAACATCTCGTTTTTGATGTTCGCCGCGATGGGCCTCACCATCGTGTTGGGCATGCTCAACATCATCAATCTCGCGCATGGCGAGTTCATCATGATGGGCGCATATACGGCGACGATTGCCGTGCACAACGGCGTTCCATTCGTTCTGGCCGTAATGCTCGCCACGTTCGCGGTCGGCATCTTCGGAGCGGTCATCGAGCGGCTGGTGATCCGCCGCTTCTACGGAAACAAGCTCAATGCGCTGGTGGCGACCTTCGGGCTCAGCCTGATCATCAGCCAGGGCACGCTGCTGCTGTTCGGTCCATTTCTGCAGGGCATAAAGATGCCGCTGGGCGGTTTCAAGGTCGGCGATTATTCCTACGCGACCTATCTCCTGGTGATCGCCGGCCTCGCCTTCGTGGTGCTGGGCGCGCTCTGGTTCTTGTTTTACCGCACGCGCCTCGGTGTCGACATGCGCGCAACGATGCAGAATCCGGACATGGCACGTGCCCTCGGCGTCAACACCAGCCGGATCTACATGTTCAGCTTCGCCCTCGGCGCGGCACTGGCCGGCCTGACCGGGGCGCTCTATGCCCCGACCACGACCATCGTTCCCTTGTTCGGGTCCTCTTTCATAGCGCCCGCGTTCATCACGGTCGTGATCGGCGGCGGCGCCAATCCGCTCATTGGTGCATTGGCGAGTTCGTCGCTGCTGGCGCTGGTCCAGACACCGCTGTCATCGGAATTCAGTGCTTTCGCCGGTCGCATCGGTCTGATGTTCGCCGCGTTGCTGATGATGCGTTTCCTGCCCGACGGTCTGTCCCACTACATTCAGGCGGCCTTTCTGAACCGGCGCAGGGCACGCGCGGAGAAAAGCCGATGAGCAGCTACAATTCCCTTGCCGCGCCCGGCACCTCGGCTTCGCCGCGCAGTTTTCTGGAGAGGACAGGTCTCGACGGTCAACTGACCGTCTTCGGCGGCCGCTGGTACTGGTCGCTGTTCGTCCTCGTCTTTGGCGCCGCTGCGACGTTCCCCATCTATGGCTCCGTCTTTACGGCGCTCAACTTCACCAGTTTCCTCATCAACGTTCCACTGGCGCTCGGACTGGCACTTCTGTGGGGTTACTGCGGGGTGCTCAGCTTTGGGCAGGTCGCCTTCTTCGGCATCGGCGGCTATGCCTATGGCGTTCTCGCCATCAACTGGGGCCTGGGTGCTGCCACGGTGGGCGCGGCGGTCTGCGCTCTCGGCCTGACGGCGCTGGCGGCTGCCGCGTTCGGCTATTTCCTGTTCTATGGCCGCGTCAGCGCCTGGATCATCCCGGTGCTGACACTCGTCCTCACGCTCATGCTGGAGACTTTTCTCGGCCAGACCGCCGGGTTGGAATGGCGGATCGGCGATGCCCAGCTCGGCGGCTTCAACGGCATGACCAACATTCCCTCGATCACGGTCGGCCCATTCAGCTTCGACGGCTTCAGCCTGCCGCTTTTCTATCTCGTGCTTGCCTTGGTAGCCTTGACCCTGGCGGGACTGCGGATGCTCGCCAACAGCCATTTCGGACATGTGTCGATGGCCATCCAGGAAGACCAGGAGCGCGCCGAGCTGCTGGGCTACGACATTCGCCGCTATCAGCTCACGATCTTCGTGATCGCCGGCTTGCTGGCCGGGCTCAGCGGCATCCTCTACGCCAGCTGGGGCAATTTCATCCAGCCGACGTCGGTCGGGCTGCTCGCCTCCACCTTCCCGGTGCTGTGGGTCGCTGTCAGCGGCCGTCGTAGCCTGACATCGGTGGCGATCGGTACCGTCGCGCTGTCGGCGCTGTCCGACACGCTTGCGGTGTACAGCGGCGAGCTCGCCTTTGTCGTGATGGGCGCGATCCTGCTGTTTGGAATGATGGCAGCGCCCAACGGCATGGTCATTACGCTGCTTCGGGGCATTGCCCGTCTCTCCCGCGCGAGGAAATGATGTCTTTGCTGGAACTCAAGGCAGTCCGCCGCGCGTTCGGCGGCATCGTGGCGGCCGATGGAATCGACTTCTCGCTGGCGGCTGGCGAGCGCCGCTGCCTGATCGGGCCAAACGGTGCGGGTAAGTCGACATTCTTCAAGCTCATCATGGGCTTGATAAAGCCGGACTCGGGAAGCATCCATCTCGACGGCTCCGATATCAGCCGTGATGAACCGTTTCGCCGCGTTCAGCGCGGCGTCAGCATGAAATATCAGACGACCCGCATCTTCCCGACGCTCACCGTCGCCCAGAACATGTTCATCGCAAGTCCCGGCGGCAAGCTGTCGGAGGTGGCCGCATGGGGTCTCGATCGGCTCGAGCTGGCGCGCAACGCAGCCCGCCCGGCGGGGGAGCTGAGCTACGGACAACAGCATTGGCTGGAAATGTGCATGGCGCTCGGCAACGCGCCACGCGTCGTGCTGATGGACGAACCTACCGCCGGCATGACGCCGCAGGAAAGCCAGCGGACCGCGCAATTCATCAAGGAGCTCGGCGACCGCGGCATCGCCGCGATCGTCATCGAACATGACATGGGTTTCGTGCGCGGCCTGGAGGCGCCGACGACGGTGCTGCACCAGGGGCGGGTCTTCCGGCACGGCAGCATCGCGGAAATCGAACGCGATCCGGACATTCAGCGCATCTATCTGGGGGACGCTCATGGCTGAGCCGTTGCTTAGTGTCGACCATGTACGGAGCGGCTATCGCGGCGGCGATATCCTGAACGACGTCTCCATGCAGGTGTACAAGGGGGAGATGGTCGCCGTCGTCGGCCGCAACGGCGTCGGCAAGACGACGCTGATGCGCACGATCATGGGGCTGCTGCCGCTGCGCGCCGGGGACATCCGTTTCAAAGGCGTCTCGGTTGCCTCGGACGCTCCGCAGAAGCGTGCGCGCGCCGGCTTCGGCTACGTGCCGCAGGGAAAGATGATCTTCCCGTTCCTGACGGTTGCCGAAAACCTCAGGATGGGCGAGCGCATCGGTGGAGGGGCTGGGGCGCTGGATCGCGTGTTCGAAATGTTTCCGATCCTGCGCGAGCGGCTCGGCCAGCATGGCGGAACGCTGAGCGGAGGCCAGCAGCAGGCACTCGCGCTTGCGAGGGCGCTGGCGGGCAATCCGCAACTGCTCATCCTGGATGAGCCGTCGGAGAGCATACAGCCGAACATCATCCAGGAAATCGGCCAGATCCTGCAGCGCCTCAACCGCGACCATGGTCTGACGATCATCCTGGTCGAGAACAATTTCAGTCTCATCCGAGCAACCGCGCAGCGGGCCTACGTACTGGATCGCGGGCGCTGCGTCACAGAGCTTACCGCGGCCGACGTTGCCGATCGCGAGCGGATGCTCCGCCACCTTTCTGTTTAATTGGAGAATACCGATGAATCTGGACGCGTATGATGAATTCCTGGCAGGCATAGGCGAAACGCCGAACCGGCTTGCCGCCATATATCACGCTGTCCGCAACATACCTTACGGCTCGGTCGGCACGCGGGACCCGTTGGTCGTGATGAAGCAGCGAAGCGGTTCCTGCTCTGGCAAGCACGTGCTCCTGCGCAACCTGCTGCGCCGCGCCGGCTATGAGGCAGGGGTCGTGACCATGTTCACCTATTTCGATTCCAAGCTGTCGCCCAACCCATCCTTTCCGGCCGAACTGAACGACATGATCGGGGAGGGCGAGGTCTGCGATTTCCATCACTTCGTGCGGGTCGGCGACGAGGGCGGCCTGGAGCTCGATGCGACCTGGCAGGACGGCCTCGAGAAATATGGTTTTCCGGTAAATTCGAACTGGTCCGGCGAGACCAATACCGAGCTTGCGTCGGTGCCGCTCGAACTGTTTGAACCCGAGGAGGATCTTATCGCGTTGAAGATCAGGCTGGTCGCAACGCTCACGCACGAGCAGGCCGAAAGGCGCAGCCGCTATTTCGCGCTGCTCAGCGCCTGGATAGCCAGTACCCCCGGCGTGCACGGATGAGTGGCGAGCCGCTGTTCGTCGGCATCGACGCCGGAACGACCGGCGTCACCGTCGCCTTGTTCGACAGGCGCGGCCTCATGGTCGCCAGCGGCGACCGCGACTATCCCTGCATCTTTCCTCAGCCTGGCTGGGTCGAACAGGACATGGACGTCGTCTGGCGCGCCTTGTGCGAAGCCAGCCGCCAGGCCATGGCGGGGATCGATCCCGGCCGGATCGTTTCGGTAGGGCTGTCCAGCCAGCGCGGCACCTTTGCTCTGCTCGATGAGCAGTTCCGCCCGCTGGCGCCTGCCATCGTCTGGAATGACGCGCGTGCCAAAGACATGGAAGCGATGATTGCGGCGAACATCTCGCCGGCAAGGTTCCGCTCGCTCACCGGTATGCCGATCGCAGCTTCTTGGGCCGTGGCCAAGATCGCCTGGCTGGCTGCGCACAGACCCAGACTTCTCGACGCCACGAGGTGGATCTGCAACGGACAGGAATATCTGCTTCGCCTGCTGGGAGCCGAGCGGTTCGAAGGCGACCCGTCCAGCCTGACCTTGAACGGCATGCTCGACATACACCGGCTTGGGTGGAGCGACGAGGTCTGCAAGGCCGCTGGCATCGATCTCGCCAAGCTTCCGCCGCTGGGCGCGCCGGGTGCCGCGGTCGGTGTGATTTCGAAGCAGGCGGCGGCGTTGACTGGACTGCCCGCCGGCACCGCACTTTGCCGTGGCGCGGGCGACCAGCAATGCGCCGCGCTGGGTGCGGGCGTGGTGCGGCAAGGCATGGCAGAGATCACCATAGGCACCTCGGCGATGATGGTGGCCCACCTCGACCATCCCGACCTCGCGGTCGGAGAGCAGACTTACATTGGGGCACACGCCATTCCCGGCAAGTGGGACCTGGAAGGCGGTTGCTTTGCCGTCGGCGCCTGCCTGCAATGGTGGCGCGACCAGTTCGAAGGTCCGGCGTCCGGATATGAGCAGATGATGGCGGAGGCGGCCAAGGCGCCGGTCGGGAGCCAGGGGCTGGTGTTCCACCCCTTCTTCGCCGGGCAGATCACACCGCACTACGACGCCACCGCCCGCGGGGCGTTTCTCGGCCTGACGCTGAAACACGCGCGCGCGGACCTCATCCGGGCCATGCTCGAAGGTTTCGCCTGCGAAATACGCTTGATGGTCGACGCCTTCGATGCCGACCTCAAATCCGGCATCACCGACCTGCGCCTCACCGGCGGCGGCACGCGATCCTCGCTTTTTGCGCAGACGATCGCAGACGTCCTGGATCGTCCGGTGAGGCTGCTGCGCGAACGCGAATGCAGTGTACTCGGTGCAGCACTGCTGGGTGCCGTGGGTTCCGCCCATTTCGCCTCGATCGAGGAGGCGGCGGCGGAAATGGTCTGCGCTACGCATTCACTCGAGCCGAACATCGAGCACCGGGTCGTCCTCGACAACCTTTACGGCCTGTTTCGCGAGAGCTATTCGGCCTTGGCTGGGGTCGATTTCTATCGGCAGCTGGAACTGATGCGCCAATAGGTACTGCGCTCAGCGCAATCTTCCGTCCAGCTTGAGGGCCGCCACGGCGGCCTCGCTCTTACGGATGTGATCGCCGGCGTCGGCCTGCCGCTGCACCAAAAGGATGAACAACAGGTCCGTCAGGGCCAGCTGGGCGTCGCGGACGGTGATCGATGACGAGCGGACGTCGTCCTCGTCGCTTGCCGTGTGCAGCACGACGTCGGCGATCGCGCTCAGCGGATTGTCCCTCAGCGACGCAACGGCCACGACGGTCGCACCGCCTTCGCTGGCGAGTTCGGCGATGCGCAGCGTCTCGATGCTGGTGCCGGAATGAGAAAGGGCGAGCATCACGTCCCGCGGCCCCAGCGATGCGGCGCTCGCCAGTTGCACGTGGCTGTCGCTGTCGTGCAGCACGTTGCGGCCGAGCTTCATCAGCTTGATGGCGAAGTCGCGTGCCACCAGCGAAGAGGAACTGACGCCGGCGAGGTGGATCCGGTCGGCCTGGTCGAGCAGGTCAAGAACCTTGGCCACGGTCTGCTCGCTGTTCACCGACATGGTCTGCTGCATGGCGGCCAGCTTGCCCGCCACGAGCTTCTGCTGCACGGCGACATAGCCGTCGGCGCGGTCGATGCTGCCGTGCACCATGCCGGGAGGGGCCTGCCATTGCTGGGCCTTGGCCTCGCTGACGGCGAGCTTCAGCTGCTGGTAGCTCGGATAGCCCAGCTTCTGCGCGAACTTCACCACGCTGGACTGGCTGCGGCCGGTCTGTTCGGCAAGCGCGACGGAAGACAGGCGCAGCATCTCGTCCGGATTGTCGACGATGAACTGGCCGATTTGCCGGTCGGCGGGCGCCATGGTGTCGAGCGTCGCAAGGATTTTCGTGAGAACCGACATGAAGCTCCTCGAGCCCTCTCGTCCAGCGAAGAGATGGGAATAGAATATTCCATCCGATGTTGACAGGGAAGAATAATCCGATCAACTCTCTTGTCAGTTCGGCTGGTTTCGACCGGCTGCTGAACGGATCTTGAACATGGACAAGTTGCGAATCGTCGGTGGCCAGAGGCTGCAGGGAGCAGTCGCCATTTCCGGCGCCAAGAATGCGGCGCTGCCGCAGATCGCGGCCTCGCTGCTGAGCCCCGAACCGCTCGAATTGACCAATCTGCCGGCGGTGAGCGACGTCGAGAACATGCTCGGCGTCATTGCCCAGCACGGGGCAGGGGTCACGCGCCAGGGCCGTTCCGTCGTCATCGATGCGAGCGCCGCCTTTTCCAAGGAGACCAGCTACGACACGGTGCGCAAGATGCGTGCGACGGTACTTGTGCTCGGGCCGTTGCTGGCGCGGTTCGGACAGGCTCAGGTATCGCTGCCCGGCGGCTGCGCGATCGGCGCGCGGCCCGTCGACATGCACATCAAGGCCCTTGGCCAGCTCGGGGCGGACATCGGCATCCAGGGCGGCTCGATCGTCGCTGCTGCGCGAGAGGGCCTGACCGGGGCACGCATCGTGCTCGGCTCGCCGTCGGTCGGCGCGACCGAGACGGCGATGATGGCCGCGACCACGGCCAAGGGCGAGACGGAGATCGTCAACGCCGCGCGCGAGCCCGAGGTGATGGATCTTGCCGCCTGCCTCATCGCCATGGGCGCCAACATCGAAGGGGCAGGGACGCACCGCATCCTCGTCCAGGGCGGCACCTCCTGGCGCGCGGCCAGCCACCACACGATTCCCGACCGCATCGAGGCCGGAACCTATGCGATTGCCGCTGCCATCACCGGCGGCCAGCTCGAGCTGACGAATGCACGTCTCGAGCACCTCGCGTCGGTCGTGCAGGTGCTGGAAGCGGCGGGCGTCAGCGTCTGGCCCGGAGACCGTGGCCTGATCGTCTCGCGGGACGGCCCGTTGTCGCCGGTCGATATCACGACCGAGCCGTATCCCGGCTTTCCGACCGATCTCCAGGCGCAGTTCATGGCGTTGATGTGCTGCGCGCCGGGCGCGTCGCTGTTGCGCGAGACGGTGTTCGAAAACCGCTTCATGCATGTTCCCGAGCTGGTTCGCCTCGGCGCCAACATCACCTTGCAAGGCACGACGGCCCTGGTGCGCGGCGGAACTCCGCTGCGCGGGGCGCAGGTCATGGCCACCGACCTCCGCGCATCCGTATCGCTGGTGCTTGCCGCGCTGGTCGCGGACGGCGAAAGCATCGTCAACCGCGTCTACCATCTCGACCGGGGCTACGAGAGCCTCGACCGCAAGCTGCGCATGTGCGGCGCGACCATCGAGCGGATAGCAGGATGACCAGCGCCGTGCCTCGCTTTTTCCTCGGCGTCGATGGCGGCGGCACCGGTTGCCGTGCCCGCATCGTCGATGAGGCCGGCAATGTGCTCGGCCAGGGCCTGTCGGGTCCGGCGACGACGCGGCTCGGCATCGATGTCGCATGGGCGTCGATCGCGCGTGCGTTTGGCGCGGCCGTCGAGGAGGCCGGCTTCGGTGACGCCGAGCTGGCGCGCACCTTGGCCGGCATCGGCCTTGCCGGCATTGGCCGCAAGGGCGCACTGGAGGCGCTGAAGGCGATCGAGCATCCGTTTGCGGCAATCGACTTCACCAGCGACGGCATGGGCGCTTGCCTCGGCGCCCATTCCGGCAGGGACGGGGCGATCGTCATCGCCGGCACCGGCTCGATCGGACTGGGCTTCGTCGAGGGTTGGGACCTCAGGGTTGGCGGCTACGGATTCCCGATCTCGGATGAAGGCAGCGGCGCCGATCTGGGCTTGAAGGCGGTGCAACTCGCGCTCCGGTCGCATGACGGCCGGCACGACCGTTCGGCGCTGCTGACCGAGGTCATGCAGCGGTTCCACGACGATCCGATGGAGGCGGTGGCCTGGATGGATCGGGCAACCGCCACCGACTACGCCGCGCTCGCGCCGACGGTCATGCGCCATGCCGACCAGGGCGACGCGGCCGGCCGCCGCATCGTTCAGGCTGCCGCCGAGCAGATCGACACCCTAGTGCGCACGCTCTTTGACAAGGGTGCGCCGCGCGTGACCCTCCTTGGTGGACTGGCGAGCCCGCTGGAGCCTTGGCTCGCGCCCGACGTTCGCCGTCGCCTCAAGCCGGCTGATGGCGACGCGGTGTCGGGGGCGATCATCCTGGCGCGGCGGCTCGACCGGTAGGCGGGAGCGCCTGCCGAAGAGGAATATTCCATTCCAATTTGTGTTGACAATAGGAATATTACATTCTAGAAAATTAAGAAGGCCTCAAGGGATCCGGCTCTGAGAGGCACTTGCGATTTCAGAAACCGGGCAGGTGGCGAGCGTGTCGGAACAAGCCTTGATTTCGGAGTTGGGACGGTTGGTTTCCGAGGAGCGGAACCCGCGCACCATGGACATCGACCTTCTGTCGACGGTCGACGTCCTCAGGAAGATCAACGAGGAGGACAAGAGCGTCGCCTTTGCCGTGGAGAAGGTGATCTCCGAGATCGCCGCCTGCGTCGACCGCATCACCATTGCCTTCCGTCAGGGCGGGCGTCTGATCTACATGGGTGCCGGCACCAGCGGCCGCATAGGCGTGCTCGATGCTTCCGAGTGCCCGCCGACATTCCGCGTTCCGCCGACGATGGTCGTCGGTCTCATCGCCGGTGGCTACAGCGCGCTGCTCAAGGCGACGGAAGGTGCCGAGGACAGCCAGGCCAAGGGTGCAGAGGCGCTGGCCGAGATCGGGCTGTCGGCCAAAGACGTCGTGGTGGGTATCGCCGCGAGCGGCCGCACGCCCTACGTCATCGGCGGTCTTAACTATGCAAAAGAGATCGGCGCGACCGCCGTCGCCCTGTCGTGCAATCCTCAGTCGGCAATCGCTGCCATAGCCGACATCGCCATTTCGCCGGTCGTCGGCCCCGAGGCATTGACCGGGTCGACGCGAATGAAGTCGGGCACGGCCGAGAAGCTCGTGCTCAACATGCTGACCACCGCCAGCATGATCCGCATCGGCAAGACCTACGAAAACCTGATGGTCGACCTGAAGGCGTCGAACAAGAAGCTGGTGGCACGCGCCGCCCGCATCGTCATGCAGGCGACCGACTGCACCCTGGAAGAGGCGCAACTGGCACTGGCCCAGACCGAAAATGACGTGAAGCTGGCGATCCTCATCGTCATGACAGGGATGAACCTTGCCGATGCGCGATCAGCGCTGAAGGGGTCGAACGGCTTCTTGCGACAAGCAATCCAGGACGCGAGACAAGCGTCCGAGTGATCCGGGAGCGGCTATTCCGGCCGTGCCACGGGAGAGAGCAACAGGGAGGATGAAATGACCAGCAAGTTCAAGTATTTCCTTGGGTTGACGACTGCCACGATGATCGGCCTCTCGGCCGTTGCGGGGCATGCCGACGCGGCCACGCTGCGCATGGCCTGGGCGCAGGACGCGACCGGCCTCGACCCGCACAAGCAGACGGCGTTCTCGTCACTGCGTCTGCTCGAACTGATCTACGAGCCGCTGGTGCGCCTCGACGCGGACCTGAAGATCGTTCCCGGCATTGCCACGAGCTGGGAGTTTTCCGCCGACGGCAAGCAGCTCACCTTCAAGCTCGACCACAAGGCGAAGTTCCAGAACGGCTCCGCCGTGACCTCGGCCGATGTCAAGGCATCGTTCGAGCGCATCCTCGATGAGAAGACGGGTGCCGCAAACCGCGCCAACTATCTCTCCATCGAGGCCATCGACACGCCCGACGCCGGGACCGTCGTGTTCAAGCTGAAGCAGCCCGATGCGCCGATCCTGACCGCCATGACCGACACCAATTCGTCGATCGTTCCGGCAAGCGAGATCGCCGCCGGCACGATTGGCACCAAGGCGATCGGCTCGGGTCCGTTCAAGCTCGAGAAGTGGGATCCCAATTCCAAGGAAGTGCTCGTCGCCAACAAGGACTGGGCTGGTGGTGCGACCGGCGTGGACGGCATCGAGATCAGTGTCCTGCCGGACGAAACCGCAATCCTCGCAGCCATGCGTACTGGCCAGGTCGACTTCGCCCTGCTCAACGATCCGCTGATCGCGACGCTGGTGCCCAAGGAGCCCAAGCTCCAGCTCAACCGGGCGCCGCTGCTCGCCTATCACGTGCTCCAGCTCAACCCGGCGCGCAAGCCGATGAACGAGCTGGCGGTGCGCCAGGCGATTTCTTGCGCCGTCGACCGCCAGGCCGTGCTCGACACCGCTTCGCTCGGCGAAGGCCGGGTCACCGGCCCGCTGACGATGCCGTTCTTCGCGTCCGATCCCAACTCGCTGTTCTGCTACAAGCAGGATGTCGAGAAGGCCAAGAAGCTGATGGCCGATGCCGGCTTCGCCGATGGCTTCACCGCCACCGTGATTGCCGCGACCGCCGAGCCGCCCACGGCAGCCGCCGAGGCCCAGGTGCTGCAGTCGCAGCTGGCCGAGATCGGCGTGAAGCTCGACATCAAGATGATGGAGCTCAACGTCTATGTCGACACCTGGCTGAAGGGCGACTTCGACATGGCGGTTGCGCTGAACGGCGGCCGTCCCGACCCCTACACCATGTACAACCGCTACTGGACCAAGAGCGGCAACCTGCAGAAGGTCTCCAACTTCGCCGACGACACGCTCGACAAGCTCCTGCAGGATGGCCGCGCCGAGACTGATCCGGAAAAGCGCAAGGTCATCTTCGCCGACTTCGACAAGCAGCTCGCCGAGAAGTCGCCGTGGGTCTGGCTCTACACCGGCTATGGCTACACCGCGCAGCAGAAGAACGTGCAGGGCTTCGTTCCGATGCCGACCGGCTCGCTGTTCAGCCTCGGCAAGGTGACCGTGCAGCAGTAGCAAGAGCTTCGGGCGGCGCGCTCTCCCTGTCGTCGCCCGAAGGCGGTCGCCATCGGCAAGATGGCGACCGCCCTGCGGCGCAAGTCCGGCGTTGGCCGACACCGCTCCAGAACCGGCACGGTTCCCTAACTCCAGATGGGACGCATGACATGAACTACGTGATACGTCGCCTTCAGGCCTTCCCATTGGTCCTGGTCGGGGTCTCGGTCGTCGTCTTCATCGCCATACGGCTCGTGCCGGGCGATTCCATCACCGCCATGCTCGGAACCGAGGCAGGCCTCCTGACCCCGCAGCAGCGGGATTCGCTGGCTATCTATTTCGGCATCGACCAACCGTGGCCGGTCCAATACTGGCGCTGGTTCACCGGCCTGTTCAGCGGCGATCTCGGCATCTCCGTGACCTACGGCAAGCCGGTGCTGACGGTCATCCTCGAACGCTTCCCGCTGACGCTTGAACTTGCACTGCTGTCGATGCTGATCGCCCTGTCGATCGGCGTTCCCGCAGGCGTTTACGCCGCCACCCGCAACGAACGTCCCGCCGACCTCGGCGTCCGCATCGCGGCCATGATCGGCCAGTCGACGCCGAGCTTCGTGGTCGGCCTCGTCCTCATCTACATTCTCTCGGCCGGCTTCGGCGTGCTGCCGACGATGGGTGTCTTCACGCCCTTCTGGCAGGATCCGTTGCAGAACCTCGGCCAGATGATCCTGCCTGCGATCACGCTTGGCCTGGCGTTCGCTGCTTCGGTCACGCGCGTCTCGCGCTCGGCCATGCTCGACGTGCTGAGCGACGACTACGTGCGCACGGCGCGGAGCAAGGGCGCCCCCGAACGCCGCGTCATCTGGCGCCATGCACTGCCCAACGCGCTCGTGCCCGTGGTCACGCTGAGTGGCATCGAGTTCGGCTATCTGCTCGGCGGCGCCGTCATCGTCGAGCAGATCTACGCCTTGCCGGGTCTGGGGCGC
This sequence comes from Aminobacter sp. Piv2-1, assembly GCF_037625995.1. Lineage (NCBI taxonomy): Bacteria > Pseudomonadati > Pseudomonadota > Alphaproteobacteria > Hyphomicrobiales > Phyllobacteriaceae > Aminobacter > Aminobacter sp. Piv2-1. The sequence goes on from NZ_JARKMU010000004.1 coordinate 128,239, forward strand.
ATGGTGCTCGAGGCGATCCTGCAGCGCGACTATGCCCTGGTCCAGGGTGCGGTGCTGTTCATCGCCCTCAACTTCATGATCGTCAATCTGCTCGTCGACCTCGCTTACGCCGCGCTCGACCCCCGGATTCGCCTGGAGGGCCGTTGATGCGTGTCGTGAAGGCCATCTTTTCGCATCCCAGCGGTCGCATCGGCGGCGCCATCGTGCTGGTCTACCTGTTCGTCGCCTTGCTGGGCGCGGTCGGCCTGACCCCGCACGACCCGCTGATGCAGTACCGCATCGACCGCCTGCATGCGCCGACGTCCTCCTACTGGATGGGCACCGACCTGTTCGGCCGCGACGTGATGAGTCGCCTGATGAAGGGCGTCGGCCAGTCCTTCACCGTCGCCTTCTTTTCCGTCGCTCTGGCAACGCTCGCCGGCACCGTGCTCGGCCTCACCGCCGCCTGGTACGGCAAGCGCTGGGACACGGTGATGATGCGCCTGATGGACGTGCTCTTGGCGTTTCCGGCAATCCTGCTGGCGCTGCTGATCGTCACCATCGTCGGCCCCGGCACCTGGACGAGCGTCGCCGCCATCAGCATCGTCTACACGCCGATCTTCACCCGCGTCGTGCGCGGACCGGCACTGTCGCTGAAGGCGCGAGACTTCGTCGACGCCGCCCGCACCTTCGGTTCGAGCCGCTCCTACATCCTGACCCGGCACCTGCTGCTCAACCTTGTGGCGCCGCTCACCGTGCAGGTGACGCTGGCGCTCGCCTGGGCGCTGCTCACCGAAGCCGGCCTCAGCTTCCTCGGTCTCGGCACCCAGCCGCCGGCCTCATCGCTCGGCCTGATGCTGAGCGACAGCCGCAACCTGATGGAGCAGGCGCCCTGGCTGCTGGCCTTCCCGGCCGTCGCCATCATGCTGTCGATCCTCGGCTTCAACCTGCTCGGCGATGCGCTGCGCGACATCCTCGACCCCAAGACGAGGAGGGCGTGACATGGAGCGAAACGAGATGAAGCCGATCCTTTCGGTCCGCGACCTCCACGTCAGCTTCGGTCCGGCAGCCAGCGCCAAGGAAGTGGTGCATGGCGTCAGCTTCGATGTCGGCGTCGGCGAGGTTCTGGCGATCGTCGGCGAGAGCGGATCGGGCAAGTCGGTGACCGCGCTCTCCAGCAACCGCCTGATCGACTATGCCGGCGGCCGCATCACCAGCGGCAAGATCGAGCTGCTGCGCGCCGACGGCAGCGTGCTTGATGTCACCGCCGCCGGCAAGCAGGAGCTTGTCGGCATCCGCGGCGCTGAGATCGGCGTGATCTTCCAGGAGCCGATGACGTCGCTCAATCCGGTGCTGACCATCGGCACCCAGATCGAGGAGTCGTTCCGGCTGCATCGCGGCCTGACGGGCAACCAGGCCAGGGCCGCCGCCCGCGAGGCGCTCGAGCGGGTGCGCATCCCCGATGCCGAGCGGCGGCTCAAGGCGACCCCCAATGAGTTGTCCGGCGGCATGCTGCAGCGCGTGATGATCGCCATGGCGCTGGCCTGCAACCCGCGCCTTTTGATCGCCGACGAGCCGACGACGGCACTCGACGTCACCGTGCAGGCGCAGATCATGGCGCTGCTGGCCGAGCTCCGGCGCGAGACTGGTATGTCGATGATCTTCATCAGCCATGACATCGGCCTCGTCGCCGGCATCGCCGACCGCGTGATGGTGATGCAGGACGGCCGGGTGGTGGAGCAGGGCGAGCTCGGCCAGATCCTCGACTCCCCGCAGCACCCCTATACCAAGCACCTGCTGCACGCGGTGCCGCATTTCTCCAGCGGCGTGGCGACGAGAACGGACGGTGCGCGCGCCACTGCGCCGCTGCCCAAGCCGACGCTCGAAGTCGACGACCTCGTCGTGCGCTATCCGCTGAAGGGCGGCTGGTTCAGCAAGCCGGTCGGGGCGGTGCACGCCGTTGACGGCATCGCCTTCGACCTGATGCCCGGCGAAACGCTGGCGATCGTCGGCGAGAGCGGCTCGGGCAAGTCGACCACGGCGCGCGCCGTGCTCGGCCTCGTCTCGCCGACGCGCGGCGCCTTTTCGGTGGAGGCCCAGGCGGCACGGCCCGGCCAGAGCCGGCTGCCGGTGCAGATGGTGTTCCAGAACCCCTATGCCTCGCTCAACCCGCGCCTCAATGTCGAGCAGACCCTGGCCGAGCCGGTGATCGCCACCGGCCAGCGCATCGATGCAACGGTCCGCACCAGGATGATAACGCTGCTCAAGCGTGTCGGCCTGCCCGAGGACAGCCTGGCGCGCTATCCGCACCAGTTCTCCGGCGGTCAGCGCCAGCGCCTGTGCATTGCCCGTTCGCTGATGCTGAACCCGTCGGTCGTGGTGCTCGACGAGGCGGTCTCGGCGCTCGACGTTTCCGTGCAGGCACGCGTACTCGAATTGCTGGTCGACCTGCAGCGCGAATACGGTCTCGCCTACTTGTTCATCTCCCATGACATGGCGGTGGTCGAGCGCATCGCGCATCGCGTCGCGGTCATGTACGCCGGACAGATCGTCGAGATCGGCGACGCGAAGTCGGTTCTCGCCGACCCGCAGCACCCGTACACCAAGAAGCTCATCGCCGCCGTGCCCACCATCGATCGCCGCAAGCAGCATTTCGAGCTAGATACCCGCCAGGTTCCGTCGCTGGTGCGCCCCGTTGGCTACGAGCCGCCGGCTGCGAAATGGCTCGAGGTCGGCGGCGACCACAAGGTGCGGGCCGAGGCCTGAGGGGACGGAGATGGCAACGGACGACCTGCCCAACCGTTTCGACCGTGCTTTCGCCTTGCTGGCGCAGTCCGTCGAGGACGGGCGCATCCCCGGCGGCGTACTGGGCATCGTCGACAAGGATGGCCAGCGCATCACCAGGTCGATCGGTCTTGCGCAGCGCGTTCCCCATGAGCGGCCGATGCGCGACGACACCTGGTTCGACCTGGCGTCGCTGACCAAGGTCATCTTCACCACGCCGCACATCCTGGCGCTGGCCGAGGCGGGCAGCATCGATCTCGATGCGCCGCTGACTACGGTGCTTCCGGATCTGCGCCAGTACGACCCCAACGCCTGGGAGCGGCAGGTCACCTTCCGCCAGTGCCTCGGCCACCAGACGCCGTTTCCCGCAGTCGAGCCGATCTACACCTATGGCAGCGATCCGGACTTGCTGCGCACCTTCGTCTTGCAGCGCGAATGGCGCAAGCTGGCACAACCCGTCTATTCCGACATCAACTTCATCCTGCTCGGCCTTGCCATGGAGCGCCTGTCGGGCCGGTGGATCCGCGACATGGATGCCGGCCCGGGCTTTGCCTTTGCTGCCGATTCCGACCGGTCGGCGGCGACCGAGGACTGCACCTGGCGCCACCGCGTGCTGTCGGGCGAAGTCCACGACGACAATTGCTCGGCCCTTCAGGGCGCCGGCCATGCCGGGCTGTTCGGCACGGCTGCCTCGGTGCTCGACTTCGCGCAGGGCCTGCTCGACGGCAGCGGCGCTTCGCCGGAGGCCATCGGCCTGATACGTGCGCCGCTGTCGGACAAGCGCACCCACGGCTGGGAACACCCCTATGCCGGCTGGTCCGGCGGCGACCGCTGCAGCCCTGGAACGATCGGCCATACCGGCTTCACTGGCACCGGCCTATGGATCGATTTCGATGCCGGCCGCGCCTGGACCCTGCTCACCAACCGCATCCACCCGACCCGCCATTTCGACAGCGGGATCGTCGATCTTCGCTGCCGAACCGGCGACATCATCAACGGAGCTTGAACATGAACCCCATCTGGTCGGTCGGGCTGATGACCGGGACCGTGCTCGACGGCAACATCGACGTCGCGCTGCTCAAGACCGACGGCGAGCGCATCGAGGCCTTCGGTCCCTACTCGCTCGTGCCTTACGAGGCGTCGGTGCGGCCGATGCTGGAGCAGGCGCAGGCCGAAGCCCGCGTGTGGAATTTCGAAGGTCCCGAGCCGGCGATCTTCGCCGAGGCGGAGGAAGCGCTGACCCGGGCGCAATCGGCCGCCGTCAGGCAGGTCGTCGAGGGCGCCGGCATGACGATGGCCGACATCGGCGTCGTCGGCTTCCACGGCCAGACCGTGCTGCATCGCGGCCCGCAGGAGGGCGGCCTGCGCGGCGAGACCCGCCAGCTGGGCGATGGCCAGCTGATGCAGTCGCTGCTCGGCACCAAGGTGGTCTACGACTTCCGCACCGCCGACATCCGTGCGGGAGGGCAGGGGGCGCCGCTGGCCGCGGCCTACCACGCCGCACTGCTCGGCACGGCCGGCGCGCGCGGCGACAGCGCCATCCTCAATCTCGGCGGCGTCGGCAACGTCACCTGGTGGGACGGCAAGTCCGATCTCGTCGCCTTCGACACCGGCCCCGCCAACGCGCCGATCAACGATTTCGTCAAGGCGAGGGGCCTGGGCGAGATGGACAAGGGCGGGGCGCTCGCTGCCGCCGGCACCGTCGACGAGGCGCGGCTCGCGCGCCTGCTCGAGCATCCCTATCTCGCCGCACCTTATCCCAAGTCGCTCGACCGCTTCGACTTTACCGCCGCGATGGCCGACGGCCTGAGCAACGAGGACGGTGCTGCCCTGCTCACCGCCTTCAGCGCTGCTTGCGTCGGCAAGGCGCTCGACCTTCTGCCGCAGCGCCCGACCAAACTCTTCGTCTCCGGCGGCGGCCGCCACAACCCGACCTTCATGGCCATGCTGCGCGAGCGCGCCGGCGTCGACGCGGTCTCGGCCGACACCATCGGCTGGCGCGGCGACGCGGTGGAGGCCGAATGCTTCGCGTTTCTCGCCGCGCGCGTCCTGCGCGGCCTGCCGATAAGCTTCCCGAGCACGACGGGCGTGCCGCAACCGATGACCGGCGGTCGTATCGCCGACTGATCTGCGGGCCGTACGAAGCGATCGAGATGGACGACCGTCGGCGGCCCGATGGCCGCCGATGCTTCCTTTTCAGGCTTGCTGCAGGGGCTTCGCCAGGAAGGTACGCGTGCGGCCCTTCGGAAAGTCTGGCAACTCGCCGAACGGCTTGTAGCCCTGGCGCTGATAGACCTTCAGCGCAGTCGGATTGAACGTGTCGATGTAAGCGCCATGGCAGCCGCGCGCCGCGGCTTCGTCCTCGGCCGCCTGCAGCATGCGCGAAGCCGCGTTCTGTCCGCGCAGGCTTTCGTCCACCCACAGCCACTGGACATAGAGCCAGCCCCAGGCGGTGTAGCCGGAAATGCCGGCGACGACTGAACCATCCTCGCCGCGAACGAACACTGCCAGCGGGCGCTTGTCGGCCGGTCCGACATCCGCCGCATTGAAGTCGGTCAGGTGGTCGCCGACCGTGCTGAGGTCTTCGGACGATGGCGCGTCGGTGACTTCGAACTTCATGCGTTGCCTCTTTCTGTCCGGCCTAGATGGCCTGCAACGCGTCGTCGGTGCAAGGGGCAGGAGCCGATGTCCGCCGTAGCGGGAGAGGGCGCACGTGCCGGCCTGCCGATGCAGGTCATGCCCCTGGGCTGAGGTGCCGCGCGATCGCTTGCCTGTTTGTCGGCGCGCAACGAAACGGCGCGCCGCTTCGTTCATCGTCTGGCTTCAAAAGCGGTGAACGACGATGAAGTCACGTTTCGACTACGACATGACGATGGATGTCATCATGCGGCGATGGCCAGGCACGATCAGGGTCATCCTCGGTCATGGCCTGCTTTGCGTCGGTTGCCCGATAGCCTCGTTCCATACGGTAATGGACGCCGCGCGCGAGCATTCCCTGGACGAGGACATGCTGATCGACGATCTGACGAAGGTGATGAAGTAGGGGCCGAAGGTCAGCCCTTGTCGGCCTGGCCTTCGGCGAGCGCGAACAGCCGGTGCGGTTCAACCACGGTCACCTTCTGACGGCCGCTCTTGACCAGTCCCTTCTCCTCCCAGGCGGTGAGGAGCCGGCTGACCGTGTGCAGCGTCGTGCCGGTCATCTCGGCGATATCCTGCCGCGAAATCGGGAAATCGATGAGGATGCCTTCCTCGGTCTTCCTCCCCGTCTGCTTGACCAGCCTGAGCAGGGCGTGGGCGACACGCTGCTCGACCTGCTCGGTGGCGAGTTCGACGACGCGTGCCTGCGTTTCCTGGAGGCGGGCGCCGACCGTCCTGTAGGTGCCGGAACCGAAGTTCGGGAAGCTCGCGGCCATTTCCGGCCAGAGATTCCCCGGCCAGGCGAGCACCACGCAATCCACGGCGGCGACGGCACTGGCCGGATAGGTGGTGCGCCCGAGCGCGTGCGCAATGCCCATCAGCTCGCCCGGGCTGATGTAGCGGACGATCACCTGCTGGCCGTCGGGCGTGGTCTTGACCACGCGGACATGTCCGTCGAGCAGCAGGAAGAAGGAATGCGCCTCGCCTTCCTGTTCGAATACGGTCTGGTCCTTGGCGATACGCAGTGATCGCGCTTTCTGGAGTATGCGGTCCAGGTCGGCCGGGGCCATTCCCTGGAATATCGGCATGCCGGCAATCAGCGAGCGATCTAATCGGCTCAAGTGTCCCTCCTGGTCGGTGCGCGGACCCAGTGCTCGAATTCACCAACCGCTGTCGAGCGCCAGAATGTCACAGGCCGGCGGACTGCGGCAAGCGGCGCAGAATTCCTGAAATTCCAGTCAAGTTTGCGTTGGATCAAAGTTCTCGACGCACACGCGCCCTAGAGAGGGCCAACGGCTGGAGCCGTCATGCAAGGACAAAGGAAAAACACGATGAAACATGCAGTTGCCATTGCGGCCGCGTTTGCCGCCGCCCTCCTGGCCGGTGCCGCCCAGGCAGCAGAGATCAGGATCGAGATGCTCAACAAGGGCGAGAAGGGTGCAATGGTATTCCAGCCCGATTTCGTCGTCGCGCAGCCTGGCGACACGATCACCTTCGTGCCCACCGACAAGTCGCATGACGCCGAGAGCATCAAGGACATGATCCCCGAGGGCGCCACGCCGTTCAAGGGCAAGATGAACGAACAGATTTCCGTCACCCTCGACAAGGAGGGCGTCTACGGCGTCAAGTGCTCGCCGCATTATGGCATGGGCATGGTGGCGCTGATCGTGGTGGGCAAGCCGGCCAATCTCGACCAGGCCAAGGCGGTCAAGCAGACCGGCAAGGCCAAGAAGGCATTCGAGGCGCTGCTGGCTCAGGTGCCCGCGGGCAACTGAGCCCTGGCGGTCACGCCGAACGGATTTTCAGAAACGGCCGGGTAGACAGGCTCTGCCCGGCCTTTGCTTTTCAAAGGAGCGTATCATGGCCATTCCTCGCGTCCGGCCGGGCAACTATCCTGCGATCCTGTCCTACGGGTTCCGACCATTTTTCCTGCTCGGCTCGCTCTATGCCGCCCTCACTATCCTGGCGTGGCTGCCGATGCTTTCCGGTCGGCTCGAGACCGCGAGCGGCTTTGCTCCGGTCGACTGGCATATCCATGAGATGATCTTCGGATATGTAGTGGCCATCATCACCGGCTTCCTGCTTACGGCCATCCCCAACTGGACCGGCCGGCTGCCGGTGCAGGGTCTGCCGCTTCTGGCTCTGGCGCTGCTCTGGCTGGCTGGCCGCCTGGCGGTGTTCTTCTCGGCCGAAATCGGCTGGCTGGCCGCGGCCGTGATCGACAGCGCCTTCCTGCTTGCGGTCGCTGCGGCGGCCGCGGTCGAGATCGTCGCCGGCCGCAACTGGCGCAACCTCAAGGTGCTGGCGCCGGTCAGCGTCCTGTTCGCTGCCAATGTCATGTTCCATCTGGAGGTGCGCTTCGCGGGCGGTGCCGACATGGCGCGCAGGCTCGGCATCGGTGCGGCAGTCCTGCTCGTCATGATCATCGGCGGGCGCATCATCCCGAGCTTCACCCGCAACTGGCTGGTGCGCCAGAATCCCGGCCGGCTGCCGGTGCCGTTCAATCGCTTCGACGCCGCGACCATCGGCGTCTCGGCGCTTGCAATCGCTGCCTGGACGTTTGTGCCCGACCACATTGCGAGCGGCCTGCTTCTCGTGGGCGCAGGCGGGCTCAACATTGCACGGCTTTGCCGGTGGGCCGGCGAGCGCAGCTGGCGCGATCCGCTGGTGCTGGTCCTGCACGTGGCATACGCCTTCGTGCCGGCGGGCTTCATGCTGGCCGGCCTTGCGGCCCTTCTGCCCGACGCGGTGCCGCCGGCTGCAGGCCTCCATGCTTTCGGCACGGGCGCGATCGGGGCGATGACGCTGGCGGTGATGGCTCGGGCGACGCTCGGTCATACGGGGCGCGATCTGCATGCCAGCAATGCCACTTGCCTAGTCTTTGTGGCGGTTGTCGTTTCGGCCGCGCTGCGCGTTGCCTATTCCTTCATGCCCGGTACCACGGCGTTGCTGCACGCCTCGGCCGGGGCCTGGACGCTGGCCTTCCTCGGCTATACGGCGCTCTATGGCGGCATGCTCGTGCGCCCGCGCCTCCGGCCTCGCCAGCCCAACCCGGCGCCGTCGTGAAGACGCTCGGACTTGCCTTGCGTTTGAACGAGAAGGGCCCGGATCTCCGACAGGAAATCCGGGCCTTTGTGTGAGCCAGGCTAGCCGGCTGCGCCGCGCCACAACGCCTTGATCGCCGAGAGCATTGACGGGCGCTCCCTGACCAGGCGGATGCCGAGGTTATCGGGCGGCAAGCCGGCCGCGCAACCGCCGCTCTTGCCGTCGCGGATGAAGAACGACATGTAGCCGCGATGCTTGCCGCCGACGACGCGCACGCCGCAGTTGTCGGTGCTGGTATCGACGCGCCCGCGCCCGTCGAGTGAGGTCCTGCGATAGCAGGTCGTGGTCCATTCCCAGACATTGCCGCCGACGTCATAGAGGCCGTTGGAGTTGGCGCCGAAGTGGCCCTGCGGCTTGGGCTCGGGATCGCGGCCCCTGGCGGCTTCGGACTCGCTGCGGTAGCGCGCCAGCCAGCGTGCGATGGTGTCGCCGTCCTCACCCAGTGCCTCTTCGCTGAACCGTTCGGCCGCCGCGTAGGCCCATTCCTCGTCGGTCGGCAGCCGCCAGCTTTCTCCCGTCCGCTCCGACAGCCACTGCGCATAGGCGTTGGCGTCGCGGAAGCTGATGCCCGTGGCTGGCAGGTTCCCGGCCTGATCGGCGGCCCCGTCGGCCGCGTCGCAGACGCCGTCCGCGGCGCAGAGCGCATAGTCGGCGGCGCTGACCTGGTAGGTCATGATGTCGAACGAACGGCGAAACCGTATCTCGCTCTCCGGCGCATCGACGGGGCGGTCGGCGGTGAGGAATTCGCCCGGCAGCCTGTAGGCCAGCCGGCCCGGAGCGACGGCGACAGTCTGCGGGGACGCCATTGCAGGCGTGGCCGCTGGCCCGACGGGTTCGCGGAAGGGCAGGTAGCTCGCCAGCGCGAGTGCCGGCCCGACGGCTGCCGTGGTCAGAAGCAAGCTGCCCAGTTTCATGGTTCGGCTCCTGTTCTTACCGTTTCAAGAAAAAGGCCCGCAGGCATGCCGGCGGGCCGAGTTGGACAGTGAAAGGTGCCCGCCGGTCAGTTGGTCGGGATTGGGCCGGGTGCCTGGACCTGCTTCATCAGGTCGTCATTCCATTCGCCTTCGACCATCACATGGGCGGTCGCGCCGAGTTCGGCCGCCTCGATCAGGTTGTGGTTGACGTAGGCGTAGACCCCCGGCTGCAGGAAGGTGTAGAGGGCGGCCCCTGCCGAACCTCCACGGATGAACCAGGTCTCGAGATCCTTGGCGGGTGCGTTGCCGAACTTGCCTTCCTCCCAGACATGGTCGCCATGGCCGCCGATGAGGTGGGGCCTGGAGTCCCTGTTGGCCTGGGCATGCACGAACAGCACCGTTTCGCCGACCTTGGCCTTGAGAGCCCGGTCGCCGGTCAGCGAACCGACCTTGCCGTTGAAGACGACGTGGGTCGGGATCAGGCCGCGCATCACCTTCAGCGTGTCGTCATAGCTGTCGCCGAGGGACTCGTACTGCTTGTACTTGCCGTTCGCGTCACGGGGGACATAGAGGTCGTGCTCGCCGATGTAGAAGATACGGTCATATTTCAGCGGCTTGCCGTTCTCGTCCTTCAACCCGTCGCGCGGCAGCACCATGACCGCGCCGCTCATGCCGGACACGACATGCCAGGGGATCATGCCTGTCGGCGCGCAGTGGTAGACGAATGTGCCGGTGCGGGTCGCCTTCCAGCGCAGCACCGCCTGTTCGCCCGGATTGACGTGGGTCAGTGCCCCGCCGCCCAGCGCCCCGGTGGCGGCATGGAAGTCGATGTTGTGCGGCATCTCGTTGGTCTCGGGATTGACCAGCGTGAGTTCCACATAGTCGCCCTCATGCACGATCATCAGCGGCCCGGGCATGGAGCCTTCATAGGTCATGGCCCTGAGCGTCGTGCCCTCGTCGTCGATCACCATGGGCTGCTCCTTGATGGTCATCCGGTATTCGATGACCTTCGGGCCGTCCTTGGCGATCTGGTCGTGGGGGTGGGCGAAGGGCGGGGCCACGAGGTCGACCTTCACCCGCGGCAGGCCGGCGATATCGGCTGCGCGCGCCTGAGCCAGTGCGGGCGTGGCGATGATCGAGCCCAGGATCGCGGCCGCTGCCGCACCTGTGGCCGTACCCAGGAGTGCTTCGCGTCGCGTCAACATTTTCTAAATCTCCTTCTGGCGTGGCGTTGCCTGTTGTTACGATCCAGAGACTAGAGGCTTGTCGGCAACCCTTCTTTGTTGCAGCGCAAACAGATGTTGCGGTGCGACATTTTGGCAGGCGTTCGGCGAATACTTGGCGCGCGGGCACGCAAGCGCAGCCGAGCGCGTGTGCCCGGCTTGCCAGCAAGGTTCCAGCGATCAGCGGGGTTCGGAGACGGATTTCAGCGATGCGAGCATGGCTTGCTCGAAGGCAATATGCCGGCGGACGGCGAGGAAATAGGCGCGCAGCATGTAACCGGTCGCCTCATGCGATCCTATGGCGCGGCCACGGGAAATGCTGACGAGCGCACGGACGATCTCGGCAGTGGCCGTGTGGTCCTGCTCGTGTTCCTCGCGCAGCCTGGCGACTACCATCGCGCCGGCTTGCTCGGCCAAGAGGGGAAACAAGTCACTTTCTTCGCGCCGGTTGACGACCGCAACTGTCGTGTCGAGCTCGATGGCCAGCCGCCTGCAGAATCGCCGATCGGGATTGGGCAAGGTGTCGGCGACCGTCTCGAGGTCGTCGCAGACCCGGAGCGCCCTTGCATAAAGACGGTCAAGCGCGGCGATGCCGTCCGATACCATAGAGTGGTTCATCGCCCCGGCCTGCAGTCAGCTCTACTGATTGAAGAAGAGGATCGCCGCGATCGCGACCGAGGCGAGCACTGCGGAAGTCGCTCCGGTGCGCTGCAGAACGCCCATGCGATAGAGCAGCAGTGCGAAGCCGACGATGATCGGCGTGGCGACCGACAGGCCGAATTGTGCGTTGCTCATCGCGGGGCTCCTTTGAAGTTGTCACGTCGCGATCGTGCCGCTCTTTCATCCCCGCTACCTTGTGCAATCGCAAAGAAGCCCGGCGTGGCCGTGCCTAAGAAGCGATATGGACATGACGGTTTCGACGAGCCGGCAGGAAGAAGAGGCGCCGGACGCCGGAGATTTCCTGCTTTGGATATTGGCGTGGAGCGAGCTTGCCGCATTCGGCATCCTGCTCGTTGCCTTCATGGTCGCCGGCATCGTCCAACTGGACCAATTCGCGGCGGCGCGGCAGCATCTCAATGCCCCACTCGCTGCCCTTAACACTGCAGTGCTTCTCACCAGCGGTTGGCAGGCGGCGCGCGCGGCGCGCCCGGATGCCTCGCGCGGGGCAGCGCGGTTGGCGCTCGCGCTTGCGGCGCTGCTCGGCTTCCTGTTCGTCGCAATCAAGCTGTTCGAATATGGTGGCGAGATCGGCCACGCCGGCGACGCCGGCTATGGCGTGTTCTTCGAACTCTATTTCCTGCTCACCGGCTTCCACCTGCTGCACGTGTTGTTCGGCGCGCTGGTGCTTCTGCTGGTCGCGTGGCGGATGGAGCGGTCGAACGTGATCCTCATCACCACGCTCTGGCACGTATTCGATCTGATCTGGATCGTCATGTTCCCGATCATCTACTTGGCGTGACCGGCATGACCGGCGGATCCAACCGACAGCTGCTGCGAACCTGGCTGACGCTGATCGTGCTAACCGGCGCGAGCGTGCTTGCGGTTCGCTACGGAGGCAACGCTGCTGGGCTGGCACTGGTCCTCTGCTTTGCCCTTTTCAAGGCCCGCTTCGTCATCCTCGATTTCATGGATCTGCGGCGGCAGGCTGCGATGCGGCGCGCGCTGACAGGCTGGTGCCTGGTGTTTGCCGTCTCGGCCGCCGCCAAGGCCTTGTTTGCCGCCAGCCTCGGCTGAGCCGCTTTGTTTGCCAAATCGCAAAGAACGCCTTCACCAAACCCATAGAAGGTTCCGAACCGGGACGGCTTCCGGAGACTGGCGGCCAGCCGCCGGGATGAATCGATCGGACAATTCCGCTCGCGGAAATCTGACTGGAAAGGATCTCGTGATGGCAGAACGCCTCACCAAAACGGGGGCTCGAAACGTCTTCTACGGCGGTTCGTTCTTCTTCTTCGCAATTTTCGTGGGGCTTACCGCGCACAGCCATTTCTACATGCGGACGACCTCGACGGACGAGAAGACGCTGACGGACTCGGTCGCGCGCGGCAAGCACGTCTGGGAGAAGAACTCCTGCATCAACTGTCACACGATCCTGGGCGAAGGCGCCTATTTCGCGCCGGAACTCGGCAATGTGTGGAAGCGCTACGGCGGCGAAGCCGATCCCGAGGGTGCCCGCGAGACGTTCAAGGCCTGGATGGCCGCGCAACCGTCGGGGATCGAGGGACGGCGCCAGATGCCGCAGTTCAACCTGACCGACCAGGAACTCAACGACCTCGCCGACTTCCTCGAATGGACGAGCCGCATCAACACCCAGAACTGGCCGCCGAACGAGGCCGGCTGAACGCCAGGAGAGAGACATGAAATACCAAACGCAAAAGGTCGCGATGACCTATTTCTACGGCGCGCTCGTGCTGTTCCTGGCTCAGGTCGCCTTTGGCGTGCTCGCCGGCACCATCTATGTCCTGCCCAACACGCTGTCCGAGCTTCTGCCGTTCAACATCATCCGCATGATCCACACCAACGCGCTGGTGGTGTGGCTGCTGATGGGCTTCATGGGCGCGACCTACTACCTGCTGCCGGAGGAGGCGGAGACGGAACTGTTCAGCCCCAAGCTGGCGATCGTGCAGTTCTGGATGTTCTTCGTCGCGGCGGGCGTCGCCGTGGTCGGCTACCTGTTCAGGATCCACGAGGGCCGCGAGTTCCTCGAGCAGCCCTTCGTCATCAAGGTGGGAATCGTCGTCGTGGTGCTGATGTTCCTTTTCAACATCACCATGACGTCGCTGAAGGGCCGCAAGACCACGGTCACCAACATCCTGCTCTTCGGACTGTGGGCGCTGGCGATCTTCTTCCTGTTCTCCTTCTACAACCCGTCCAACCTCGCGCTCGACAAGATGTACTGGTGGTATGTCATCCACCTCTGGGTCGAAGGCGTGTGGGAGCTGATCATGGCGTCGGTGCTGGCGTTCCTGATGATCAAGCTCAACGGCGTCGACCGCGAGGTGGTCGAGAAGTGGCTCTACATCATCGTCGGACTGGCCCTGTTCTCGGGCATCCTCGGCACCGGCCACCACTACTACTGGATCGGCGCGCCCGGCTACTGGCAGTGGATCGGCTCGCTGTTCTCGACGCTCGAGGTGGCGCCGTTCTTCTCCATGGTGGTCTTCACCTTCCACATGACCTGGAAGGCGGGCCGCAACCATCCCAACAAGGCCGCCCTGCTGTGGTCGATCGGCTGCTCGGTCATGGCCTTCTTCGGCGCCGGCGTCTGGGGCTTCCTGCACACGCTGTCCTCGGTGAACTACTACACCCACGGCACGCAGGTGACGGCCGCCCACGGGCACCTCGCCTTCTTCGGCGCCTATGTGATGCTCAACCTGGCGATGATGGCCTACGCCATTCCCGAGATTAAGGGCCGCGCGCCCTACAACCAGTGGCTCTCCGTCGCGAGCTTCTGGATGATGGTCACGGCCATGTCGGTGATGACCTTTGCGCTGACTTTCGCCGGCGTCGTCCAGGTGCATCTCCAGCGCGTGCTGGGCGAGAGCTACATGGACGTCCAGGATCAGCTCGCGCTGTTCTACTGGGTGCGTCTCGGGTCGGGCGTCGTCGTGGTCGTCTCCGCGCTGCTGTTCATGTGGGCTGTGCTGGTGCCGGGTCGCGAGCGCAGCGAAAAAGCTGCCCGTGTCCTCCACCCAGCCGAGTGATGTTGAACGCATGGCTCCGGAGGCGTCCGAGGCCATGCACCCCCATACCTGCTTCCCGTGGAGTTCCCCCAATGACCGTCGCCTCTGTCACCACCAAGTTGCCTGCTGTCCGCCCAGTTGCCGACAGCCCCGCCTACTACAGCCCGTCGGGCAACGAATGCATCCTGTTCGAGCGCGCCTGGGCGCGACGGCTGCCGCTGCTGCTCAAGGGGCCGACCGGCTGCGGCAAGACCCGCTTTGTCAGCTACATGGCGGCGAAACTCGGCCTGCCGCTTTCCACCGTCTCCTGCCATGACGATCTCGCCGCCGCCGATCTCACTGGGCGCTACCTCCTGATGGGTGGCAACACCGTCTGGGTCGACGGACCTCTCACCCGTGCGGTTCGCGAAGGCGGCATCTGCTACCTCGACGAGATCGTCGAGGCGCGCAAGGACGTCGCCGTGGTACTGCATCCCTTGACCGACGACCGTCGCATCCTGCCGCTCGAGCGTACCGGCGAGCAGTTGGTTGCGCCGGCGAGTTTCATGCTCGTCGTGTCCTACAACCCGGGCTACCAGAACCTGCTCAAAAGCCTGAAGCCGAGCACCCGCCAGCGCTTCGTCGCCATCGAGTTCGATTTCCTGCCCAAGGCCGAGGAGATCGCCGTCGTGTCGACCGAGAGCGGATTGGCCGAGGGGCAGGTCGCGCCGTTGGTCGAACTGGCACGGCGTATCCGGGCCCTCAAGGGCCACGACCTGGAGGAGGGCGCGTCGACCCGACTGCTCGTCTACTGCGCCAGCCTCGTCGACGCCGGCGTACCGATGCGCGAAGCCGTGCTTGCCGCGCTGATCGAGCCGCTGACCGACGAGCCCGACGTCAAGACGGCACTGGTCGAGTTGGCCGACTCCCTGATCCGCTGAGGCGCGGCCATGCTGGATTTCCTTGAGATCGAGGAGACGGTCGGCCGCGCCTGGCACCGCCTTATCGGGCATGTGCAGACCTGGCCGCGCTATCCGGAACATGCAGTGTGCTTGGCCGCCGTGCAGCCGGTGCTGGCGGTCTGCTTCCGCGGTTTCGGCGGCGAAGGGGCGGTCCAGATGACCACCGTGCGGGGCAAGACATCGGGCCATCGCCTCGGCTGGCGCCAGCGCATGGGGCTCGGCGAGGAAAAGCTCGTCCAGCCCGCGCGCGACGGCTCCTCCCTGATGCTGCCTGCTGTGATCGACCTGTTCCCCGACAAGGCACTCAACCGCGACCTCTATGTCTGGCTTGCCGCCTACATGGCGGTCATGCCGCTGGACCCCATCGTGGAAACGGGTCCCTTGCTGCGCGACCTTGCAGCGCTGCGGCGCGCGGAGGCGACGGTGGCCAGCGTGATCGCGAGCTTTCCGGGGCTTGGCCGCCGCTACCGGCGCCTGGCCGGGGCAACGCTTGCCGCGCGCCATCGCGGTCCGTTGCCGTCGGTCGAGGCGCAGGTCGAGGGCAAGCTTGTCAGCCTTCTCAGGCAGGCCGCGGAATTGCCCGACGACGCGCTGCCGGTGATCTTTCCGCACCGCGCCCCAGCGGGCTACCTGCCGATGCTTCCGGTGCCGCTCTGGCCCGATGCCTTGTTCCGCCAGGAAACCGCGCCCCGCCGTGGCGAGGACGAGCCCGTCAGCGGTGGAAAGGACGTCGCCGGCGCCGAAAAGGAGCGCCAGGTCGCGGTCCGCGAGAACCAGGAGACGCGCCAGGACGAGCGCAGCCCCTTCATCCTCAATCGCTTCGAGAAGATCCTGGCAATGGCCGAGATGGTCAACGTCGACCGGCCCTCCGACGACAGCGACGACGATGCCAAGGCTGCCGAGGACCTCGACGACATGACGCTCGGCGAGCGCAAGGGCCGGCCGGCGTCGCGCTTCCGCTTCGATCTCGACCTGCCGCCGGAAGCGCTGGACCGCACGTCGCTGACGGCGGAATGCACATATCCGGAATGGGATTTCCGGTCCGGCGCCTATCTTGCCAATCATTGCCGCGTGCTGGCAGCACCGGCAGCGGAAACCGGGAAGGCCGGCGAGCCGGATCTCGAGACGCGGCGCCTCATGCGGCGCGTCCGACGTCAGTTCGAGGTGCTCAGGCCGCGCCGCGAGATGCTTCGCGCCCAGCTCGACGGCGCTGAGCTCGACCTCGACGCGGTGGTGCGGGCCCGTTGCGATCTCGCCGCGGGCGGCCAGGGCAGCGACCGCATCCACCTGATGAGCCGGCCCCAGGCACACGATCTGGCGGTTACCATCCTCGTCGACGTTTCGCTGTCGACCGACGCCTGGTTCGACAACCGCCGGGTGCTCGACGTCGAGAAGGAGGCTCTGCTGATCCTGGCCAACGGGCTCGCCGCCTGCGGCGACAACCATGCGATCCTGACCTTCACCTCGCGTCGCCGCGACTGGGTGCGCATCGAGACAGTCAAGGCCTTCGACGAGCCGATGGGTGCGACGGTCGAGAGGCGAATCGCGGCGCTCAAGCCGGGCTACTACACCCGCATCGGCGCGGCCATCAGGCACGCTTCGGCGGAGCTGGCAAAGCAGCCCAACCGCAAGAAGCTGCTTCTGGTGCTGACCGACGGCAAGCCCAACGACATCGACCACTATGAGGGCCGCTTCGCGCTCGAAGACAGCCGCCGGGCCGTGATCGAGGCACGGCGCAGCGGCCTTAGCGTGTTCGGCGTGACGGTCGACCGGGAGGCGAAGTCCTACATACCGGCGCTGTTCGGCCAGAACGGCCATGCCGTGGTCGGCGACATATCGAAGCTGCCGGCAGCACTTCCCGCCATCTATCGCAGCCTTGCAGGTTAGGGGAACAAGGCTACGATGGCGGAGGGCCCGGCGCTCCCACGTCGGGCCTTTTCGCTTCCTGATCGGCGGTCAGGCCGCCTTGCTATGCGTCCGAGTCAAATGGTCGATATAGGCGTCGAAGGCGGCGGCCACTGCACGAATGACGAAGCGATGTTCCTGGCTGACGCGCAACACGCCGTCGGCGATGGTGACCACTCCGTCGACTGCCAAGTCCGCCAGCCGGTCGTTGCCGGCGAGCAGTGCCGACGGGTCGACGCCGTGGGCCTTGCAGATCGCGCCGACATCGGCGCTGAAATCGCACATCAGGCGTTCGATGATCTTGGCGCGCAGCCGGTCTTCTTCCGTCAGGCGATAGCCCTTGGCGGTTGCCAGCCGGCGGGAGGCGATGTGCTGGGCGTAGAGACCGGGCGCCACCTCGTTCTGTACGTAGCCGTCCTTCATGCGCCCGATGGCCGAGGCGCCGAAGCCGATCAGCGTCTCGCAATTGTCCGTCGTGTAGCCCTGGAAGTTGCGCCGGAGCCGACCCGCTTCCTGAACCCGCACGAGGCCGTCGCCCGGCAGCGCGAAATGGTCGAGGCCGATCTGCCTGTAGCCTGCGGCGACCAGCGTCCCGGCGATCGCCTCGGCCTGTTCGTTGCGCGCAGCACCATCGGGCAGGGCGGCCTCGTCGATCATGCGCTGGTGCTTCTTGAAGGATGGGATGTGCGCATATCCGAACACCGCGAAACGGTCCGGCAGCATGGCGATGGCCGCGTTGGCCGTGTCGATGCAAGACTGCACTGTCTGGTGCGGCAGGCCGTAGATCAGGTCGAAATTGATGCCGCCGACTCCGGCGCGGCGGAGATTGTCGGTGGCTTCCGCCGTCTGCTTCTCGGTCTGGATGCGGTTGATCGCCTTCTGCACCACGGGATCGAAGCTCTGCACGCCGAGGCTGGCGCGGGTGACGCCCGCCGCGCCCAGTGCCTGCGCCATCTCGGCCGTCAGTCGGCGCGGGTCGATCTCGACGGCAATGCCGGTGCTGTCTGCAAAAGCATAGTGTTCGCGCAGCAGCGCCATGAGCGAGAGGAATTCCGCCGGCTCCATGATGGTCGGCGTGCCGCCGCCGAAATGCACCTCTTCCACGGGCAGGCGATGCGGGATGCGGCCCGCCACCATGCGGATCTCGTCGCGCAGCACGGCGAGATAGTCGAGGATCGGCTGGTCTTGTCTCGTGATCGTGGTGTGGCAGCCGCAATACCAGCACATCGACCGGCAGAACGGGATGTGCAGGTAGAGCGACACCGGGTCGCCGGCGGGCAGCTGGCCGAGCCAGTCGCCATAGGAACCGGCTCCGATGGCTGGCGAAAAGCGTGGGGCCGTCGGATAGCTCGTATAGCGGGGCAGGCGCGCCTCGCCGTACTTCTCCAGGATGGTTGCGGGCATGGCATTTCCAGTTCTGTCGCGTTTGCCTGGCCACGGTTCTAGCCCCGAGGCCGTCCGGCCTCTTTGCGAAATGCCAAGGAGGTGCCGTTTCCCGCATTTGTTTGCGTTTCGGCAATCTCGCTGCACACGCGCCGCCCTAGGGTCCCCGCTTCCGGGGGAGGGCGGCCGCTTCTCCCGGCTTCCCTTTTCGGGCCGAAGGAAAGAAGAGACATGGCAACTGCCGAAGCTGCGACCATCCCCGTTCTCGATGTCAGGACCATTCCGCGGATGGAGCGTCATCCGAGGATATTCGCCACGGTCGATTCGCTGGCACCCGGCGCCGCCTTCGTTATAGCCAGCGACCACGATCCACGTCCGCTGCATTACCAGCTCGAAATGGCGTTCCCCGGCCAGCTCACCTGGGAGTACCTGGAACAGGGGCCGGAGGTCTGGCGCGTCGAGGTCGGCCGCAAGGACGGTTCGGGTTGCGACTGCTGCTGCGGCAGCGGCCACTGACGAGGTGACGGCTGGTCGCCTCAACGCAAGGCGACCAGCTGAACTCCGGGTTTGCTGTGGAAGAAGCCGTCCACCATCTTGCCGGGCAGTTCGAGGCAGGACAGCAGGAAGCGCGCTCCATCGGCGTCTTCGTTGCCGTCGATCAGGTCACGATAGACCTTCGCTACCGCGACCATGTCGCAGCTCTGCGGCGACAGCCTCAGCCGCCTGATACCGAGTGCTGCGAGCTTGTCCGGGCTAGGGCAGGCGGCCTGCACCTGGTTGGACAGCGTCTGCACCCCGTTGATGGCCAGGAATTCCTGGTCCTCGGCGGTGTCCACCGCCAGCCCGTCGAGATCCTTCTCGCAGGTGAAGCGGCACGCATCCTTGTGCAGGCCGTGCAGCCGCGCGTGGTAGCAGCGCCCCGACAGCGCCAGCGGCAGGCGCCCGAATGCGAAGACCTCGAACTCCGCTTCCGGGCAGGCGCGCGCAAGGCTGCCGATACTGGCCAGCGACAGTTCCACCGGCGGACAGATCGTCAGGGCGCCCTGGCCGATGAGGTAACGTGCCGTCCCTTCGTTGTAGACGTTGATGAAGGGACCGGCGATGAAGGATTGGCCGCGCCGGCTCGGCAGGGCCGTCAGGTCGTTGATCTCGACCATGCGGGTGTCATGGCAGAATTCCCTGACGACCTTGCATTCGCGCACGTTTGCCGGAGCAGCGAGCGTGGACAGGACCACCTCCTTGCCGCCGCGTTCCAGCCGCTCGATGACATCCGGCCAGATCGGATCGGAGAACGGCAGCCGCTTGCCGCAAACGACCTCGCCGACGTGGACCCGGTCGACGGGAGCCTCGTCGGCGATGCGCCTATAGAAATCTTTAAGGCGCTCGGCGGGCCAATGGTAAAACACCGGTCCCAGGGTCAGTTTCGTCGGCCACATTCGTCTATCTCCACGTTTTCCGGTAAGCGCCTGCCGTCTGCCTGCCGCCTTCCGACATGCCGGCCAGGATGCGGTCGATCTCGATGGCGTCGCCGCCGGTCTCCACCGCGTCGACCGCGCGGCGGAAAGCGCCCACGACCTCCGTGACATAACCCTTGCCGCGCTGGCGTCCTTCGATCTTCAGCGCCGTCACGCCTGCCGATTTCAAGCCGGCCAGCATGCTGCCGGCATTCAGGCTGACCGGGTCCTCGAACAGGTAGGAGGTCTTGTCGCCTGCCTTGAAGCGGCCCTTGCAGAGTGTCGGGTAGCCGGCCGGTTCGCCGGGCGCATAGCGGTCGATGGCAAAGCCCGCGAGCCGGGCGGTGGTGCCGTTGCCGTCCTCGACATAGTTCACCCACTCCGGCGGCGAGCAGACGCCGTTGAGATTGGGCGATTTGCCGGTGGCATAGGACGAGAGGTAGCAGCGGCCCTCGACCATCACGCAGAGGCCACCGAAGACGAAGGCTTCGGTTTCCACGTCGATCTGCCGGTTGAGCGCAGCTATCTCCTGCACCGAAAGCACGCGCGGCAGCACCACGCGACGCACGCCGAAGGCCTTGGCGTAGAAGCCGATCGCTTCCGGCGTCGCCGCGGCGGCCTGCACGGACAGGTGCAGCCGGACCTCGTGGTTGCGTGCCACATGGTCGAGCACGGCGATGTCTGCGGCGATGATGGCGTCGGCGCCGCTGGCGACCGCGTCATCGACCGCCTTGCGCCAGAGATCAACTCGGTCGACCTGCGCGAAGGTGTTGATCGCGACCAGCACCTTCTTGCCATGCGCGTGAGCGAAGCGCGCGCCCTCGGCGAGCTCCTCGGTCGAGAAGTTCAGGCCCGGAAAATTGCGCGCATTCGTCTCGTTGCGGAAACCGCAATAGATGGAATCCGCGCCAGCGAGTACGGCCGCCCTCAGCGTTGCCGGCGTGCCGGCAGGGCAGACGAGTTCCATGCGTCCGGGGTCGCTCATACTTCCGCCCTCGACCGGACGGCGGTTCGTTCGGCCAGATGGCGCGCCGCGCTCAGCCCGCCGAGCACGCCTGCATCGGCCAGTCGCGCCAGGGTGCCGCGCAGCCCAAGCAGGTCGGATGGGCGCAGTTCGGCGTCCTCGATGGCATTGCGCAGGGCGACCACGGCTTCGGTGCGGCCGCTGACCGAGATCACCCGATGGAAGAACAGGGCATCGCCGTCGAGCGTGCCGTCCAGCAAGCCGAGCAGCATCAGGATCGGACCCTTGATGGTGACGTCGGCCGTTGCGGGATCGTCCCTGCCAACGACCCGGACGGACGCCATTGCACCGTCCGGCACGACGATGAACGAGAAGGCCAGGTCGTTGGGACCGATGCGGTAGCTCGCCCCGCGGTGCCCGCCGAGCCGGTCGAACAACTGCGGCCGCCGCCGGGCCAGCGAACGCAGCGATAGCGTCAGTATCGGTCCGAGCGGCCGGCCCATGAAGCTTGGGAATAGGCGCCGCACGAACGTCGGCAATTCTCCTTCGGCGACCAAGTCCGGCGCTCCGTTCCTATTTCAAATCATTCACTGCAGCATAGGTGCGTGCCTGGACGGCATGTTTGACCAAGGTCAAACAGAAGCGCGAAAGCCGCGAGGCCGGCTCGCGAGTCTCGCAGCCTCATGGCGCGTTGCGATCATCCGAAGCATCGAGGCCGAAAGTCTGGATGGCGTCCGAGAAGAGGATGCTCGTCTCGGAGAAGGTATGGCTCGACGCGTAGGCTTCGACCAGGCAGCCCGCCGAACCGGCGCTGACGCAGCGTTCGCCCCGACAATCTTGAGAAACATCCAAGATTAGGGCACAATTCACGTACGCATCGGAAGTGCGCAACTGTCTCATATGCGGCCGGCCGACACCGAGTGACGGCTCGCGTGGAGGGGCGGCGTCGATGGTTCAGGGGCTGTATCTTCTGTTCGGCGCGGCGTCCGTGGTCACGGCCCTTATCCTGGTCCTGGCGCGGAACCCGGTCCACAGCGCCTTGGCGCTGATGGCGTGCTTCCTGCAAGTCTCTGCCATCTTCGTCCTGCTTGAGGCGCCGCTTCTCGCCGTCATCCAGATCTTCGTCTATGTCGGCGCGATCATGGTCCTGTTCATCTTCGTGATCATGATGGTCGACGTGCGCGAGGCGGTGCTGCAGCGCTTCCTGCCGGGCAGCAATCTTCCGGCGCTGGTGCTGCTCGTCCTTCTGGGCACCGAGATGCTGGTCCTGGTGCTCTGGAGCGGCGCCTTCTCGGTCACGCCGCCACCCGCCGGGGGCGAGGGCATCGGGCTCAGGCAACTCGGCACGACCCTTTTTGCCGAGTATCTGCTGCCGTTCGAGGTCACCTCCGTCATCCTGCTCGCCGCCCTGGTGGGCGCCATCGTATTGGCGCAGAAGGAGCCACGCTGATGGTGCCGCTCTGGTGGAGCATCGTGCTCGGCGTTGCCCTGTTCGTCATCGGGGCGGGGGGCGTGCTGCTGAGGCGCAACATCCTCGTCGTGCTGATGTCGCTCGAGCTTCTGCTCAACTCGGTCAACATCAATTTCATCGCCTTCGGGCATTATTACGCCGACAGCCGCGGACAGATCTTCGCGATCTTCGTCATCGCGATCACCGCGGCCGAAGTCGCCGTCGCCCTTGGCATTTTGGTCGCCCTCGTGAGGAACAAGTCCACGCTGAGGGCCGACGATGTGACGTTGCTGAAGGGGTAGCGGCTTGGACCCGGTGACATCGATCCGGCCATTGCTTGCCGTCGCTGTCGCGGGCCTCGCCGCCCTTGCCGTGCTCTTCCTGAAGAACCGCG
Organism: Aminobacter sp. Piv2-1; assembly: GCF_037625995.1. Lineage (NCBI taxonomy): Bacteria > Pseudomonadati > Pseudomonadota > Alphaproteobacteria > Hyphomicrobiales > Phyllobacteriaceae > Aminobacter > Aminobacter sp. Piv2-1. The sequence goes on from NZ_JARKMU010000004.1 coordinate 151,052, forward strand.
AACGCTATCGTGACGCGGTCTCGCCGGTGGCGGCGGTGGTCATGTTTGCGATCGTCGCCTCCATGGCCCCCGCGGTGTTGGCGGGCCGGACGGTCGATCTGAAGCTGTTCGAGATCCTGCCGGGGGTCGATTTCGCCTTCCGGGTCGATGCGCTCGGCATGGTGTTCGCCACCGTTTCGTCGCTGCTGTGGATCGCGGCGTCGATCTATTCGATCGGCTACATGCGGGCCCTGAACGAGCACGCCCAGACCCGGTTCTACGCCTGCTTCGCCACCAGCCTGGCGGCGGCCGTCGGCGGCGCCTTCGCCGCCAATCTGTTTACGCTGGTGATCTTCTACGAGGCGCTCAGCCTCGTCACCTATCCACTCGTCTACCATCACGAGGACGAGGAGGCCTGGACCGGCAGCCGCAAGTATCTCGTCTACCTGATGGGAGCGTCGAAGAGCGTGCTTCTCGCCGCGCTCGCTCTGACCTACAGCATTGCCGGATCGCTCGACTTCACGCCGGGGGGACTGCTGGCGGGAACGGGTGCCTCGGCGCCGCTGCTGACGGCCGTCTACTTCTGCTATCTCTTCGGCTTTGCCAAGTCGGCGGTCATGCCGATGCACGCCTGGCTGCCCGCCGCCATGGTGGCGCCAACGCCCGTCAGTGCGCTGTTGCATGCAGTTGCCGTGGTCAAGATGGGCGTGTTCTGCGTGCTCAGGGTGATCTTCGATGTCTTCGGCACCGGGCTGGTCGCCGCCCTGGGGCTCGGCGTGGCCACCGCTTACCTCGTCTCGTTCACGATCCTGACGGCGTCGATCTACGCGCTGACCCGAGACGACCTCAAGGCGCGGCTCGCCTATTCGACGGTCAGCCAGCTCTCCTACATCGTGCTCGGCGCGGTTCTCTTGTCGCCGGTCGCGATGGTAGGCGGGATCATCCACATCGCCGTGCATGCCTTCTCCAAGATCACGCTCTTTTTTTGCGCCGGGTCGATCTACTGCGCATCCGGCAAGCGCAACATCAGCGACATGGCTGGCATCGGCCGCAGGCTGCCCTGGACGATGGGTGCCTTCTTCGTCGGCTCGCTCAGCATGATCGGAATACCGCCCACGGGGGGCTTCGTCAGCAAGTGGTACCTGGCGCTGGGCTCGGTGGAGGCGGGCGAGGTCGCGTTCCTGGTCGTGCTGCTGGTGAGTTCTGTCCTGAACGCCGCCTATTTCCTGCCGGTCAGCTATGTCGCCTTTTTCGGAGCAGAGCCGGACAATGCCGCGCCGGTCCGCGAGATTCCGATGATCGCCATCCCGCTGGTGGCGACCGCCATCCTGTCGGTGGCCGTGGGCCTGTTCCCCGGCTACTTCATCGCTCTCGCCGAAAGGGTGGTCGGATGATCAGGTACATCGTCGATTTCTTTGGCGACGAGGCATATGCCGTCCGCCGCCGCCGGCTGTTCTACCTGGCCCTTGCCGCGATCGTCATCGCCGACTTCCTGGTTTTTCGCGAACACGCCGAATACCTCTGGGACCGCTTGCCGGGCTGGTCGGCCGTCTACGGCTTCGGCTCCTGCGTGCTGCTGATCTTCGTCTCGAAATTCCTCGGCCATCGATGCGGTCTGATGCGGCGCGAGGACTATTATGACTGACTTCGTCCATCCCGCTGCCTTGTTCATCCTCGGCGCCGTGCCGATCCCCTTCCTGCCGCCGACCATCCGCAAGGCCTATCTGGTGGCGATCCCGGCACTGGCGATCGTCGCCGTGCTCGCCATGCAGCCGGGCGACTACGGTGCGGCGCGGTTCATCGGCCAGGACATCCTGGTGGCCAGGGTCGACAGGCTGAGCATCGTCTTTGCCACCGTCTTCACGATCATGGCGCTGATCGGCACGGTCTATGCGCTTCACGTCACGCGCCCCGGCCAGCACGTGGCTGCATTCGTCTATGTCGGCAGCGCTCTTGGCGTGGTCTTCGCCGGCGACTACCTGACCCTCTACGTGTTCTGGGAGGCGATGGCGGTCGCCTCCGCCTATCTGGTCTTCGCCCAGGGCGGCGGGCCTGCGATCCGCGCCGGGTTTCGCTATCTGATGGTCCACATCACCGGCGGCGTCGTACTGCTCGGCGGCATCGTTCTCCAGGGGATTGGCACCGGCTCGCTGCTGTTCGGTCCGATCGAAGGGCAGATGGGCGCTGCCGCCCTTTTGATCCTCGCCAGTTTCATGCTCAACGCGGCGGTGCCGCCGCTCAATGCCTGGCTGACCGACGCCTACCCGGAGGCGACGGTGACCGGGGCGGTGTTCATGAGCGCCTTCACGACGAAGACCGCGGTCTATGTGCTGGCGCGCGCGTTTCCCGGAACCGAGCTGCTGGTCTGGTTCGGCATCGCGATGGCGCTCTACGGCGTCATCTACGCCGTGCTCGAGAACGACTGCCGGCGGCTGCTCGCCTATCACATCGTCAGCCAGGTGGGCTACATGGTGGCGGGCGTCGGGATCGGTACCGAAATGGCGATCAATGGCGCCGCCAGCCACGCCTTCGCCCACATCCTCTACAAGGCGCTCCTGTTCATGGGCGCGGGGGCCGTGATCTACGTCACCGGGCGGCGCAAGCTCACCGAATTGGGCGGCCTCTACAAGTCGATGCCGATCACCGTTGCGCTCTACATGATCGGCGCATTTGCGATCTCGGCATTCCCGTTCTTTTCGGGCTTCGTCACCAAGTCCATGGTGGTGGCTGCCGCCGGGCAGGACCAGCGTGCGCTGGTGGTGCTGGCGCTGACGATGGCGTCGTCGGGGACGTTCCTGCACACCGGGCTCAAGCTTCCCTACTACATGTTCTTCGGCACGGACCGCGGGCTTGAGGCGCGCGAGCCGCCCCGCAACATGCTCATCGCGATGGCGATGGCGGCCGCGCTCTGCATCGCGATAGGCGTGTATCCTCAGCCGCTCTACGCGCTGCTGCCCTATCCGGTCGACTTCGAGCCCTATACCGGCGTCCACATCACCGAGAGCCTGGGCCTGCTGTTGTTCACCGCGTTGGGCTTTGTGATCTTCCTCAAGGCTCTCGACCCCGAGGCCACGATCAGCATCGACACGGACTGGTTCTACCGCAAGGGCGCACGGTCTTTCATGTGGTTCGCTGAGAAGCCGGTGGCGGCCTGGGAGAGGGCGGTGAGCAACGTCTCCGAGACCGTTGTTCTGCCGTTGATGCATGGGATGGCGCGTATCGGCCTGCGCATCGACCTCAATGGCGTCGACGGCATCGTGAACGGCGTTGCCCGCTCGATCCTGCGCGGTGGAGGCACGCTGCGGCGCCTCCAGACCGGCGTCGTCAACCACTACGCCCTGGCCATGATCGCCGGACTGATCGGCGCCACCGCCGTCTTCGCCGTCGTGTGGCAATAGGGGGGGCGATGGCGCTGCCGCTGCTCAGCCTCATCGTGTTCACGCCGGTGGTGGGGGCGGCGGTTCTGGCGTTCATGCGCAACGACCAGACGGTGCGGTGGACCGCACTTGGCTTTACGGTGCTCGATTTCGCCTTGGCCGTGGCCATGCTGACCGGCTTTGACACGACCACCCCCGCAATGCAGTTCACCGAGGCACGCCCCTGGGTGCCCGCGCTCGGCATCACCTACGCGCTCGGCGTCGACGGGATCAGCGCGCTCTTCGTGTTCCTCACCGCGCTGCTGGGCTGGATCTGCGTGCTCGCCTCGTGGACCGCGATCGACAGCAAGGTCAAGGAGTTCATGATCAGCCTGCTGGTCATGCAGTCGCTGATGCTGGGGGTGTTCTGCGCGCTCGACCTGTTCCTGTTCTACGTCTTCTGGGAGGCCATGCTGATCCCGATGTATGTCATCATCGGCGTCTGGGGCGGGGAGGGCAGGGTCTACGCGGCCTTCAAGTTCTTTCTCTACACGCTGGCCGGCAGCCTGCTGTTCCTCGTCGGCGTCATCGTGCTCTATTTCCAGGGCGGCCAGACCTTCGACATCGTCGCACTGAGCACCCAGACCATACCGTTCTCGGTCCAGTCCTGGCTATTCCTCGCGTTCCTGGTTGCCTTCGCCGTCAAGGTGCCGATGGTTCCGGTCCATACCTGGCTGCCAGACGCCCATGTGCAGGCGCCCACCGCGGGCAGCATCATCCTCGCCGCCGTATTGCTGAAGATGGGCGCCTACGGCTTCCTGCGGTTCTCGTTGCCGATGCTGCCGGAGGCCTCGGTGTATTACGCGACGCCGATGCTGATGCTGTCGGCGCTGGCGATCGTCTATGGCGGGCTGCTCGCCCTGGCGCAGGACGATTTGAAGAAGCTGGTCGCCTATTCCAGCATCAGCCACATGGGGTTCGTGACGCTGGGCATCTTCACGCTGAACCTGCGCGGGCTCGAGGGCGCCCTGCTGCAGATGTTCAATCACGGGGTGACGACTGGCGCGCTGTTCCTGTTCGTCGGCCTGATCTACGAGCGCACGCACTCGCGCAGCATCGCCGCCTATGGCGGGTTGATGAAGCTGGCACCGGTCTACACGTCGTTTCTCGCGCTGTTCGTCCTGTCGTCGATGGCGTTGCCGGGCACCAATTCGTTCGTCGGTGAGTTGCTGGTGCTGTCGGGCGGGTTTGCGGCCAATGCCGCCATCGCTGCCGCGGCAGTCCTCGGCGCGCTGCTGGGTGCGGCCTACCTGCTCGGGATGTACCGGAAGGTAGCACTGGGCCCGGTTCGGCTGGCTGCGGGTTCGAAGGTTCGCGACGTGAACGCCCGTGAACTGGTGGCGATCGTGCCGCTGGCCGTGCTCGTGTTCTGGGTCGGGCTCTACCCGAAGCCTTTTCTGTCGATCATCGATGCATCGGTGAAACATCTGCTCGTGCGGGTGCACGGCGGGGGGAGTGGCCCATGACCGCCTCGCTGCTGCTCCAGTCGGCGCTTGCGAGCCTGCCCGAGATCGTGGTGGTCGTCGGGGCCTGCGCCCTGCTGATTTTGGGGCAGCTGCTGCCGAAGGGGCAGGGGCATCTCTTGGTCTGGGGGTCCGTCGCGATCGTGCTGGCGGCTGCCCTGGCGACGCTTCTACTCGCCGGCGAGGTGCGGCCGGCCTATTCGGGCATGTTCATCTCCGACCGCTTTGCGGTCTTCTTCAAGGGCGTGTTCTACCTAGCCACCGTGCTTACGTTCCTCCTGTCGCGAAAATATGCCGAGATCGAAGGGATCGAGAGCAGCGAATATTACGTGCTCCTGCTGTTCGCGCTTTCCGGCATGATGATCATGGCCTCGGCGACGGACCTGCTGTCGATCTATGTGGGCCTCGAACTGATGGCGCTGTGCACCTACGTGCTGACCGGCTTCCTGCGAAGGGATCGGCGCTCGAACGAGGCGGCGCTGAAATATGTGATCCTCGGCGGGGCAGCGACGGGGATATTCCTCTACGGCGTCTCGCTGGTCTACGGCCTCACCGGAACGACCAGCCTGGACGGGATGGCCACCGCCGTGGCCAACAACGCGGGCGATCCCGGATTGCTGCTGGCGGTGGTCTTCATCGTTGCCGGACTGGCCTTCAAGGTCGGCGCGGTGCCGTTTCACATGTGGGTGCCGGACGTCTACGAGGGCGCGCCGACGACGGTCACGGCCTTCATGTCGGTGGCTCCGAAGGCGGCCGGCTTCGCGGTGATCCTGCGCGTTTTCCTCAATCCGCTGGTCGCTGCCTCGAACGCGTGGATCGTCATTGCGGTCATCGCGGTGGTAACGATGGCGCTCGGCAGCTTCGTGGCGCTGGTCCAAGACAACTTCAAGCGCCTGCTCGCCTATTCCAGCATCGCCCATGCGGGCTTCGCCATGTTCGGCGTCGTGGCCGGCGGGGCGGACGGCATCGCCAGCGTCATGCTCTACCTGCTGATCTATGCGTTCATGAACCTGGGCATCTTCGCCACGGTCATCCTGATGCGGAACGGCGATTTCTCGGGCGAGGCGATCGACGACTACGGGGGCCTCGCCAAGTCGCATCCGGGGCTCGCACTGCTGATGCTGCTCTATCTCTTCTCGCTGGCCGGCATTCCTCCGACGGCGGGGTTCTTCGCCAAGTTCTACGTTCTGGTGGCGCTGGTCGAGCGGGGGTTCGTCGCGCTGGCGGTGGTGGCCGTGCTGCTGAGCGCGATTGCCGCCTATTTCTACATCCGCATCGTCATGGTGATCTACATGCGTGAGCCTGGGGAGCAAACCTATCCGGCACTGACGCCTTCGGTCCGCGCCACGCTCGCCCTCACCGCCGCCGGAACGATCGGCATAGGACTGTTTCCGGCGTGGTTTCTGAAGCTTGCCCAAGACTCCGTGTTCGGCGGCTGACCGATTGAGTTTGCAATGCCTAACCCAACCGAATATCTTCGAAGATGGACGAAAGGAAAGCCCAAGTCGCTTCCTTAGGCCAGCCTGGCCGGCCCTGAGGGGGCAGCCGTTCCATGCGGGAGCCGTCGGCGCCGACTTGGACAACGCATCATGGCTGGAATGGAATTCCTGCCGGTTCTTTTCATGACCGCCGGAATTGTCCTGGTGGCAGCGGCGACGCTGTTCGTTTCCTCCCTGCTGCGTCCTGCCAATCCCTATCCTGCCAAGAACATGCCCTATGAATGCGGCATGGATCCCGCGGGCGAAGCCGCCGGCGGCAATTTCAGGGTTCAGTTCTTCGTCCTCGCCATTCTGCTCGTGGTCTTCGACGTGGAGACGATGTTCCTCTTCCCCTGGGCGGTCGTGCTGAAGGAGATCGGCCTCGTCGGCTACATCGAGATGTTCGTCTTCGTGCTGCTGCTGCTCGTGGGGTTCGCCTACGCCTGGATGAAGGGAGCCCTGGAATGGGAGAGGTAGGCGGCACCATTCGGGACAGCGTGCTGTTCACGACGGCCGACAGCCTGATCAGTTGGGGCCGCAGGTCGGCGCTGTGGCCGGAGACTTTCGGCATCGCCTGCTGCGCCATCGAGATGATCTCGGCCGGTTGCGCCCGCTATGACCTGGATCGCTTTGGCGTCGTCTTCAGGCCGTCGCCGCGCCAGTCCGACGTCATGATCATCGCCGGCACCGTGACGCGGAAGTTCGCGCCGGTCGTACGACGGCTTTACGACCAGATGCCCGAGCCGCGCTGGGTCATCGCGATGGGCACCTGCGCGATCTCGGGCGGGGTCTACAACACCTATGCCGTGGTGCAGGGGGCGGAGACGTTCGTGCCGGTGGACGTGCATGTGCCCGGCTGCCCGCCGCGGCCCGAGGCACTGATGCACGGCTTCCTGCTGCTTCAGGAGAAAATCAAGAATTCCAGGGCGTTGGCCGGGACGCCCCTGGAGCGGGTCGTTGCGTCATGAGCGAGGAGACGCCCCTCATCTGCGCGCTGGTTGCGGAACGCTTCGGCGGAGCGATCGAGGATCGCGGCTTCGCGCATGGCATCCAGGTCCTGGCCGCCCCGCCGGAAACGATCGTCGAGCTTTGCCGGTTCCTGAAGGAAAATCCGGCCCTTCGCTTCGATTTCCTGTCCGACATTTGCGGGGTGGATCATTACCCCGAAAGGCCGCGCTACGAGGCCGTCTACCATCTCTATTCGCTGCCCAACAAATGGCGCGTCCGCATCAAGTGCCGCCTCGGCGACCCGCCGCGCGTCGCTTCGGTGACGGGGGTCTGGCGCACCGCCAACTGGCATGAGCGCGAGGCCTGGGACATGTACGGGATCGTCTTCGAAGGCCACCCCGACCTGCGCCGGATCTACATGTGGGAAGGTTTCGAGGGCTTCCCGCAGCGCAAGGATTTCCCGCTAAGGGGCTACAGGGACAAGCTCAATCCCTTTGGTGCCGAAGGTCCGCCGCCGACCCAGCCGGACCTCTCCACCAGGGACATACCCTAAGGGAGTTGCCTGAACGACGGTGCCTTGAGATGACCGAAGTCACGGAACTGAGCAGGCCGGAAGGCGAAGCCACCGCCCTCAAGGAGGTGCTCCTCAACCTCGGCCCGCAGCATCCCAGCACGCATGGCGTGTTGCGGCTCGTGCTGGAGCTGGAGGGCGAGTATGTCGCGCGCGTCGACCCGCATATCGGCTACCTGCACCGCGGCACCGAAAAGCTGGCCGAGAGCTTCACCTACACCCAGATCTTTCCGCTGACCGACCGGCTCGACTACGTCTGCCCGCCTTCGAACAATCTGGCTTTCGCGCTTGCTGTGGAGAAGCTGCTGGGCATCGAGGCGCCGATCCGCGCCCAGTATATCCGCGTGCTGATGGCCGAGCTGGCGCGGATTTCCGGCCACCTCCTGATCACCGGCGCGCTACCCATGGACCTGGGTGCCATGACCGCGCTGCTCTACGCCATGCGCGAGCGCGAAATGGTCATGGACCTCCTGGAAATGATCAGCGGTGCCAGGATGCACACCTCCTTCTGCCGGGTCGGCGGTGTACGCGAAGACCTGCCCGCCGAGTTCTTCCCGAAGATCAGGGAGTTCTGCGACATCTTCCCGAACCGGATCCGCGATTATGAGCGGCTGCTCGAGGACAACCGGGTATTCCTCAAGCGCACGCAGGGGGTCGGTGTGATCTCTGCCGAAGATGGCATCGATCTCGGCCTGAGCGGACCGAACCTGCGCGCCTCGGGTGTCGACTGGGACATCCGCCGCGACGAGCCCTACGAGGTCTACGATCGCCTCGAGTTCAAGGTCGTCACGCGCGACGAAGGCGACTGCTACGCCCGATGGCAGTGCCGGGTGGACGAGATGCGCGAGAGCATCCGGATCATCGAACAGTGCCTCGAACAGATGCCCGAGGGGCCGTTCCAGATCGACATGCCCACCGTCGCGTTCCCGGTGAACAAGGACAGGGTGCACTGCTCGATGGAGGCGCTGATCCAGCATTTCGACCTGGCCGCCTATGGCTTCAAGGTGCCGAAGGGCGAGGTCTATTCGGCGATCGAGGCGCCGAAGGGCGAACTCGGCTTCTACATCGTCAGCGACGGGTCGGAAAAGCCGTTCCGGATGAAGGTCAGGGCGCCGTCCTTCGTCAACCTCCAGGGCCTCTTCGGGGTCAGCAATGCGCGCTACCTGGCAGACATGATCGCGGTCCTGGGCAGCCTCGACCCGGTCATGGCCGAGGTGGACAAGTAGCAAGGGAGCCGGCCGCGATGGGCATGCGTGAAAGGATCGAGGCAGCGGCGGAGCGCTATCCCGACCGCCGGTCGGCGATCATGCCCGCGCTGCTGATCGCACAGAAGGAGCATGGCCATTTGCCCGGCCCGGTGCTGGAAGAGGTGGCCGATGTCCTCGGCGTCGAGCGGATCTGGGTCTACGAGCTGGCGACCTTCTACACCCTCTTCCACACCGAGCCGGTGGGGATGTTTCATCTGCAGCTGTGCGACAACGTCTCCTGCATGCTGCGCGGAGCGGAGGCTCTCCTGGTCCACATGGAGGCGGTGCTGGGGATCGGCAAGGGCGATACGACGTCCGACGGCCTGTTCACCTTGTCGACGGTCGAATGCCTCGGCGCCTGCGAGATGGCTCCGGTGATGCAGGTCGGCGACGACTATCACGGCGAGCTGGACATCGCTCGGCTGGACGCCCTTCTGGACAGACTGCGGGCGGCGGGGGCCGAGGTGCCTGCTGCCGTCATGACGGGAGCGTAGTGCCGTGTTCGAGCAGGTGCTTCTCAAAAACATGGACGTGCCGGACGGCCATCTGATCTCGGCCTACGAGGCCGGCGGCGGCTACCGGGCGCTGGCCAAGGCGCTTCGCAAGCACACGCCCGACGAGGTCATCGAACTGGTCAAGAACTCCAACCTGCGCGGTCGCGGCGGAGCCGGCTTCCCGACGGGATTGAAATGGAGCTTCGTGCCGAAGCAGACGAGCAAACCCAAATATCTGTGCTGCAACGCCGACGAGGGCGAGCCGGGCACCTTCAAGGATCGCATCATCATGGAGCGCGATCCCCACCAGCTGATCGAGGGGATGGCGATCAGCGCCTACGCGATCGGCGCCGAAACCGCCTATGTCTACGTGCGCGGCGAATATGTGCTGGCGATCCGGCGGCTGGAGCAGGCGATCGCCGAAGCCCATGCCAAGGGCTATCTGGGAAAGCGCATCCTGGGGTCGGACTTCAATTTCGCCGTGCACGTCCATTGCGGCGCCGGCGCCTATATCTGCGGCGAAGAGACCGCCATGCTCGACTCGCTCGAAGGCAAGCGCGCCCAGCCGCGCCTCAAGCCGCCGTTTCCCGCGGTCGCGGGGCTCTATGCCAGCCCGACGGTGATCAACAACGTCGAGACCCTGGTCTGCGTGCCGCACATCGTGAACCGCGGCGCCGACTGGTTCCGCGGCATCGGCCCGGACAAGAGCCCCGGCCCGAAGCTCTATTGCCTGAGCGGACAGGTGCGCAAGCCGGGCCTCTACGAGCTGCCGATGGGCATAGCTTTGCGCGAATTGGTCGCTGACCACGCCGGCGGGCCGTTGCCGGGACGCAGGATCAAGGCGGTGATCCCGGGCGGGGTGTCGGCCTCTGTCATCCCCGAGAGCGGACTGGACGTCGGCATGGACTTCGATTCCCTGGCCGCCGTGGGCTCCATGCTGGGCTCGGCCGGCGTGATCGTGATCGACGACACGACCTGCATGGTGAAGGTCGCCACCCGCATCATCGAGTTCTTCCACCATGAATCCTGCGGCAAGTGCACCCCGTGCCGCGAGGGGCTGAACTGGGTCGTCAAGGTGCTGCGCCGGATCGAGGCGGGGCAGGGCGTGCCGGGCGACATCGAGCAGTTGCAGGCGCTCTGCAAGGGCATTTTCGGCAACACCTTCTGCGCCTTGGGCGATGGCGCGGCGATGGGCCTGCGCGCGGCGCTGGCGCATTTCGAGCATGAGTTCGCCGCCCATATCGACGAGCGGAGATGTCCCTTCCATTGAGAAGGCCGCGAGGAAGCGATGGCACGCGTCACGATCGACGAGCATGAGCTCGAAGTGGAGGCCGGCTCCACTATACTGCAGGCGGCCCAGGCGCTGGGCATCGAGGTTCCGACCTTCTGCTATCTGAAGCGGCTGCCGCCGCTGGCTTCCTGCCGCATGTGTCTGGTGGAGATCGCCGGGCAGAGGCGGCTTCAGCCGGCCTGCGCCACGGCCGTGACCGACGGCATGGTGGTGCGGACGAACACGCCGCTGATCGCCGAGACGCGCTCCTCGATGCTGGACATGCTGCTTGCCAACCATCCGCTCGACTGCCCGGTCTGCGACAAGGGCGGCGAGTGCGAGCTCCAGGACATGGTGATGGCCTATGGGCCGCGCCGAAGCGGCTTCACCGATCCCAAGCGCGTGTTCCATTCGCACGACATCCGCCTCAGCCCCGTCATCATCATGAACGTCAACCGCTGCATCCAGTGCCAGCGCTGCGTACGCATGTGCGAGGAGGTGGTCGGCGCGGTCGCCCTGGGCACGGTCGAGAAGGGCATGGATACCGCGGTCACCGGCTTCGAGGGCAGCCTCGCCAGTTGCGACCAGTGCGGCAATTGCGTCGAGGTCTGCCCCGTTGGCGCGCTGATGAGCTTCCCCTATCGCTACAAGGCGCGGCCCTGGGATCTGGTCGAGACGGACACGGTCTGTCCTCATTGCGGCACCGGCTGCCAGCTTACCGTCGGTTCCCGCAAGGGCGAGTTCATGCGGGTCCGCTCCAAGTGGGAACACGGGGTCAATCGCGAAACGCTTTGCGCGCGCGGCCGCTTCGGCCTCGACTTCGTGGCCAGCCGGGACCGCATCAGGTCGCCGATGATCCGCAGAAATGGCGCGCTGGTGCCCGTCTCCTGGGACGAGGCCGGCGCCTACCTTCGCCGGCGCCTCGCGGAGGTCGGGGACATGGGCGCGGGCGGGCTGGTTTCGCCGCGCCTGCCCAACGAGGTGCTCTACCAGTTCCAGAAGCTCATGCGCACAGTGTTCCACACCAACAGCATCGATTGCTCCTCGCGCTGGTCGACGGCTTTCGACATGCTCGGCCCGCTGGCCCGCTTCTACACCCGTGCCCCGCTGGAGGAAGTGATCGGCAACGACCGGGTGCTCGTCGTGGGCGGCAACGTGACGGAGGAAAACCCGGTCACCGAGTATCTGCTGCGGGACAGTGCGCGGCGGCGACGCGTCCAACTGGTGATGCTGTCGGCACGGCCGTCACGCCTGGACGCCGATGCCCGTGCGGTCCTTCGGGTGCGGCCGGGCGCCGAGGCGGCCGCCCTTGCCGCGGTGGTGGCCGAGTTGACGGTCGCCGCGGGCCAAGCCGTGCCAGACAAGGCACTTCAGGACCACGTAACCAATGGCGGCGCGACCGCCGGCGATGATGGACCGCAGCGCCTTGCCGCGGCCCTTCTGGACGGCAGGAGCGCGACAGTCCTCGTCAGCGTCGACCTGCTGCGCTCGCCGGAACAGCGCGCGACGCTGCAGCAGCTGGATCGCCTCCTGCAACTCCTTCAGGCCCTCGGCAAGGATCCGGCCATGCAGTTCCTCTTCGACCGTGCCAACCAGCTGGGCGCCTGGGACATGGGCGCCCTGCCGACAGCTCTGCCTGGATGGCGTGCGATCGAGGACGGTTCGGCGCGTGCAGGCTTCGAACAGGCATGGGGCGCGGAGCTCCCGGCGGCGCCGGGGGCGGATTTCGGCGCCATGCTGGATCTCTGCGAACAGGGTCGGATAGGCGCGCTCTACATCGTCGGAAGCGATCCGCTGGCGTCCTTTCCCGACCGCGGTTTCGTGCACCGGGCGCTCGGCGCTGCCAGCCTTCTGATCGTGCAGGACGCATATCTGACGGAGACGTCTGCCCTCGCCGACGTCGTGTTGCCCGCCTCGGGCTATGGTGAGGAGTCCGGGACCTTCACCAACAATGAAGGCCGGGTCCAGAAGGTGTCCAAGTTCCGCGAGCCTCCCTTCGAGGCGCGAAGCAACCTGGCGATATTCGATTTTGTCGCCGCACTTCGCGACGAGGTCCTGCACCCGTCGGTGCAGGACGAGATCGTCGACGAGATCGCCAGGCTCGTTCCCGGCTACCAGGGATTGACGCGGGAAGCGCTGGGCCCGGATGGCGCGTTCACCGGGGCAGTCCCGGTTCCGCTGGAAGCTGGCGGCTTCGCTCCGGTGCCCGCTGCCAGGGCCTACGATGGGCTCGCGCTGGTCACCGGCAACGGCCTGTTCCACAACGGCTATCTTTCCGAACGCTCGGATATACTGAACACGATTGCCGATCAGCCATATGCGGAAATGAGTCCGCTGGACGCCGCGCGGCTCGGCTTGGCCGAAGGCGATCCCGTGGTGGTGCGGTCGGCCCGGGGCGAACTGTCGGCCAAGCTCAAGCTCAACCGGCATTTCCCCGAGGGGCTGGTCTTCGTGCCGGAAAACTACGGCGCGTTGCGCCTCAACGCTCTGATGAGATGGGGCGAATATCCGTGCCCGGTCGAAGTCGAGCTGGCGCATCCTGCAATCGCTGTCGCCACCGCGACCGCATCCGGGACGCAACCGTTGGAACTGGGCGGTTGATTCCGGACGAACTCAGGCGCGAATTCGACCGACACTTCAGGCGCCGCAACGCCGGCGCGGATGCGTATCAATGATAGCCGGTGCCGGCGATGTAGTCGTGCAGCGCCTGCTCGTTGCGCAGGGATTCGTCGAGCCGGTGCTTGACCACGTCGCCGATGCTGACGACGCCGACGACAGTCTTGCCGTCGAGGACCAGCACATGACGCGTCCGCCGCTTGGTCATGATCGCCATCACCAGGGGGAGGCCGTCACGTGTCGAACAGGTCGCCACACGGCGGTTCATGACGTCGGTCACCGCCATCGTCGGCGCGGCGGCTCCATATTCGGCCACCGCATTGCAGCAGTCCCGCTCGGAGAGGGTGCCGAGATATTCCCCGGGAGAGCGGTTGACGACCACGAAGCCTATGTTGCTGTCGCGGAACAGCCGCAGCACCTCCACGATCGTCATTTCCGGGGCAACCGAAATGACCCCGGGAGCCTTTGTCTTCAATATCTCGCAGATCAACATCTGAACCTCCCGTCTGTGGCTCCGGCTTGGCAGCTTGGACGCCTTCACCTCCGTCGGATATTGCGCCACCAGTTGTAGCCCTGGTGCTCGCTGGCCTCGACGCGCACATCCTGCTCGACCGTCCGGAGCTGCGCCGCGACCACGGCGCCGCCTGTCGCCGCCTTGCCTGGCTTTGCGAGCAGATCGTCACGCCCAACCACCAGGTCGCGCGAGGAAAAGCTCGAGAATTCATATTGCTGGCCGAGCGCGATCGCGTCCGCCGGGCAGGCGTCCTCGCACAGCCCGCAGAACAGGCAGCGGCTCATGTCGATCTCGAATTTCGCGGGGCGCCGGTTGCCCTTCTCATCCTCGTAGGGAACGACTTCGATGCAATAGCAGGGGCAGATCCGCGCGCAGAGTTCGCAGGCCACGCACTTGATTTCGCCCTCGTCGTCGCGTTTCAGGAAGTGATGCCCGCGATAACGCGGGTAGGGCAGCCACTTCTCCTTGTCCGGATACTGCATGGTCACGGATCGGGAGAACATGTAGCTGAGCGTCAGGGCCAGCGCTTTGCCGAGATCGGCGAAGTACGCCCAGCCGATCCATCTTCCGCCTCTGTCTACCACACGCGACATCGCCGTCCCGCCATGGAACACCATGGCCCTAGATGAAGGCAACACCAGTCACGATTATGTTCGCCAGCGAGAGCGGAAGCAAGACTTTCCACCCGATTGCCATCAACTGATCGTAGCGATAGCGCGGCAAAGTGAAACGCAGCCAGATGAACAGGTAGACGAAGAACGCCACCTTGATCAGGAACCAGAGCAGCGGCGGCAGCGGGATCAGCACGCCGTTCCAGCCGCCGAAGAACAGCACCACCGAGAGCACCGAGATCAACAGCATGATGGCGTATTCGCTGACCATGAAGAAAGCGAAGCGGATGCCGCTGTATTCTGTGTGGAACCCGGCACCCAGGTCGCCTTCCGCTTCCGCCAGGTCGAAGGGGATGCGCTGCGCCTCGGCAAGGCCCGCAACGAAGAAGACGAAGAAGCCGATCGGCTGGTAGACGATGTTCCAGACATCGGCCTGGGCGCGCACGATGTCGAGCAGGCTCATCGACTGCGCCAGCATGACGACGCCGATGACCGCAAAGCCCATGGGGATCTCGTAGCTGATCATCTGGGCACAGGTCCTGAGGCTGCCGAGCACGGCGTATTTGCTGTTTGCGGCCCAGCCGCCGAAGATGACGCCGTAGACCTCGATGCCGATCACCGCCAGGATGAAAAGCAGCGCCACGTTCATGTTCGAGGCATAGAGCGTGATCTCGGTGCCGAGCACCGAAACGCTTTCGCCGAAGGGAATTGCGACGAACACCACGAATGGCGGAGCAAGGGCGAGGATCGGCGCCAGCTTGAACAGCAGCCGGTCGGCGTCGGTCGGGATGTGGTCCTCCTTCGCCAGAAGCTTGACCCCGTCCGCGAGCGGCTGCAGCAGGCCGTGCCAGCCCACCCGCATCGGCCCCATCCGCTGCTGCATGTGCCCGGCGATCTTGCGTTCGAGCCAGGTCAGGGGCAACGGCAGCAAAAGCAGCGCCGCGATCAGGAATGCGACCTTGAGTGCGATGAGGCCCAGCGCGAGGAAAAGATCCATTCGGCGGCACCATGAGGCGACAAGGTGTGCCGCAGCCGATTCTCCTGCCCCGGCCAGGCACCTGACGTTTTCAAGCCGCGCGGACACCTCAACCCGCCGGGCTCCAAGCTCTGTGCGATGGTATCACAGCCGGGCCGGGATGTCCCCGGACTGCCGCGCCTTGTGCCAACCGCAGAGAGGCGGGCCGTTGCCGCAACGCCGGAATCTCCGGGTGCCAGCCTGCTGCGTCTGCGCTGAGGATAGTGGTAGGCGATGCCGCTATTTCGGAAGAAGCAGCCTTCGTGTCGAAGGATCATGCGGTCGGACGGCGCCGCGTCGGACCGGACAATCCCAGGTCGTCCGATCGCGCGCCGCGAAATTCCTCACGGGGCTCTCGGGACATGCCCCCGTTCGAAATGAAGGAGACCGAAGGATGCGCCAGCAACATCTCAGGGGCCGCGGCCCGCATATTCCGCCACTCGACAGTGTCGTTCAGTTCGAATTCGAGCCGGGATATGTGCTGTTTCCCGTAGCGGTTCAAAAGCGCCTGCGCGTGGAAGCCGGCGGCGCCGTGATCGCCGACACGGTCCGCGGCGTGCTTCTCTATGAATCGGACCACCTGCCCGTCTATTATTTTCCGATCGAAGACATACGCACCGATCTGATGGCCGAAAGTGGTCAGGTTGCTCGCGATCCTTTCAAGGGAACCGCCACCTACTATTCCCTTCAGACACCGGCGGGCAGGATCGAAAACCTGATGTGGCGCTACGACGGATCGGTGGCAGGGTGCCCGGATCTCTCCGGTTACGCCAGCTTCGACTGGCCGAAGGCGGATCGCTGGCTCGAGGAGGATGAAGAGATATTCGTCCATCCCCGCGATCCGTTTCGCCGCGTCGATATCCTGCCGTCCAGCCGGCACGTCCAGATCTATCTCGGAGGCGGCATGGTTGCCGAGACGCGTCGCGCGCACCTCCTGTTCGAGACGGGGCTGCCGACACGCTACTACCTGCCGATCGAGGATGTGCTGCCTGGCATTCTGCAGCCGAGCGGAACGGTCAGCCGCTGTCCCTACAAAGGCTTGACGAATTACTACAACGTCATGCTGGAGGGCAGGCTCTATCCCGACCTTGTCTGGTACTATCCCGAGCCGGTTTACGAAGCGGGCCGCATTCGCGGTCTCGTTTCGTTTGCGAACGAACTCGTCGACAAGATTGTCGTTGATGGGCAAGAGCAGCCGCGACCCGTCACCGCGCTGTCGGTTTCCGCAGGCATGGGCGGAAGCGATCGCCAGCCTGCGTCGGCAAGCCCAGTGACGCCGACTGCAGAACTCGTTGCGGATCTCTAGACCAGCAGCTGGTGCGACATCAGCGGGCACCCCAGGTGTCTGTGAGGCGGTAGCCTTCCGGCCAGGGGTCGGACGGGTCGAGCATGTGCTGGTGGGTGCCGGTGATCCAGGCGCGGCCGGAAATCTCGGGCAGGATCGCCGGCTGGCCACCGACCGCGGTCGTGCCGGCGATGCGGCCGGTGAAGGTTGAGCCGATCACGGAGACGGCGGTCAGGCTGTCTTCCAGTCCCATCTGGCCGCGGGCGTGCAGCACCGCCATGCGCGCCGAAAGCGCCGTGCCCGTCGGAGAGCGGTCGACCTTGCCGGGCTGGATCGCAACTGCCGCGCCGGCGCGCAGGCCTTCGGCTGTGCGTTCCACCGGACCGGCGAACAGGCAGAAGGAAAAATGCTTCCAGTCGGGGTTTTCGGGGTGGTGGAAGCCGAGCGCGGCGTTGGCGGCGTTGGTGATCTTCACGCCAAGCTTCGCGATGTCATGCGCCTCGTCGGCCTTGAGGCCGAAGCCGAGCGCCGCAGCATCGACGATGACGAAGCTGTCGCCGCCATAGGCGGTGTCGATGGTGAGCGTGCCCAGCCCCTCGACCTCGAGCTTGGCGTCGAGACGCTCGGCGAAGCTCGGCAGGTTGCGCACATAGATGCGCTCGGCCTTGCCGTTGCGGCATTCAGCGCGCACGCGGACCAGCCCGCCTGGGGCCTCGAGCGTGATCTCGGTCACCGGCTCCTGCATCGGCAGGATGCCGCTGTCGAGCAGCACGGTCGACACGCAGATCGAGTTCGAGCCCGACATCGGCGGGGTGTCTTCGGGCTCCATGATGATGAAGGCGGCGTCGGCCTCCGGATGCTTGGGCGGCACCAGAAGGTTGACATGCCGGAAGACGCCGCCGCGCGGCTCGTTGAGCACGAAGTTGCGCAGCGTGTTGTCGCGGGCGATCCAGCGGCTCTGTTCCCAGATCGTGTCGCCCGGCGGGGGGGTCACGCCGCCGACGATGACGTCGCCGACCTCACCCTCGGCATGGGCCGAAATCACGTGGATGGTCTTGGTGCTGCGCATATTACCTCCTCAGGGCAATTCCTGGGGAGCGTCTTTCGCCAGGAATTGCGTAAAGCATTCTAGGAAAGCCAGTCCGGCAGCCGCTCGGGCACATAGCCGGTCAGCGCCGCCGTGACGCAATCGGCAAGGTTGCCGAAGCGCACCGCGCGGCCCGACAGGCCGGGACCGTAATGGGCGTACTTGCCAGAATTGGTCATCACCGCCCGCGTCCGCGTCGGAAACACGGGCTCCGAGATCGAGCACCAGCAGAGGTCGGGCAAGACCTGCACGCCGCTCGCTTCGAGCTTCGCCAGCGTGCCGTCGGCACGGGCGTCGGAGATCACCTGGTTGCCGGCGGTGACGATGACGGCGACATCCGCCTTGCGGCCGCGACCGGCGAGAACCTCGGCCAGCATGCGGCATTCGTCGAGCGAGGCATGCGGGCTGCCGATCGCGACCAGCTCCACCTCTTCCGGACCGGCATTCAGCGTCTGCCATGCAGCAAGCATGTCCGCCCGCGTGATCGCCGCGAGATCAGCATCATCGGTAGCGGCACCCTCGGCTTCCGATGTCACGCCCTCGATATGCAGCATCGGTGCCGCAGACGTCGTGCCGTAGGCCGCGCACAGCGCCTTGAGATCGTCGCGCGACGGCTTGGCGGCAGCGAGCCCGCGCAGCAACGGGATGCGGTCGGGTGCGGCCTTGCCGGCGAGATAGCCGATGAGCGGCCAGAAGGCGTCGTCCACCGCTGCGGGCAGTTCGACGTCGATGACGCGGCGGGCCTTGCGGTGCATGTCGAGATAGACACCCGACAGCGGCGCGCGGCCAGTCACCGCGATGCAGAGATCGAGGAAATCGGGATGCTTCGCCGTCCGCGCGCCAAGCACGGTGTTGGCGAAGATGACGGCGTTGGATTCGGCCCAGGCGATGGCCTCGCCCCTGCCCGGCGCGCTGTCGAGCAGATAGGGCGAGCAGGTGAAGGTCGGCTTGCAGCCCATGCGCACATAGGCCTCCGCCAGCCGTGCGGCCGGATCGCCGAAATCGTGCGGGACGCCCTGCGCCTGCCAGTTGGCGCGGTCGACGGAGATGGCGTTCATCGTCGTCGGCACGCGGACGCGCGCGCCCATCTCGGCCATCTTCTCGGCGAAGGTCAGGTTGGCGGGGCTGGCATAGATGCAGCCGTCGATATGGGCCTGCGTCACATCCACCAGCCCGCGCGCGCCCTGCTGTGCCGCCATCGCCACGATGATGCGCATCGCCTGCTGAACGGCCACGCCGTCGCGGCCGTCGAGCATGGCGCGATCAGCGTCGGTGAGTTCGAGCTCCGAGGTTGCCGGCGGGCTGACCGGCAGCAAAAGGCCGTCCGCCTCGATCGTCGTGTCGGTGATCCGCGCCGACTTGGCCCGCGACAGCGCTTCATAGGCCTCCGGCGCCAAGCGCAGGACGGGCAGAGGCCTGCCGAACAGCTCGGAAGCAATCAGCGCGCCGAGCGTCAGCACGTCCTCGGCCTCGGAGAACACCAGCGCTGCCGGCGCGCGGCCGGTCAAGACCAGGTCGAGCAGCACGCCCGAGCCGGTGCAGGAGCCGCGGCTCGACGGCATCATCAGGATCGCGCCGGTGAGGCAGGTGCCGTGCAGAGGGTGGTGTACGTCGATGACGCTGCCGGTGGCGGGGCTGACCCCGCCCCAGAAGCTCAGCGCCTCGCCGGAGGCTATGACTGGCCCGTTGGCCGAGCCGCCGAGAATGCTGCGCGCCGGCACTTGTCCGCTCATTTCACGACGAAGCCGTGCGCGAAGGGATCGCGGTCGTCGATGAAGATGGTGTTGATGCCGGTCTGGCGGGCCCAGCCGGCGATAGAGGGGATGATGGCGTCGCGACCGGCCACCTTGGCGGCTGCCTCGACGCGGCCCTTGAAGATCGAGCCGATGATCGATTCATGCCAGAATTCGTCGCCGACCTTCAGCTTGCCCTTGGCGGCCAGCTGCGCCATGCGCGCAGAGGTGCCGGTGCCGCAGGGCGAGCGGTCGATGGCCTTTTCGCCGTAGAACACCGCGTTGCGGGCATGCGCGCCCTCGACCGTCGGCTTGCCGGTCCACTGGATGTGGCTCAGGCCCTGGATCGCCGGGTGCTCGGGGTGGACGAACTCGTACTTGGCGTTGAGGGCGGCGCGCAGCTTCGGGCTCCAGCCCACCAGCTCGCCAGCGGTATGATCGGCCATGTCGCGGAAATTCTTCTGCGGCTCGACGATGGCGTAGAAATTGCCGCCATAGGCGACGTCGACGACGATCTCGCCCAGGCCCTCGACCTCGGCCGTCAGGCCCTCGGCATAGAGGAAGCCCGGCACGTTAGTGAGGCGCACTTCCTCGACGAAGCGGCCTTCCTGGCGATAGGTGATGTCGACCTTGCCGGCGGGCGCGTCGATCGACAGCTTGCCCGGCTCGCGCGGGGTGATCAGGCCGTTTTCGATCGCCATGGTGATGGTGCCGATGGTGCCGTGGCCGCACATCGGCAGGCAGCCCGAGGTCTCGATGAACAGCACCGCGACGTCGCAGTCGGGGCGCGTCGGCGGATAGAGGATCGAGCCCGACATCATGTCGTGGCCGCGCGGCTCATACATCAGGCCGGTGCGGATCCAGTCGAACTCGCGCAGGAAATGCGCGCGCTTTTCCAGCATATTGGCGCCCTCGAGGCGAGGGCCGCCGCCCGAGACGAGGCGCACGGGATTGCCGCAGGTATGTCCGTCGAGACACGAGAAGGTATGGTTGGCCATGGTCGAGACCCCTGTCAGAATCTTTGAGGCGAGAAGGATGCGATATCGATGGCGGGCGTCTTGCCGGTCAGGAGATCGGCGACGATCCGTGCAGTGCCCACCGATTGGGTCAGGCCGAGATGGCCATGGCCGAATGCGTAGACGACGCGCCGGGTCGCGCGTGCCGTGCCGATGGCCGGCAGGCTGTCGGGCAGCGATGGGCGGAAGCCCATCCATTGAACGCCGCCACCCGGCTTGAGGCCGGGCAGGAAGGCCTGCGCTCTCTTCAGCATGGCTTCGGAACGGCGGAAATTCGGCGCGAGCTTCAGCCCGCCGAGTTCGACCGCACCGCCGACGCGGATGCCGGTCGAAAGCCGCGTGACGACGAAGCCGTGGCCGCCGAAGGTCACCTGCGTGCGCAGGTCGAAGGCATCGGATGGCAGCGTGGTGTTGTAGCCGCGCTCGGTCTCGAGCGGGATGTTCTCGCCCAATGTCTTCGCGATCCGATGCGAGAAGGCGCCGGCCGACAGCACGACCTTGCTGGCGCGGCGGACGCTGCCGTCCGCCGTCACGATCTCGACACCGTCACCGACCGGTCGAAGTGCGGTCACCTCGGCGCGCTCGATCGTTCCGCCCGAGTTACGGAAATGCTCGGCCAATTCGAGTGTGTAGAGCCTGGGATCGGAGATCGAGAACCAGCCGGGCGTGAACGTGCCATGGGTGAAGCGCTGGGCGAGACCTGGCTGGATCTCGGCCATCTCCCTGGCATTGAGATGATGTAGCTCGATGCCGTGCTCTTCGCGCGCCTGCCAGCCGGGCAGGGCCGCCTTCAGTTCGGCTTCGCCCTCATAGACCTGCAGGTTGCCTTCCTTGCGCAGCATCGGCGCCGTGCCGGTCTGGCGCAGGAAGGGCTCGAGTTCGGCCTTCGACAGGTCCATCAGCGCCGTCTGGGCCTTGGTCGAATGGGCGACGCGTTTGGGCGAGCAGGCCCGCCAGAAGCGGAACATCCACGGCGCGATCTGCATGGCATAGGCCGGCGGCACCGACAGCGGCCCGAGCGGATCGAGCAGCCACTTCGGCGCCTTCTTGAGGATGCCGGGCGACGCCAGCGGCAGGATGTCGGTGAAGGCGAAGGCTCCGGCATTGCCGGCCGAGGCTCCGGCGGCCGGCCCCTCGCGGTCGAGCACCGTGACCTTCAGGCCGCGTGCCTGCGCGGCAATCGCCGCCGAGAGGCCGACGACCCCGGCCCCGATGACGATGACATCGGCCTGCTCTTCCATCATGCCCTCAATGCGTTGCGGCCAGGAACTTCTTGGTCTCGGGGTGCTCCGGCGCGTCGAACAGCTGTTCCGGTGGCGCGATCTCGGCCATCACGCCCTGGTGGAAGAAGGCCACGCGGTCGGAGACCTCGCGCGCGAACTTCATCTCGTGCGTCACGCATATCATCGTCATGCCTTCGGAGGCGAGCATGCGCAGCGTGTCCAGCACCTCGCCCACCAGCATCGGGTCGAGCGCCGAGGTCACCTCGTCGAACAGCATGTATTCGGGCGACATGGCGAGTGCGCGGGCGATTGCCATGCGCTGCTGCTGGCCGCCCGACATGCGGTTCGGATAGACGGAGAGCTTCTCGGCGAGGCCAACATGGGTCAGCTGCTTCACCGCGATTGCCTCGGCCTTCTCCTTGGTCAGGCCAAGCACCTTGCGCGGCGCCAGCATGACGTTCTCCAGCACGGTCAGGTGCGGGAAGGCATTCCACTGCTGGAAGACGATGCCGACCTTCTGGCGCAGCTTGTTGAGGTCGGTGCCCTTGGCGTGGACGTCGGTGCCGTCGATCACGACGCGGCCGGCTGCGATCGACTCCAGGCCGTTGATGCAGGTGAGCAGCGTCGACTTGCCCGAACCGGAACCGCCGATGACGGTGACGACCTCGCCCTTCTGGACGGTGAGGTCGATGCCCTTGAGGACTTCCAGCTGGCCGAAGGATTTGCGGACGTTTTCGATCTCAATCATTGGGGGACCACCGTTTCTCGAGATACCCGCCAAGTCGGGCGATGGGAAGGCTGATGATGAAGTAGATGGCGCCGCAGATGAGCAGGATGAACAGCGGCTCCTGCAGGCGGGTGACGAGGATCTGCGAGGCGCGCAAAAGCTCGATCAGCCCGAGCCAGAGCACGAGTGCCGAGTCCTTCATGACGCCGAGCGTCAGGCCGATCCACGACGGCAGCGACACGCGGACGGCGAGCGGCGCCACGATGTAGCGCATGTCCTGGAACCAACTCATGCCGAGCGAACGGGCGGCACGGCGCGTGTTGGTTGGCACCGAGTCTATGCCGCCGCGCACGATCTCGGTGCAGTAGGCAGCCGTGTAGAGCGACAGCACCACGCAGGAGGTGGTGAACGGCGCCCAGCCCAGCTTCATGATGGCCTGCAGGGCATTGCCCAGCACCAGCTGGATCAGCAGCGGCACCGAGCGGAACACGTCGAGCAGGAAGGTGAGCGGTGCCGCCCAGTAGGGGCCGAACTGGAAGCGGATGACGCCGAACAGGATGCCGAGAACGGTGCCGGCGGCGACGGATACGGCGGTGACGGCAAGCGTCATCCCCGCGCCTTGCGCAAGGAAGGCGAGGTCGCTCCAGGAGAGGGCAGTGTTGAACATGTCTCTCACCCGTCTCAGTAGCGGAACATGCGCGAGGCGAAGGCCCGCGCGGCCAGCGTCACGACCTTGGCGATGACGTAGTAGATCACCGCTGCGAGCGCGAAGAATTCGAAGGTGCGGAAGGAGCGCGCATTTAGCTCCTGGGTGACGCCGGCGAGATCGGTGTTCATGCCGACGGTGACGCCCAGCGAGGTCATCAGGATCGCCCAGACCATCTGGTTGGTGGCCGGCAGGAAGGCGACGCGCAGCATCTGTGGCATCACGATCAGCCGAAAGGCCTGCAGCGAGGTCATGCCGAGCGAGCGCCCGGCGCGTGTCTGGGTCTCGGGGATGGCCTTCAGCGCACCGCGGAAATTCTCTGCCAGGTAGCCCGCATTGTTAAAGGCGATGCCGACCAGGAGTGCCGTGAACGGGCTCAGGTAGATGCCGAAATTGCCGAGGCCGAAATGGGCCATGTAAATCTGGAACAGTGCCGGCGTGTTGCGCGCCACCTCGACCCAGGCGGTGGCGAAGCCGCCGAGCAGGCGGTTGCCGGACAACCGGAACAGGGTGAGGGCGATCGCAAGGGCCATGCCGATGGCCATCGACAGCACCGCGATCTGCAGCGTGACCAGTGCGCCGTCGAGCATCTGCGGCAGTGCCTTGAGCGCCTGGTTCCATTGGAAGGTGTAGTTGAACATTGCCGTCTCGCCTTTCGGAAAGGATCAACGGCGCGAGGTGTTACCTCGCGCCGCCAAAGAAACGGTCAGATCAGCGGTAGACGCCGTTCACCGCAAGCGACGGCACCTCGCCGCCGACCCACTTCTCGTAGAGTTCCTTGTAACGGCCGGTGCGAACCTGCTGGTTGATGAACAGGTTCAGGTAGTTGACGAGGCCGTATTCCTCGCGGTTGGTGAACAGCGCGACGTAGTCGATGTCGAACGGCGCCTTGCCGACAACCGAGATGCCGGGGAACTTGCCGGTCTTCACGTTGGCCTGGGCAACGGTCGAGGTCGACACGGTGGCGTCGAGCTGGCCCTGGCTCAGAGCCAGGAACACGTCGGCCTGCGTCTGGTACGGGCGGAATTCGCCTGCACCCCATTCCTTGACCTGCTTTTCGAGAGCGATGGCCTCATAGGTGCCGGCGGTGGCGCCCACGACCTTGCCCTTCATGTCCTCGAACGACTTGATGCCGGTCTTGTCGTTGGAGGTCACGGCCATCTCGAAGGCGAAGTAGGGAACCGTCATGCCGACGGTCTTGGCGCGCTCCAGCGTGTCGGAGGTCGAGGCGACGCCGACGTCGACGCGGCCTGACATCAGCGCCGGAATGCGCTCGGGGAAGGGTGTCTCGACGATCTCGGCGGTGACGCCGAGCGCCTTGGCCAGATCGTTGCAGTAGTCGACGTCAAAGCCGATCGGGTTGTTGCTTTCGTCGCGCGAGCCCATCGGCGGGAAGTCGAGCACGACGGCGCAGCGCAGCGTGCCGGAAGCGATGATGTCGTCCAGCTTGTCGGCGTGAGCCTGGCCGGTCAGTGCGGTGGCGGCCATGAGGCCGAAGGCGAGAACCGAAATCTTCATTGTCACACTCTCTCCCTGAGTAGGTCTGTCGGTTGACGGCGGCGCACTATTCCGCGTCCGAGATCGTAAATCAATTCAAAAATACAAGTCGTATACAAAAAGTATATGGCATGTCGCCTTTTTGGCGCTGGACGGACCGCGCCTCCCGCAAGGGAAGGCCCGGTCCAGGGGGACAAATCCGATCAGCCCTGGAAGTCCTCGGGCAGCAGGCCTTCCGGCATATTCTGGTAGGACACCGGACGCAGGAAGCGGCGGATCGACATGGTGCCGACGCTGGTCGCGCCGAAATTGGTCGAGGCCGGATAGGGCCCGCCATGGACCATGGAATCGACCACCTCGACACCGGTCGGGAAGCCGTTGACCAGGACGCGGCCGGCCTTGCGCTCGAGCACCGGGCGCAGACGGCGAGCCGCCTCGAGGTCGCCGGCATCCATGTGGATAGTGGCGGTCAGCTGGCCGTCGAAGCCGCGCGCGATCTGCTCCATCTCGTCGACCGAGCCGACCCGAACGACGAGACCGAGCGGCCCGAACACCTCCTCGCCGAGCAAGTGGTCGGACACGAACTGCGCGCCCGTCGTCTCGAACAGGTTCGGGGTAGCGCTGCGGCCCGACGCTTCGGTCGTCAGCAGCGGCTTCACCGTGTTGCGGGTGGCAAAGCGCGCGGCACCCTCATGATAGGCCTTGGCGATGCCGTCGGTCAGCATGGTCTGCGGGCCGACCTTGGCAAGTGCTGCGGTCGCGGCACCGACGAAGCGGTCGGCGTCAGCACCGTCGATCACCACGGCGATGCCGGGATTGGTACAGAACTGGCCGGCACCCATGGTCAGCGAGCCAGCCCAGCCCTGGCCCAGCGCCTCGGCGCGCGCCTTGAGCGCCTCGGGCATCATCATCATCGGGTTGACCGAACCGAGTTCGCCGAAGAACGGGATCGGCTCCGGACGCTGCGCGCAGAGATCGAACAGCGCGCGGCCGCCGGCCAGCGAGCCGGTGAAGCCGACGGCCTTGATGAGCGGATGCTGCACGAGGGCGTGGCCGACCTCGCGGCTGCCGCCCTGGATCAGCGAGAACACGCCCGGATGCACGCCCGTCCGGGCAATTGCGGCTGCAATCGCCTCGGCGACGATCTCGCCGGTGCCGGGATGGGCCGAATGGCCCTTCACCACCACCGGGCAACCCGCGGCAAGCGCTGCGGCCGTGTCACCGCCGGCAGTCGAAAAGGCGAGCGGGAAGTTGGAGGCGCCGAACACGGCAACCGGACCCACCGGCCGCTGGATCAGCCTGATCTCCGGACGCGGCGCCGGCTGGCGATCGGGAAGGGCCGCGTCGAGACGGCGGTCGAGATGGTCCCCCTTCTCGATGTGGTCGGCAAACAGGCGGAGCTGCCCGGTGGTGCGGCCGCGTTCGCCCTGCAGGCGCGTTTCGGGCAGGCCGGTTTCCTGGCTGCCGATCTCGGTGATCTCGGCGGCGCGCGCCTCGATCTCATCGGCGATGGCGCGCAGGAACGCCGCGCGCTCGCCGCGCGTCGAGTAGCCAAAGCTCCAGAACGCGTCCTCGGCAGCCTCGCAGGCGCGGTTGACCAGCTCCACCGTGCCGGCGGCGAACTGATGCACCGGACCGTGGGCCGGGGTGCTGGCAAAGGTGCCCGACCCGTCGAGCCATTCGCCCGCGACGAGGTGTTTTCCTTTGGGGGTGAAGGCCATACGACGTTCCTTTCTGGATAGTCCGCGTGTCGTCGGCGACGATCGGCACGCAGTCGAATTGCGCTTGTCGAATATTTGTATACTCTATGTATGCAAAAATTCAACCGCATCGCCCGTCCGTCGGGCAACGCCATGGATGAGAGAGACAAGATGAGTGAGACCACCGCCCTGCCGATCGGAGCGCTGCACGAGCGCGTCGAGGCGATCTTCCGTAAGGCGGGGTT
Organism: Aminobacter sp. Piv2-1; assembly: GCF_037625995.1. Taxonomy (NCBI): domain Bacteria; kingdom Pseudomonadati; phylum Pseudomonadota; class Alphaproteobacteria; order Hyphomicrobiales; family Phyllobacteriaceae; genus Aminobacter; species Aminobacter sp. Piv2-1. The sequence goes on from NZ_JARKMU010000004.1 coordinate 177,893, forward strand.
GAATGCCGTCCAGTCGGGCGCGCTTGCCCGGGTGATCGTCGCCGGCGAGCGCGACGCTTGCAAGTCGCATGGCATCTACCGCATCGAAGGCACGCTGCGCACGGTCAAGGCCGGCAAGGTCAGGCCCGACGCCGAGCCGGAGCTCGTGGAGCAGGAGGGCTCGGCAATCGTCAGGGTCAACGCCAGGAGCGGCTTCGCCAACCCGGCCTTCGAACTCGGTCTGCCGGCACTCGTCGAACGCGCCCGCACCTTCGGCCTCGCAGCACTGGTCATCAACGACTGCACTCACTTCTCGGCCCTGTGGCCAGAGGTCGAGGCGATCACCGAACAGGGTCTCGCCGGTCTCGTGATGTGCCCGAGCTATGCCTCGGTGGCGCCCGCAGGCGGCAACAAGCCGCTGCTCGGCACCAACCCCTTCGCCTTTGGCTGGCCGCGCCAGGGCAAGTCGCCCTATGTCTTCGATTTCGCCACTTCGGTCGCCGCCCGCGGCGAGATCGAGCTGCACCGCCGCGCCGGCAAGCCGCTGCCGGAAGGCTGGGCCATCGACGCCGACGGCAATGCCACCACCGATCCGACCGCAGCACTCGCCGGTGCCATGCTGCCCTTCGGCGGCCACAAGGGTTCGGCCATCGGCACGATGATCGAGCTGCTCGCCGGCATCATGATCGGTGACCTCACCAGCCCCGAAGTGCTCGACTATCTCGGTACCACCACGCTGGCGCCGCCGCATGGCGAGCTCATCCTCGCCTTCTCGCCCAAAGCATTCGCTGCCGGCCGCCCCGGCGATCCCTTCGCCCGCGCCGAAACGCTGTTCGAGGCCATCGCCGGCCAAGGCGCCCGCCTGCCGTCGCAGCGCCGCTACGTCGCCCGCGCCAAATCAGAGGCCGAAGGCATCGTGCTCAATGCCGCCGAGATGGAGCAGCTCGACCGTCTTCTGGCACTGGGGCTCGACGCCGTCTCGTAAGAGGATCGAGTGCCTCGCTCCGTTCGGCAGCCCTCCGAGGAAGCGCAAGGCCTGCGGACGCGCTTCCTCTCCCCGTCGATCGCGGGAGAGGTGGTTTGCGCAGCAAGCTGAGCGGGGGTCGACGCTGCCACCCGAATCCCAACGAAAATGAAAAAGGCCCTCCCGATCGCCCGGGAGGGCCTTCTTGCATTCAGGGAAGGACTGGATCAGCCCTTGTACTTCTCGACCGCGCCGGGGAGCTTGCTCCACTCGCCATACCAGGCGTTGAACAGCTTGAACTGCGCCTCGCAGTAGCCGCGCTGGCTCTCGGTCAGGGCGTCGGTCTCGTTGAAGTGGAGCGTGTACTCCTTGTCGCCCTTCAGCACCATCATGTGCTTGAAGTAGAGGACCAGGTCGGGTCCTTCGTCGAAGGACGACAGCACGGCCAGCGCCTGCTCCAGCTCCAGCGCGCGCTGGCGGGCGTCGACGTCGCCGGCTGCGGCTGCGTGCGACAGGTTGCAGAGGTGGATCACTTCCTTCGGCAGCACGTTGCCGATGCCGGTGATGGCACCGGTCGCGCCGCAGTTGACGAAGCCGTGGAAGACGGCCGTGTCGACGCCGATCATCAGCGAGACGCCGTCATCGCGGCTGGTGATGTTCTCGGCCGCATAGCGCATGTCGGCCGCGCCGCCGAATTCCTTGAAGCCGACGAGGTTCTTGTGCTCGGCGCGCAGCGCGAAGAACAGGTCGGCGCGGGTGGCGAAGCCGTAGTACGGGCTGTTGTAGATGACCGCCGGCAGATCGGGGGCAGCCGACAGGATCGCCTTGAAATGCGCCTTCTGGGCAGTGATCGAAGAACCACGCGACAGCACGCGCGGGATTACCATCAGGCCTTGGGCGCCGACTTTCTGGGCGTGGGCGGCATGGGCAACGGCCGAGGCGGAGTTGATGCCGCCGGTGCCGACGATGACCGGCACGCCGGCCTTCACCAGGCGCTCGACGCCTTCCATGCGCTGCTCGTCGGTGAGCAGCGGCCAGTCACCCATCGAGCCGCAATAGACGACGGCCGACATGCCCTGCGCGATCAGCTCCTTGCTCTTGCGGACGAGCGCGTCGAAGTCGGGGGTGCGGTCCTCCTTGCAGGGGGTCATCAGTGCGGGGATTACGCCGGAGAAAATCTTGGCCTTCATCTCAAACTCCTCTTGGGGCCTGTCATCGGCATGATCGCCACGCCAAACGGCGCCGTATCAGTGCCCTCGCCGCTGATTATACGCTTTGCATTTTATTTGTCGACAAGAAATCGACAGCGATCTCACAATGCCACTTCAAGCCTCTGGTCGCGGGTGAACAGCTTCTGGATCTGGTGCACGATCTGCTCGGCATGGGCCTTGGCCAGCCGGTCGGCGGCGTCGACGTCGCGGGCGGCGATCATGGCGATCATGTCCTCGTGCTCGTCGACGAAACGCTGCGGCAGCCGGTCTTCATAAGACTGGTAATAGAGCCTGAGGATACGCCGCCCCTCGTCGAGCAGGCGGTTGAACAGGCTGGTGAAATAGGGATTGCGCCCGGCCTCCGAGATCGCCTGGTGCAGCGCCGCATTGGTGGCGATCATCGCGAGTGCGTCCTGGGCCTGAACGGCGGCTGCGAACTCGGCCTGGTGGGCGCGGATGATCTTGAGGTCCTCGGCGCGGTGGTGCTGCGCGGCAAGGCGCGTCGTCACGCGGTACATCAGCACCAGAGCGTCGAAATAGGTATGCATGTTGAGAAAGTCGATGTTCGACACCATGGTCGAGCGGTTGGGCAGCGTATCGATCAGACCCTCGCCAGCCAGCCGCACCAGCGCCTCACGGATGGGCGTGCGCGACATCTTGAACCGCTCGGCCAACTGCACCTCGTCGATCGGGCTGCCCGGCAGCAGCACGAGATCGAGAATCTCGTCGCGCAGAAGGTCGTAGACCACCTTCACGCCCGAGCCGCGCTTGCGTTCGGGAACACCAGCCTTTTCTTTCTTGGTCATATTCTTCTCCTTGTCGACAAAATGGATACTGTTCCCGTGCGAACCGATCAACAGGTTCCAGCATCGTCGCGTCAAAGAGTGTGCAGACCTTCCCGAGCACTTCTTCGTCCGAGCAGTTCAAACCGACGCTTTCACGAACGCTGCCATCGTCCGAAAGGACGAATGAAGCCGCTGCCGAACGATCTAGAAGGTCCGGCAGCGTGCGTTTCCTTGCAAGACTTTGGCCGACTGGGCGAGGACGGGCTGGCCGAGCATGCCGATTGTTCGACCTCCGGCTGAGAAGCCGGCACGATCTGCATGGTGGCGCTGCCGGGGAACCAAGCTTTTTTCTGGGCCGTCGGCCCGGACACGGCGCCGGTGCGCGTTGGGAGTATCGGCCGTCACCTGGTCCCGTGCGGGCGTCGGATGGCCCTTACCCGTCCGCTGTTTCCACCGCCGCAGAAGAACTGCTCGCCGCCATCGGATTCCAGCCCCGATACCCCCACATCTGGCGGCATATCGAGCATCTCCAGGACCCTTCCGGTGTCGGGATCGATCCGCCGCACATCGCTCCCGTCACCGTCCCAGGTGGCGTGCCAGAGTTCGCCGTCCACCCAGCTCACGCCGGTGACGAAGCGGTTGGACTCGATGGTGCGGAGAACGATGCCCGTATCGGGGTCGACCTGATGGATCTTGCGGCCGCGATGTTGTCCGACCCACAGCGTCCCTTCCGCCCAGGCAAGGCCTGAATCGCCACCGCCTCCTGGTGCGGGGATGCTGGAGAGGACGTTGCCGGTTTCCGGATCGATCTTGTGGATGCGGTCCTCGGCGATCTGAAACAGGTACCGACCGTCGAAGGCCGTTCCAGCGTGCGCGGCTACATCGATGGTGCGGACTATCGTGCCGCTGGCGGGGTCGAGGGCGTTCAGCCTGTTGCCGGATGCAAACCAGACGTGGCGGCCGTCAAAGGTGACGCCGCCCACGTGGTTGACGCCGGGAAAGGGGCCGTATTCCTGAAGGATTTCAGCGTTGGCGTGTTTCATCTGCTCATACCCATGGAACCATAAGTCAGCCCAGATCCTAGCCGCTCGGCAGCGGACCGGGGAGTAACAGTGTTGTCGGGAACCCTGGCACGGGCGGTGTCATCCATCGGCGTGCGCGCCCGCGCCCGAAGGACTGCACCTTGCTTGAGTTCGAAAGCTGCTCGAGCGCACGCTGTACGCCGCGCGGGCTGATACCAAGAGCGATCGCCAGGGCCGAGCTCGACCAGGCTTCTCCGTCCGCGAGCAAGGCGAGAACTTCGGCATGCTGCTCTTCGGCGCTTGGAGCCAGCACGACGACCTCGGCCGCAAATCGCGGCGACAGTGCGAAGCCCCGGTCCGTCGCATTCACCTCAGCGAGTGTTCCAAGTTCCGCACGTAGCCGCCCGACTTCCACCCGAAGTCGGGCACGGTGCGATTCATCCGCATGCTTCGCCCGGAAGGTGCGCCTGACGAGCGCTTCCCGCGTGACGTCCGCGGGCCACCCCTCGGCCAGCACTCGCGCAAGGGAAAACAGCACCGGGCGTGTCGCAAGCGAGACCGTCGTCCCGCCGCCCCTCACTACGTTGCGGCAGGCGTCTATGACGAAGGCGTCCGAAGCCAGCAGCGCCTCGACCTCCTCCAGGATGAGAAAACGCTCTTGTCCGCGCGCGACGGCACGCGCTGCCGGCTGCGTCAGCAGCAGTGAGACGCTTTCCACCTCCGCCATCAATGCCGGAATGCCGGCCGCCTGCGCCTCATACTCGGCTCTGCGTAGCGCTGCGCGTGCCTCTTTCGTCCTCAGGTGCCGGATTGCGATCCCCGCCGCCGCCAGCTCGTAGGCGGCTCTCAGTGCGGGCGAGAGCGGCGCGGGATCAACTTCGGAAAGCAGGCGCCCGGCCTCATCGAGACGGCCGATCAGCAGGAGGCGGCGGGCTGCGAGAACGCCTGCGTGTGCGGCATTGATGCGATCGCCGCGTCGTTCGAGCATTGTCCGTGCCGCATCGAGCGCCTTGGCAGGCCAGGTGAGGTCGCGCGATACCAACGCGATCTCAGCTTCGGCGACCACGCACCGCGCACGCGCGACCGAGTCCTTCTGCCCGAATGCGCGGGCGGCTCGCCTGAGAAGCTCCTTCGCTCGACCGAGATCGCCGAGCTGCGCCATTGCGATGCCGCGCAGCGCAAGGGCGGGTGCATCGTCGCGCAGCGCGATCCTCTTCAATGCGAGGAGGGGATCGCCCACGGCAAGCGAGTGTGCGGCGGCCGTGATCAGCGAGTCCATGGCAATCCCGTCACACTTGTTACTCCCACCCTTCGATCTTCCAGTGCCAGATCTGTCTCGACGCCGACAAAGCGATGAGGCGCAAACGGGAAACGCGCTTCAGCCGTGAGGCGCGGGAAGTCGCTAAACCCAGGAGGTCCAAAGCCATGACTACATCAGCCGAGAACGGACGGAAAGGCAGTCAGACTGCCATGCATACGCCACCGGTCGTGTCGCCGCAGGCGTGGGAAGATGCCCGCAAGCAGCTGCTTGTGAAGGAAAAAGCCCAAAGCCGCGCCCGGGACGCACTGGCGGCCGAGCGCCGGCGCATGCCGTGGATGGCCGTGGAGCGGGCCTATGCCTTCAAGGGGCCTGCGGGCAAGGCCAGCCTGCTCGACCTGTTCGACGGCCGGCGCCAGCTGATCGTCTACCGGGCCTTCTTCGAGCCCGGGGTCTACGGCTGGCCCGACCGTGCGTGCCGTGGTTGCTCCATGGTGGCCGACCAGGTGGCCCACGTCGCCCACCTGAACGCCCGCGACACCACCCTCGTCTTTATCTCGCGGGCGCCGCAGGCGGATATCGCGCGGTTGAAGGCGCGGATGGGCTGGGAGATCCCTTGGTTCACCATCACGGACGGCTTCGATGCCGATTTCGGCGTGGACGAGTGGCACGGCACGAACGTGTTCTACCGCGACGGCGACCGGGTGTTCCGCACCTACTTCCTCAACAATCGCGGCGACGAGCAGATGGGGAATACCTGGAACTACCTCGATATCACGCCACTGGGCCGGCAGGAGGCCTGGGAGGACTCGCCCGAGGGTTATCCCCAGACCCCGACCTACAAGTGGTGGAACTGGCATGACAGCTACGTCGCAGACGCAGCGCCCGACAAGAAGTGGGTCGAGGTGTCGGATGCCGGAGAGGCAGCCTTCCGAGAGCAGAATGCGGGCGCGAAGCCATGAGCCGGGCCTGTTGCGACAAGTTCGGCGGCGAAGAGGCGCCCAGCCAGGACCCTTCAGCTTTCGGGTTGCCAGATTGGTTGGCGCTGGCGGCAGCGCCAACCTTCGCCACGATGGCGCTGCTGAGTGGCATCCACGCCGGCAGCGCAGTAGAAATGATCTGCCCGGCCACGGACGCTTCGCCGTTGAGCGGGATGGTCACGATGTACCTGCTGATGAGCTGCTTCCACGCGGGCCCCTGGCTGAAGCTGATCTGCGAGCGCGCACCGGTTGCTTGAGGGTGCGGCGACCGGTCATGGCGTACAGTCCGCCATGACCGGTCGCGCATGTCCGGAACCGGTATCAAAGTCGCATGATATACGGAATTGATCGAGCCTTGCTCGGCGTCATCGGGTTGACGCGAGCTCCCGGATCAAAAATGCCGCGTAGCACCTGAGCCGTTGCGAACGACTCGGGTCGAACGGCCGCGCCTGACCGATCCATCGTCGAACGAGCGGCTCGCGCCCGGGGTGCATGCCGGCGTGCAAGCGTCTGCTTTCGGCGCCGTCGAATCCTGGAACTCAGTCTCGCAGCCCGTGTTTCCCGTGCTTGGCAGCTTGGCCGTCAACAACCCCAAAATCTCTGCGCACTCATGGGCGCTATACCCGCCATATACCATCAGTTGATAGTAATCAGCTCGTTTGTCTTCCGGGACGTGGAAGCCGCGCCGAAATGCGGCCGCGTCCTTGTAGGTTCGAGTGCAGCCAAGCTTGCTGGCGCTGACCTTCAGACTTGCCAGAGAACATCCGATCCTGGCCGCAATATCCTTCAGAGGTTCATTCTTGACGTATCCGTCAAGAATGATCTTACGACGAGCTTCTCCTTTGATCCTTGCATTCATTTCGGGACCTCCTCAGCCACGCATCCGCCATACCTGAGTGAATACGCCCAAAGGCTTCGGGGAGTCGTTAGCGTCGCATCCGGATACTTGTCCGGGAGTGCATTTCTCACGCCGCAGGTCAGTGTGATCGCCGGCCTCTCAAAAGGGCCATATCAACCGTGAAGTCTTGCCATATGCCCGCGAAGCACCACATGCTTTTGAAGGCATGGACATACCGGAACTCGATATGGCACCAGGCGACGGGGACGCCAAGAGGCAAGACGAGGCAATGGCGAGGCCGGCGCCGCCACTCGACGGCGATCGACGTCGCTGGCCACGCGATGTGCAACGTGACGATGAGGCTGCTCCGTCACTTGCGCCGGTGCTTGAACCTTTGTCGTTTTCAACGCGTGAACTGGCTTCGGAGGATCAATTTGCCGCCTGGCAGGCGCATATGTCACCGCTTGTCGAAGTCAGGCTGCCAGACGACAGATCGCCGGACGACGGTTTCCCGGCCGACCACATAGCCTGGAACCTCATTGGCATGCTGATCGTCCAGCAGTGCGCACCGGCACATAGCTACGTGCGTTCTGCTGCGAAGCTTCGGTCCAGTTCGATCGATCACTGGCATCTTGTCTTGCGGCATTCCGGCCAGTCGTGGACGGAGGTCGATGGCAGGGTCGCGGAATGCGCGCCGGAAAGATTGGAGATCAGATCTCTGGGTCACCCGTTTCGCGGGCGAACGACGGATTCCAGGAGCCTCGTTCTTTACTTGCCGCGCGATCTGTTCAGTGATGCAGCGGCAACCCTTGACGCACAAAACAATTCCATTCTGTCGGGCAACCTCGCCAATCTCCTGGTCGACTACGTCAACAGCATCGAGGCAAGACTGCGCAGCCTCACGGCCGAAGACCTGCCCCGCATCGTGCATGCCACGCGCAGCATGATCGTTGCCTGCCTGGCGCCTCCAGCGGAACACGCTGCGGCCGCAGAACAATTGGCGGGTGTCGCGCTCATAGAGCGCGCGCGCCGATATGTTCACCACAATCTGCATGCGGCCAACCTGACGCCGGATTCGATGTGCCGGGCGCTCGGCGTGTCGCGCACGCGCCTCTACCAGCTGTTCGAACCGAGTGGCGGCGTTCTCCACTACATACAAGGCCGGCGGCTGATGGCGGCTCACGTGGCGCTCAGTGATCCGACCGACAGCCGGCGCATTGTCGCCATCGGCGAAGCCGTCGGGTTCAGTTCGGCAGCCAACTTCAGCCGCGCCTTCAGCAAGGAGTTCGGCTACAGCCCCCGCGAATGTCGGAATGCGGCGCTGTTGCCGCCTGCTGCCCATCCTGTTTCGCCTGCCAGGCACGAGAAGGCCTCTTCCTTTGAAGAATGGCTCAAGGCACTCGGCAGTTGAGGGGGCTGGCCGTGGTGGGATGGGCTGAGATCAAGGGAGAGGCCTGCCGGCACGACGGCAGACCTCTCGGAGTTCGGGAACATCGACCATGCTAGCCTAGACTGGTAAACGTTCCGCTGGGCAAGCGTCCGCCCGCATAGGTGTGGCGTTCAGCTGCGTTGCTTTGTCTTGCGCTTCTTTCCCAGTCCACTCGTCTTTGCGAGTTCCGATCGCTTTGCACTATGCGCGGCGGCAACCGAGGGATAGTTCTCCGGCAAATTCCAGCGCTCCCGATAGCCTTCAAATGTCAGGCCGTGCTCCTCGCGCAGGTGACGACGCAGGGATTTGTATTTCTTGCCGTCCTCCAGGCAGATCAGATGATCATGCTGAATGGACGCGTTGACGGGAACTGCGGGTCTACCGACGGAAACGGCGGAATGCTCGTTCGGGTCGCCTTTCTTTGTCCGCAGCCGCGCGATAGCTGCGTGGACGTCGCTTATCAGCTCGGGAAGGACCGTGGTCGGTATCTGATTGTTAGAAACATAGGCCGTCACAAGATCGGCGGTAAGCTCAACCAAGCCGTCATTGGCTTCGGTGGCGGTCATTACATTCTCCCAAAATATGTTGCCTGGCCGCCTGCCCGGGAGGCAAGCTATAGCGGCCCGACCCGATGGTGCAAGTGATGTTGACGCTACGTCAACAGCTCTGTTCATAGTGGCGAGTTTGCTGGAACCGGCAGGCCTGCATGTGGTTGTTCGTGCGCCCTGCAACGTATGCACCGGTTGCTACCAAGCTGCCGGCGGGGGTTTCCTCGCAAGGTCCGCTACGGATAGCTTCATTGAGCGGATGGTCGGGCACGGATCAACTGGTCGTGCGTTGCCAGCTCGGCTGAAGGAGGAAGCACAATGAACGTCGCCAACCTGCAACTCGAAGGCCTGCTCATGGCCGTCGCCGCAATCAATCGCCTGCTCGTCGACAAGGGAGTGCTGACGCGCCCGGAAATCGATGTCGCCTTGCGAAAGGTCGAGGCGACCGAGACTGCCGAGGACCGGTCGGAAGGCATGTCCCCGTCGAACAGGGACGCCATCAACTTTCCGATAAGATTGCTGGAACTGGCCAATCGCTCCCAGCTAGTGAACGTACCGTCGTTCTCATCGCTTGCTCGCCAAGTCGGTCAAATGAAGGAACCGTACAACGATCAGATGTGACTTGGTTCCATGCCGCCGCCGGCGCGAGAACTTCGGTCTGCCGGTAGGTTTCGTGCTGCATGGCGGGCAAGATGCTCCGACGCGGCCGAGAATCGGCCGCGTCAGGCGCCGTTGTACCGGGGTCAGGCGATGTCGAAGCGGTCTGCGTTCATGACCTTGTTCCACGCCGCCACGAAATCCCTGGCGAACTTGCCGCCGGCATCGGACGAGCCGTAGACCTCGGCCAGCGCGCGCAGTTGCGAGTGCGAGCCGAACAGGAGGTCGACGCGGGTTGCGGTCCACTTGACCTCGCCGCTGTTGCGGTCGCGGCCTTCGAACACGTCCTTGGCCTCCGACGTCGCCTTCCACACCGTGCCCATGTCGAGCAGGTTGGCGAAGAAGTCGTTGGAGAGCGTGCCCGGACGGGCGGTGAAGACGCCATGGGCCGAGCCGCCGGCATTGGCGCCGAGCACGCGCAGGCCGCCGACGAGCACCGTTAGCTCGGGCGCGGTCAGCTTCAGCAGCTGTGCCCGGTCGACGAGGTTCTCTTCTGCCGACAGGCGCTGCCTGCCGTTCGAATAATTGCGGAAGCCGTCGGCCGCAGGCTCGAGCGGGGCGAAGGACGAGACGTCGGTCTGCTCCTGCGAGGCGTCCATGCGGCCTGGCGTGAAGGGCACCTTCACCTCGTTGCCGGCATCCTTGGCTGCCTTCTCAATTGCTGCGGCACCGCCGAGAACGATCAGGTCGGCCAGCGACACCTTCTTGCTGCCCGACTGTGCGGCGTTGAAGTCCGTCCTGATCGCTTCGAGCTTGTCCAGCACCGAGGCCAGCTCGGCAGGCTGGTTGACGGCCCAGTCCTTCTGCGGGGCAAGGCGAATGCGCGCACCGTTGGCGCCGCCACGCATGTCCGAACCGCGGAAGGTCGAGGCAGAGGCCCAGGCAGTGGAGACCAGCTGAGACACTGAAAGGCCCGAGCCGAGGATCTTGGCCTTGAGGGCGGCGACATCGGCATCGTTGACCAGCTCGTGGTCGACGGCCGGGATCGGGTCCTGCCAGATCAGCTCTTCCTTCGGCACCAGCTTGCCGCGATAGCGGGCCAGCGGGCCCATGTCACGGTGGGTCAGCTTGAACCAGGCGCGGGCGAAGGCGTCGGCGAACTGGTCCGGGTTCTCGAGGAAGCGGCGCGAGATCTTCTCGTAGGCCGGGTCGAAGCGCAGCGACAGATCGGTGGTCAGCATCGCTGGCGCATGGCGCTTGGAAGCGTCATGCGCGTCCGGCACGGTGTTCGCACCCATGCCGTGCTTGGGCGTCCACTGGTGGGCGCCGGCCGGGCTCTTGGTCAGCTCCCATTCATAGCCGAACAGGTTCCAGAAGAAGTTATTGCCCCACTTGGTCGGCGTCGTCGTCCAGGTCACTTCCAGGCCGGAACCGATGGTGTCGCCGCCCTTGCCGGTGCCGAAGCTGTTGTGCCAGCCCAGGCCCTGCAGCTCGATGTCGGCCGCCTCAGGCTCTGCACCCACATTGGCGGCGTCGCCGGCGCCGTGGGTCTTGCCGAAGGTGTGGCCGCCGGCGATCAGGGCGACGGTTTCCTCGTCGTCCATGGCCATGCGGGCGAAGGTCTCGCGGATGTCGCGCGCGGCGGCGAGCGGGTCCGGATTGCCGTTCGGGCCCTCGGGATTGACGTAGATCAGGCCCATCTGCACGGCGGCCAGCGGACCTTCGAGTTCCCGGTCGCCGCTGTAGCGCTCGTCGGCCAGCCACTTGCCTTCCTTGCCCCAGTAGATGTCCTGCTCGGGCTCCCACACGTCGGCGCGGCCGCCGGCGAAGCCGAAGGTCTTGAAGCCCATCGATTCGAGCGCGACGTTGCCGGTCAGGATCATCAGGTCGGCCCAGGAGATCTTGCGGCCGTATTTCTGCTTGATCGGCCACAGCAGGCGGCGGGCCTTGTCGAGGTTGACGTTGTCCGGCCAGCTGTTGAGCGGGGCAAAACGCTGCTGGCCTGCGCCTGCGCCGCCGCGCCCGTCGCCGATCCGGTAGGTGCCGGCGCTGTGCCAGGCCATGCGGATGAACAGCGGGCCGTAATGGCCGAAGTCGGCCGGCCACCAGTCCTGCGAATCCGTCATCAGCGCGGTCAGGTCCTTGACGACGGCGTCGAGGTCGAGGCTCTCGAATTCCTTGGCGTAGTCGAAGGCCTCGCCCATCGGGTCGGAGAGGCTCGAATGCTGGTGCAGGACGCTGAGGTCCAGCTGGTTCGGCCACCAGTCGCGATTGCCCGTGCCGGTTGGCTTGTGCGCGACAGGGCACTTGCCAGCGCTCGTCTCAGTCTTGGTATCCATCTTGGTCTCCGGTCGTGGCTGCGTTGGTTGAACTGCCGGACACGAATGTCCGAGGCGGCCGGGTCATGGCCGCACGTGGCTACGTGGAATGGTCCTGCCGTCTGCAGGCCTCCGTGGAAGGCGCCATGGAAGCGATGCGAAACAGCGCGGCCTTGCCTGATGCCTTGGAGGCACCAGCAAGCCGCGCATCGCCAACGGTCGCGATGCCTGGGGATCGTGACACGGCTCCTCCTTGCCTTCCACATCAAATCTGTACCAAACGCCTTTCATTATCTAAAGTTGGATTTCCTGATTGCAGCGATAAGGCAAGGTTATGCTATATCTGACGCTCAAGCAGCTTCGATATTTCGAGGCGCTGGCGCGGCACAGCCATTTCGGCCGCGCGGCCGATGCCTGCGCCATCTCGCAGCCGGCCATGTCGGTGCAGATCAAGGATCTCGAGGAAAATCTCGGTTCCGAGCTGTTCGAGCGCAGCGCCCGCCAGGTCCGTCTCACCAGCTTCGGCGAGGAGTTCGCTGCCCGCGTCCGCGACATCCTGCGCTCGGTCGATGAACTTGAGGACCTCGCCCGCGCCTCGCGGGAGAGGCTTGTCGGGCGGCTGCGCATCGGCGTCATCCCGACGGTCGCGCCGTATCTTTTGCCCACCATCATCGGCAACCTCACCCGCTTGCATGACGGGCTGGACATCCATGTCCGCGAAACCCAGACGCAGAAGCTCATCCATGAGCTGGGCGAGGGTCGGCTCGACACGGCGATCGTCGCCCTGCCTGTGTCCGAACCGTCGCTGACCGAGGTCGCGCTGTTCGAGGAGAATTTTGTCCTCGTCCGCCCCGGCGAGGACGCTGGCAAGCCGGTGCCTGACCGCGAGATGCTGCGCGAGATGCGGCTTTTGCTGCTCGAGGAGGGCCATTGCTTCCGCGAGCAGGCGCTGTCGTTCTGCAACCTGCATTCGGCCCGCCCGCGCGAGCTGCTCGACGGAAGCTCGCTGTCGACGCTGGTGCAGATGGTCGGCGCCGGCATCGGCGTCACGCTGATCCCCGAAATGGCGGTGCCGGTCGAGACGCTGTCGGCCTCGGTCTCGGTCGCCCGCTTCAAGAGCCCGCAGCCATCGCGCACCATCGGCATGATCTGGCGCAAGGCGAGCCCGCTCGCCGACCAGCTGATGCAGATTTCCGAGGTGGTGCGCCAGTCGGCCGAGGCGCTGCGCGGGCAGAGCGGTGTAATGCCGCACAGATCGTGAACCTGACAGCAGATTCTTTCGCCGGCTAGCTCGGGTCGGCCGTTGCCGCGGCCCGGAAGCGCGCTTCGAACTCCCTGCGTAGTTCCCGGCGCAGCTCTGCCGCGCGATGTCGCCTTCGGTCGATGTCGGTCGACGGAACGAAGGGCGGCACTTGCGAGGGGCGGCCGTCGTCGTCCACGGCCACCATCGTGAAGTAGCAGGAGTTGGTGTGGCGCCGCTGGCCTGAGCGGATGTTCTCGGCTTCCACGTGGATGCCAATTTCCATCGAAGTGCGGCCAGCGAAATTGACGGACGCGCGGAAAGTGACCAGTTCGCCGACATTGATCGGCTCCCGGAACACCACCTGGTCCACGGAGAGCGTCACCGCGTATTTGTTCGAGTAGCGCGAGGCACAGGAGAAGGCGACGCGGTCGAGCAGATTGAGCAAGGCCCCGCCATGCACCTTGCCGCTGAAATTGGCCATTTCCGGCGTCATCAGCACGACCATTTCGAGCCGCCGCGTGTCCCTGTCTTCCACGTCCTGTCCTCTCGCTGGATGGCCAATGCCGCCGCGAAGCGGCGGTTCGATCCCAGTGTAGAGGAAAAGCCCGGCTGGGACCGGGCTTTTTGGGACAATGTAGTCGAAAAGGTGGGAGCGGGCGCGCAGTGGACAGGTCGGTTCCGCTGCGATGCAGGCTTAGTTCGCCCTCAGCGCGTAAAGCTCTGCGCGTTGCCGGCGTCGACGTTGATGATGTTGCCGGTCGACTTGGCCGACATGTCGGAAGCGAGGAAATAGACCGCCTCGGCGATGTCTTCCGGGAACACCGAGCGTTTCAGCATCGAGCGCTTGCGATAGTGCTCCTCGAGTTCGTCCGGCTGCATCGCATAGGCAGCGGCGCGTTGTTCGCGCCATTCGCCGGTCCAGATCTTGGAGCCGCGCAGCACGGCGTCGGGGTTGACGGTGTTGACCCGGATCTGATGGTCAGCGCCTTCCAGCGCCAGGCAGCGGGCGAGATGGATTTCGGCCGCTTTGGCGGTGCAGTAGGCGGCCGCGTTGGGTGAGGCTGCCAGACCGTTCTTCGAGGCGATGAAGACGATGTTGCCGCCGAGCTGCTGCTGCTTGAAGGTGCGGAAGGCCTCGCGCGACACCAGGAAATAGCCCTTGGCGAGGATGTCCATGTTGCGGTTCCACATGGAGAGTTCCGTGTCCTCGATCGGCGCGGACGACGAGATGCCGGCGTTCGAGACCAGGATGTCGACGCCGCCGAATTCGACGGCACTTTGGACATAGGCCGAGGCGACGCCGGACTCGTCGGTGACGTCGAGCTGCACCGGCCGCACGAAATCCTTGCCGAAGACCTTGCCCAGTTCCTCGTTGGCAGCGGCCAAGGCGGGGGCGTCGATGTCGGCGATCATTACGCAGGCGCCCTCGCGCAGCAGGCGGACGGCGGTTGCCTTGCCGATGCCGCCGGCGCCGCCAGTGACGAAGGCGATCTGCCCGGCCAGCGACTTGGGCTTGGGCATGCGCTGCAGCTTGGCCTCCTCGAGCAGCCAGTACTCGATGTCGAAGGCTTCCTGCTCGGGCAAGCCGACATAGGTCGACACCAACGAGGCGCCGCGCATGACGTTGATGGCGTTGACGTAGAATTCACCCGAAATCCTGGCCGTAGCCTTGTCGGCGGCGAAGGTGAACATGCCGACGCCGGGCATCAGGTAGACCACGGCGTTGGGATCGCGCACCGCCGGCGAATCCGCATGCTTGCTGCGGTCGTAGTAGGCCTGGTAGCCGGCGCGGTAGTCGTCGAGCGCCTTGGGCAGTGCCGCGACAACGGCATCGATGTCGGGTTTTGCCGGATCGAAGTCGATCACCAGCGGCCTGATCTTGGTGCGCAGGAAGTGGTCGGGGCAGGAGGTGCCAAGCGCCGCAAGATCGCGCAGGCGGTGCGAATTGACGAATTCCAGCACCGCGTCGCTGTCGTCGAAATGACCGAGCTTGCGCACGCCCTGCTGCGAAATCAAGCCGCGGATGCGGGGCATCAGCCGCGCTGCGATCGCTCGGCGCTCGGCAGCCGGCAGCGACTTTGCCGCAGCGCCGCCGAAAGCCCGCTGGCCCTTGGTGGCCTGCTCGAACCAGCCGATCGCCTTGTTGATGGTATCGATGGTGGTTGTGTAGCACTCCTTGGGCGTGTCGCCCCAGGTGAACAGGCCATGGCTCTCGAGCACCACGCCCTTGGCATCAGGATTCTCCTGGCAGAATTTCTCCAGCCACAGGCCGAGCTCGAAGCCCGGCCGCTTCCACGGCAGCCAGCCGATCTCTTCGCCGAAGATCTTCGCGGTCAGGGCCTTTGAATCCTTCGCAGCCGCGATCGCGATGATCGCGTCGGGATGCATGTGGTCGACGTAAGCCCTTGGAACATAGGCATGAAGGGGCGTGTCGATGGAGGCCGCGCGCGGATTGAGGTTGAAGGTGCAGTGCGGCAGGTAGCCGACCATCTCGTCCTCATGCGCGAGGCCGCGATAGAGCCCCTTCAGCGCCCTCAGCTTGTCCATGTAAAGGGTGGCGAAACCGTCGAGCTTGATCGATGCGCTGTCGCCGCCCGATCCCTTGACCCAAAGCACCTCGACCTCGCCACCCGTCAGCGGGTCCTTCTGCATGATCTTGGACGAGGTGTTGCCGCCACCATAGTTGGTGACGCGCTTGTCCGAGCCCAGGATGTTGGAGCGATAGACCAGACGCTCCGGCTCGCTCATGGCGGCCGACTTGGCGTCGTCCCACAGATTTGCAAGCCGCGTGGAGTTGGTGTCGAGCATGTCGGATTCCTCCCGGCGCGAGACAACTGGCGCCGCTCTCTTTTGGCGGTAATTCAGGCCAAGCCATGCGGTTTGTCAATCGCAAAAAGATTGAACTCGATCATTGTGCGCCGCAGTATGATCTAGTTGCAGCGTGATATGAGCAATTTGCGTCACAATTCGCTTGCGCATCAAATCGATTTGCGTAAGTTAACTCATGGCACAGCCTTTTTGCGAAGCCTGGGAGGTGTTTTCGTGAACGACCTGGTCCGCCAACGGCAGATCGTCGAGCTTTTGCGTGACCGGCCCTTTGCGTCGGTGCGCGATCTGCAGGAGCATCTGGGCGTCTCCGCAGCCACCGTGCGGCGCGATATCGACAAGATCGATGAGGCCGGCGGCGCCCGCAAGGTCTATGGCGGCATCTCCGCACTCGATGGCGCAGCACAGGGCACTGCCTTTGCACGTCCTTATGACGAAAACCGCGACCTGGCCGTCGAGCCCAAGCGGCTGATCGCCGAACTTGCCGCGACAATGGTTGCCGATGGCGATGCGGTCATCGTCAATGGCGGCTCGACCTGCTTCCACCTCGGCGTCAAGCTGGCAGACCGCAATGTCCGCCTGTTCACCAACTCCATGCCTCTGGCCGGTTATCTCGGCGAGCACGGCAAATGCACACTGACGCTTGCCGGCGGCGAGCTGCATCGCGAGCCCAGGGTCATCTACTCGCCGTCGCAGCCGATCAACTTCTATGCCTCGAAGTTCTTCCTGGGCGCGCAGGGTATCAGCCCCGATGGCCTGCTTGAATCGCATCCGCTGATGGTGCGCTCGATCCAGGAACTGAGCCGCAACGCCGACCAGATCGTCGTGCTGGCCGACAGCCGCAAGTTCTCGATCCACGCCCGCAATATCGCGCTGCCGCTGACGCGGCTGGCGATGGTCATCACCGACGACGGTCTCTCCGACCAACACGCCAAGATGCTCGAAAGCGCGGGTATCGCCCTGCGCATCGCGTCTAACGGGGGCGGGGCATGAGCGGGGCGCTAGCGGTCTTCGATCTCGGCAAGACGAACTCCAAGCTGTTCGTGTTCTCGGCTGACGGCACGTTGCTCGACGAGCGCCGCACCAAGCCGGTCTGGCATGATTTCCGCGGCCGCAGCGTGCTCGACGACGAGCGCCTTTTCGGCTGGATGAACCATGAGCTTGCAGACGTCGCCGTCGCCCATGGAGTGACGCGGATGATGATCTCCGCTCACGGATGCGCCTTTGCCCTCGTGCGCGGCAATGAACTGCTGCATCCAATCCTCGACTACGAGCAGGAGGTTCCGGAAACGGTGGCCCGTGCGATCGACCCGATCCTGCCTGACTTCTCCGAGACGTATACGCCGTGGCTGCCTTTGGGCTTCTCCATCGCCCGTCACATCTATTGGCTGCAGACCGAGGCGCCCGAGGTCTTCGCCGTCACCGAGGCGATCCTCTGCTATCCGCAATACTGGGTCTGGCGGTTCTGCGGCAAAAAACTCGCGGAATGGTCCTATCTCGGTGCACACAGCCAGCTTTGGGCGCCGCTGAATCGCGACTTCAGCTCGCTGGTAGAGCGGCTCGGCTGGCGTGACAGGTTCCCGGCGATCGCCCCCGCCGGCGCCGTCGTCGGTGAGACTCACGTGGCCATGCTCGATGGCGGCACCCTCGCCATTGCCGTGCACAATGGCGTGCACGATTCCAACGCGGCACTGGCCTACTACCGCATGACCGGGCTGAGCGATTTCACGCTGGTCTCGACAGGCACCTGGGTCATCATCATCAACCTCGACTGCCCGCTCGGCGCGCTCGACCAAGAGCGCGACATGATCGCCAATGTCACGGTCAATGGCGAGCCGGCGCCGTCGCTGCGCTTCATGGGCGGGCGCGAGTACGATCTGATCAGCGAAGGATGGAACAAGCCGATTTCGCAGGCGGCGGTCGAGCGCGTGATGGAGCGCGGCGTTTTCGCCATGCCGTCCTGGGCGGCGGGCGGGCCTTTTCCCGAGACGAAAGGGCATATCGTCGGCGGCGAGGTCAGCGGCGAAGCGCGCGCGGCGGTCGCTGCCCTCTATGTCGCGATGATGACCGACCTGTCGCTCGACCTGATCAAGTCGGAAAATCTCCTCGTGGTCGACGGCGGGCTGGCGAAGATCGATCTCTTCACCGCCATGCTGGCGCAGCTGCGCCCGACACAGTCGGTCGTGCGCTCGACGATGAGCGAAGGCTCGGCAACCGGCGCTGCGGCGCTTGCCTTCAAGGCGCTCGGTCTCAAGCCGTTCCAGGACGAGACAGTTCCGGTGTCGGCGAGCCACATTCCCGGTCTCGACGCCTATCGTGCTCGTTGGCGCGAACTGGCCGAAGGCGCGCGAGCCGCTGCCCGGGCGGCGAAGCCTGATGCGCAGGAGGCGAGCCGATGAGCAGTTCGACTGCCTATGTCAGCCTCACTGGCATGTCCAAGTCCTTCGGCGGCGTAAAGGTGCTGAAAGAGGTAAGCTTCGACGTTCGTCCCGGCGAAGTGCATGCGCTCCTCGGCGAAAACGGCGCCGGCAAGTCGACGCTCATCAAGATGATGTCGGGTCTCTACACGCCCGACGCCGGCACCATCACGGTCGACGGGCATGACGTGAAGTTCTCCTCGACCCGCGATGCGGGCGCGGCCGGCATCGCCACCGTCTACCAGGAGCTGCTGCTCTTCCCCGAGCTGTCGGTGGCCGAGAACGTGTTCCTGGGCAACTACCCGCGCACGGGCGCCGGCATCATCGACTGGGCTGAAGTGCGCCGCCGCACGCGCGACCTGCTCGACCAGCTCGACACCTTCGACCTCGATGTCGATGCCAAGGTGCTCAGCCTGTCCGTCGCCCAGCGCCAGCGCGTCGAGATCGCCAAGGCGCTCAGCAAGAACGCCCGCATCCTGATCATGGACGAACCGACCGCATCTCTGGTCGAGTCGGACGTGCAGCGGCTCATGGCGATCATTCGGCAACTGCGCGAGCGCGGCGTCGGCATCGTCTATGTCAGCCATCGCATGCCCGAGATATTCGCGCTGGCCGACCGGGTGACCGTGCTGCGCGACGGCGCCCACGTCGCGACGAAGGATATCGGCGAGGTCGACGAGAACCAGCTTGTCGCGATGATGGTCGGCCGCTCGATCGAGAGCCTGTTCCCGAAGGCGCAGGCAACGATCGGCGACACCGTGCTTCGGGTGAAGAACCTCAATCACGGCCGTCATGTCCGCGATATCTCCTTCGAGCTCAGGCGCGGTGAAATCCTCGGCATTGCCGGTCTCGTTGGCAGCGGCCGCACCGAGCTGGCGCTGACGCTGTTCGGCATGACGCCGGCAACGTCAGGCGAGATCGAGATGGAGGGCCGGGCGGTTCGCATCGCCTCGCCGCGCCAGGCGCGCGACCTCGGCATCGCCTATGTGCCGGAAGACCGCAGCCTGCAGGGCCTCGTGAAGTCCATGGCCATCCGCAAGAACGTGTCGATGGCGACCATCGAGCGGCTGTCGTCGGGCATCTTCATCAAGGCCGGCGAGGAGGCGCAGCGTGCGCTCGACGCGGTCAAGCGGCTCAGCATCCGCTGCCGCAACATCGGCCAGCCGGTCGGCGAGCTCTCGGGCGGCAACCAGCAGAAGGTGGTCATCGCCAAGTGGCTGGAGACCATGCCGAAGGTGCTGATCCTCGACGAGCCGACGCGCGGCGTCGATGTCGGCGCCAAGGCCGAAATCCACACGATCATGGGAGAGCTGGTGAAGCAGGGCGTGGCCGTCATCATGATTTCGAGCGAACTGCCGGAAGTGCTCGGCATGAGCGATCGCGTCCTGGTGATGAGCGGCGGCCGCATCACCGGCGAAATCGACCGCGCAGACGCCACGCCCGAACGGGTCGGCACTGCCATGACCGCGCATCGCACCGGGGAGGCGGCATGATGACGACGACAGTCGAAGCGACCGCCCGTTCGCGCTCGGTCCCCGCACGCCCGGGCTTCTTCAAGCGGCTTTTCGCCGAATACGGCCAGGAGGTCGTGGTGCTTGCCGCCATCGTCGTCCTGTTTGCCGTGGTGACGATGGTCAATCCGCGCTTCATAAGCGCCAACAACCTGACCACCATCTTCTCCGGCAACGCCTACATCGCGGTTGCCGCCATCGGCATGGCGATGGTCATCGTCACCGGCAACATCGACGTCTCGGTCGGCGCCCTGATCGGCGTGCTGGCGACGATTTCGGGCTCGCTTGCGGTTGCGGGCTATCCGATCTGGTTCGCCTGGCTGGCGCCCGTGCTGGTCGGCATGGCGGTCAACGCCGTCATCGGCGTGCTTGTCGCCTATGCCCGAATTCCATCCATCGTCGTGACGCTCGGTGCGCTGTCAATCCTGCGCGGCGGCCTGATCAGCGTCACAGGCGGCACCTGGATCACCGACCTGCCGCCCGACTATCTTATCGCACAGAAGCAGATCCTTGGCCTGCCCGTGCCGCTCGTGTTCATGGTCGTGTTGACGCTGCTTGCCGCCTTCTGGATGCGCTACACCGCCTTCGGCCGCTCGCTCTATGCCATCGGCGGCAATGCCGAGGCAGCCCTTGCCACAGGCATTCCGATCGCGCGCCGCACCGTCGCCGTCTTCGTCATCCATGGCGCCTTTGCCGGCCTGGCCACCATCCTGTTCGCCACGCAGCTGCAGGTCATCCAGTCGACGGTGCCGCCAAATCTCGAACTGACCGTCATCACCGCGGCTGTCATTGGCGGCGTGTCGATCCTCGGCGGCTCGGGCACGGTCATCGGCTCGACGCTGGCGACCATCCTGTTCGCCACCATCGGATCGGCCCTGATCTTCGTCAACGTCTCGGCCTACTGGCTGCGCGCCGTGATCGGCCTGCTGATCCTGGCGACTGTGCTGGCCGACATGCTGCGCCGGCGCGGCAGAGGCTGAAGGGCATGAGATGAACCTGAAATCCCTCATCCGCCACGAGACTTTCCTGGCTCTGCTGCTGGTCGTCGTCCTGATCGTGCTGTCGTTCCAGTCGGACCGCTTCTTGACCGTCGACAACCTGCTCAACCAGGGGCGGTTGATGACCGAGATCGGCCTGATCGCCATTGCCATGACCTTCGTCATCGCCACCGGCGGCATCGACTTGTCGGTCGGCTCGATCCTTGGCCTGACCGCCATCCTGACCGGCGTGTTCTGGCAGAATGTCGGCCTGCCGTTGCCGGTGGCGGCGACCGCCGCGATCGCCGTCGGCACCTTCGCCGGCTTCGTCAACGGCGTCATCATCACCCGCTTCCGCGTGCCGCCGCTGATCGCTACGCTGGCGACGCTCGCGCTCTATCGCGGCCTCGCCGAAGGCATCAGCCAGGCGCGCTCGGTGCGCGGCTACCCGGAATGGTTCTACGTGCTTGGCCAGCAGGACGTGCTCGGCGTGCCGACGCAACTCTGGATCTTGTTCCTCGCGGCCGTCGTCGCCTCGGTCATCCTCGCCTACACGACCTGGGGCCGCACGGTTTATGCCGTGGGTTCCAACGAGGTCGCGAGCCGTTTCTCCGGCCTGTCGGTCGAGAAGACCAAGCTCGCGCTCTACACCGCCTCGGGCTTCGCCGCCGCGATTGCCGCCGTCATCTTCGTCTCCCGCGTTTCCACCACGCGTTCGGACATGGGCACCGGCATCGAGCTCGACGCCATCACGGCGGTCGTCCTCGGCGGCACCTCAATCTTCGGCGGGCGCGGCACAGTCGTCGGCACCATCATTGGCCTCTGCCTGATTCAGGCGCTGAAGAACGGCCTGTCGCTTGCCGGCATCAAGGGGGACGGCACGATCATGCTGATCGGCGCCGTCCTCATCCTGGCGATCCTCGCCAGCAACCTCTTCGAGAGGAGCGGCACTCGAACCTAGGGAGAGAAACGTCCTTCACTGCCGCTCTAAAGTGTCCGGACGATCAATTGGAGGATGGAATGCGTAACGTAGTACTTTCCGCGCTTCTGGCCTTGTCCTTCTCGACAAGCCTCAGCCATGCCCAGTCCGCCTGGACGGGCGGCGACGACCTGCCCACCAATCCGCTCGCCTGCGACGCCACGCCGGCGACCGCTGCGGCCAAGCCCTATGACGGCGGCCAGCCGACCAACGCGCCCGACCGCAAGGGCAAGACGATCAAGGTCGTCGACGTGCCGAAGCTGGTCGGCATCGGCTACTTCAACGCCACGTCCAAGGGCATCGCCGACGCGGCCAAGGAAATGGGCACGATGGACGCCAAGACCGACGGTCCGTCCAAGGCCAACATCGACGACCAGATCACGCTGATCGACAACTACATCACCTCCGGTGTCGACGGCATCCTGTTCGCCGCCAACGATCCGGTCGCCATTGCGCCTGTGCTGAAGAAGGCGCTCGGCGCCGGCATCAACGTCGTCGGCTACGACGCCAACTCGTCGCCCGATGCCCGCCAGTGGTTCGTCAACCAGGCAGAGTTCAACGGCATCGCCAAGGCCATGGTCGACTCGATGGCAGCCGAAATCGGCGACGACGGCGCCTTCGCCATCGTCACCTCGACCTTCACCACGCCGAACCAGGCGCGCTGGATCGCCGAGATGGCCGCCTACCAGGCCAAGTGCCATCCCAAGATGAAGTGGCTCGAGACCGTCGAGGCGCAGGAAGACAACATCCTGTCCTTCAACCAGTCGAACACGCTCATCAACAAGTATGGCGACGAGCTCAAGGGCATCTTCGGCATGACCAGCGTGGCGACGCCGGCCGCTGCCGATGCGGTAACCCAGGCCAAGAAGTGCGGCAGCGTCGCCGTCGTCGGCCTCGCCACGCCGAACGCGATGAAGCCCTATGTCGGCGCCGGCTGCGTCAAGTCTGTGGTGCTGTGGAACCCGGTCGATCTCGGCTATGCCGCAGCCTACGTGCTGCGCGCTGTCGCCGACGGCACGCTTGCTCCTGGTGCGACCTCGGTGAAGGCCGGCAAACTTGGTGATCTCTCCGTCATCAACGGCTCGGAGATCCTGCTCGGCGCGCCGACCGTGTTCAACAAGGACAACATCAACAACTTCGACTTCTGACGTTGAAGCGGGAGACGTTTCCGCGTCTCCCCACCCCCGGAGTTGGCCGGCGACCTGACTGCCGGCCAACTTCACCCCACCGCATGAAAGGACCGTCGCCATGCCAGAAGCGGCCGGCTGGCAAGCCGAACTCGAACAGCTGAAAGCCGTGTCGGCCCGCATAGGCTGCGATCCGCTGCTGACGCAGGGCGCCGGCGGTAACACCTCGCTCAAGGTCGGCGGCACGCTGTGGATCAAGGCTTCCGGCACATGGCTCGCCCATGCGCTGACCCGCGACATCATGGTGCCGGTGGAGATGGCGCCGCTGATTGCAGCGGTCGAGGCCGTCGATCCCGCCGCCGAGCAGGCGCACCAGTTCACGGTTACGGCGCTGAACGGTTCGGGCCTGCGCCCGTCGATCGAAACGACCGTGCATGCCCTGATGCCGCAGCGCGTCGTACTGCATGTCCATTGCGTCGACACGATAGCTTTCGCCGTGCGCAGCGACTGCACCGAGCAGGTCGGCCCGCGGCTCGCCGGGCTCAACTGGGCCCATGTGCCCTATGCGCGGCCGGGCCTGCCGCTGGCGCTCGCTATCGCCGAGCATCGCGGCCAGCGGCCGGACGTGCTGATCCTTGCCAATCACGGACTGGCGGTCGCGGCCGAAACCGTGGACGCGGCAGAGGTCTTGCTCGATGACGTCAAGGCGAGGCTGCGGATTGCGCCTCGGGTGTCTCCCGAAATGCGCACCGACGGGCTCGTACTGCTCGCCGCCGGCACGGACTATCGGCTGCCGCAGTCCGAGGCCGCGCATGCCGCCGCGACCGATCCCGTGAGCACTGCCTTTGCCGCAAAGGGCAGCCTCTATCCCGACCATGTGATCTTCCTCGGCGCCGGGTCTGCGATTGCGAAAGACGGCGAGAACGCCGCTGGCGTGATTGCGCGCCTCGGCATGTCGCCGGTCTCGCTCCTGTTTCCCGGAGCGGGTATCCTGATGCGCGAAGACGCGACGCCGGGCGCCGACGCCATGGCCCGCTGCCTTGCAGACGTGCTGGCGCGCGTCCCCGGCAACGCGCCGGTGCGAGTTCTCACGGCCGCGGAGCATCTCCAGCTGACCGACTGGGACGCCGAGAAATATCGGCAGGACCTGGCCCGCAAGGCCGCGGCAAAGAAGATCGCGTGACGATGAATACCCCGCTCGCCATCGGCATCGACCTCGGTACGTCAGGCGCCCGCGCCGTGGTGATGACGCCGTCGTTCGAGATCGTGGCGCAAGGCGCGGCCAGGCTCTCCGATTTCGGCACCGACCCGCGCGACCCGGAGCTCTGGTGGCGGGCGGTCGAGGCGGCGCTGAATGGGGTGCTTGCCCAGGTCGATCGCGCCTGGGTCCATGCGATTGCCGTCGACGCCACCTCCGGCACGCTGTTGCCGGTCGATGCCGAGGGCACGCCGCTCGCCGAACCGCTGATGTATGACGACAAGGTGAGCGACGCCTCGGTGCTCACGCGTATTGCTGCCGTCATCCCTGCGGAAAGCGCAGCCCATGGCGCCACTTCCGGCCTCGCCAAGGCGCTGGTGTTCCAGTCGGTGCCTGGCGTGGCGAAGGTTCTGCACCAGGCCGACTGGATCGCGGGGCGGTTCGCCGGACATTTCCGCACCACCGACGAGAACAATGCTCTGAAGACCGGCTACGACGCAATCGACCGGCGCTGGCCGGACTGGATCGCGGCGACGGGTCTCGACATCTCCTTGCTGCCGCGCGTCGTGGCGCCAGGCACGCCGCTCGAGACCATTGCCCCCGATATGGCGAGTGCCTTCGGTCTCAGCGAAGAGGTCGAGATCATTGCCGGCACCACCGACGGGTGCGCCTCGTTCCTTGCGACCGGCGCCGACAGGCCGGGCGACGGCGTCACAGCACTCGGCTCGACGCTGACACTGAAGCTGCTCAGTGACCGGCCGATCTTCGCGCCCGACTTCGGCATCTATAGCCACCGCCTCAACGGCATGTGGCTCGCCGGCGGCGCCTCCAACAGCGGCGGCAAGGTGCTCGCGCATTTCTTTTCCGCCGACGAGATCTCGCGGCTGTCCGCCGAGATCGATGCCGATGTGCCGACCGGCCTCGACTTCTACCCGCTGATCGAGCGGGGCGAGCGCTTCCCGGTGCTCGATCCGGCCTGGCCGCCACGGCTCGACCCGCGTCCCACTGACGATGCCGACTTCCTCAAGGCAATGCTCGAGGGCATCGCAGCCATCGAAAAGCTCGGCTACGACAGGCTCGCCGAGCTCGGCGCGCCGCCGCTCCGCTCCATGCGCAGTCTCGGCGGCGGGGCGACAAATCCCGCATGGACCGCAATCCGCCAGAACCGGCTCGGCGTGCCTTTCCTGCCGGCGCATTCGCAGGAAGCCGCCGCCGGCGCGGCGCGGCTGGCGCTGATCGGCCTCGAAGCGGTGGGGGACCTGTGATGCCAACCCAGCTCGATGGCATCCGCGACCTGGCCGAGCGCTTCGACGTGTTCGTCCTTGACCAGTTCGGCGTGCTGCACGACGGCACAGCCCCCTATCCGGGCGCGGTCGAGGCGCTGGTGCGACTGAAACAGGCCGGCAAGCGCACACTGCTCTTGTCGAACTCGGGCAAGCGCTCGGCGCCCAACGAGGCGCGGCTGGCAAAGCTCGGTTTCGTGCCCGGCAGCTGGGACCATTTGCTGTCTTCCGGCGAGGTCGCCTGGCAAAGCCTGCGCAGGCAACTCGGCACCGAGGCGGACCTGCGCTGCCTGCTGATCGCCCGCGATGGCGACCGCTCGGCAATCGAGGACCTGCCGCTGACGCTGGTCGAGACCGGCGAGGACGCAGACATCGTGCTCCTGTCGGCCAGCGAGGGCGACCGCTTCGACCTCGACCATTATCGTCGGCTCCTCCAGCCCGCGGCCGCGCGGGGCGCGAGGTGTCTCTGCACCAACCCGGACAAGATCATGCTGACCTCGGTTGGCCCGCGCTTCGGCGCCGGGCGCATTGCCGAGCTCTATGGCGAGTTGGGCGGCGACGTGACCTGGATCGGCAAACCGTTCCACGAGATCTACGCGGCAGCACTCGACATGCTCGGCAATCCCGACCCGGCGCGCGTGGTCTGCGTCGGCGACAGCATCGAGCACGACATCGTGGGCGGGCAGGGAGCTGGGCTGCGAACAGCGCTTGTCATGACCGGCGTCCTGGCGGCGAGCAGTCAGGCCGAACGGGACCGGCTTTTCGCCGAATACGGCGCAACGCCTGATTTTCTTGTGCGGACATTTGCGTGGTGAGGCCGCGCGGGAGGAGGATGTGATGGAAACGATGATTGCCGGCGACGCCGTCGAGCAAAGCAACGCCGCCCACGAAAAGGCCCTGCGCGCCGACTATGCGGCGCTCGGCGACCAACTGGACCGGCGCGGCATCGCCATCGATGCCATCCTCGGCAAGGTCGAGGCGTTCGGCGTGGCGATCCCGTCCTGGGGCGTCGGCACGGGCGGCACGCGCTTTGCCCGCTTTCCTGGCCCCGGCGAGCCGCGCGACGTCTTCGACAAGGTCGAGGACTGCGCCGTCATCAACCAGCTGACGCGCGCCACGCCCACCGTCTCGCTGCACATCCCCTGGGACAAGGCCGACACCAACAGGCTGAAGCAAGCTGCGGCGCGTTTCGGCCTCGGCTTCGATGCCATGAACTCCAACACCTTCTCCGACGCCCGCGACCAGAAGCACTCCTACAAGTTCGGCTCGCTCAGCCACGCCGACGCGGCCGTCCGCCGGCAGGCGGTCGAGCACAACATCGAATGCATCGAGATCGGCCGGACGCTGGGATCGAAGGCGCTGACGGTGTGGATCGGCGACGGCTCGAATTTCCCCGGCCAGGTGAACTTCGCCCGCGCCTTCGAGCGCTATCTCGACGCGATGAAAGCCATCTATGCGGCGCTGCCCGACGACTGGCGGCTCTTCACCGAGCACAAGATGTACGAGCCGGCGTTCTATTCGACGGTCGTGCAGGACTGGGGCACCAACTACATCATCGCGAAGGAACTGGGCGACAAGGCCTATTGCCTCGTCGACCTCGGCCATCACGCGCCCAACGTCAACATCGAGATGATAGTGTCCCGGCTGATCCAGTTCGGCAAGCTGGGTGGCTTCCATTTCAATGACAGCAAGTATGGCGACGACGATCTCGACGCCGGCTCGATCGATCCCTACCGCCTGTTCCTGGTCTTCAACGAACTGGTCGACGCCGAGTTGTCAGGCGCCAAGGATTTCCACCCCGCCCACATGCTCGACCAGAGCCACAACGTCACCGACCCGATCGAAAGCCTGATGCTGTCGGCGGTCGAGGTGCAGCGCGCCTATGCGGCAGCTCTGCTGGTCGATCGCAAGGCGCTCGAAGGTTTCCAGGAAGAGAACGACGCGCTTATGGCGACGCAGACGCTGAAAGCGGCCTACCGCACCGACGTCGAACCGATCCTCGCCATGGCGCGGCTCAAGAGCGGTGGCGCCATCGATCCGGTCGCGGCCTATCGCGCCAGCGCCTACCGCCAGAAGGTCGCGGCCGAGCGCCCGGCGGCTGTCGGCGGCAGCGGCGGTATCGTCTGAGGGGAGGGCCGGACATGCCCGAGCGCATCGCCTTCCGCATGGTCCTCAATCCCGGTCAGGCCGCCGAATACAAGAAGCGGCACGACGAGATCTGGCCGGAACTGAGTGCGGCGCTGCGCGACGCCGGCGTATCGGACTACACGATCTGGCTCGATCCCGAGACCAACCACCTGTTCGCGACGCTGGTCCGCACCGACGACCACACGATGGACGCGTTGCCGCAAACCGAGGTCAACCGTCGCTGGTGGGACTTCATGGCCGACATCATGCAGTACACCGACCGCAACGAACCGCTGGTCGTGCCGCTGCAGCAGGTTTTTCATTTGGAGTAGACGATGACTGACAAGGCACTGCGCGACGAGATGGTGTCGATCTGCCGGCGCATGAATTCGAGCGGCATCAACCAGGGCACGGCCGGCAACCTTTCGGTCCGTTCGGGCAGCGGCTTCCTGATCACACCGTCGGGCATGCCCTATGACGGCATGAGGCCGGACGACATCGTCGAGATGGATTTCGACGGCACCTATGTCGGCCGCCGCCCGTCGTCGGAATGGCGATTCCACCGCGATATCCTGAAGGCGCGCGAGGACATCAGCGTCGTGCTGCACTGCCATTCGGTCTATGCGACCACGCTCGCCTGCCACCACAAGACCATTCCCTCGTTCCACTACATGACCGGCGTCGCCGGCGGCACCACCATCCGCTGCGCCGCCTATGCCACCTTCGGCACCCAGGCGCTGTCGGACAATGCGCTGGTGGCGCTCAAGGACCGGCTTGCCTGCCTGCTTGGCCAGCACGGTCAGATTTCGCTGGGCACCAACCTCGAACACGCGCTGTGGCTGGCGATCGAGGTGGAGACGCTGTCGCGCATGTATGTGCAGGCGCTGACCCTCGGCGAGCCGCCGATCCTGCCCGACGACGAGATGGAGAGGGTGATCGAGCAGATGCGCCGCATGAGCTACGGCCTCGCGCCCGACGCCGAAGGCACCAACGACGTCGCCCGCCCGCGCAATCCGTGAAACCTGCCAAAGCTGGGTGACGCGGCCGCTTTCGCGCACCTGCAATAAATTTCAGGACTCTCCCTTGTCGCTATCGCCAAGGTATGAAATATATTTCATCATGTGAATTTTATTGACATTGCGATTCAAGGCTGCAATTCTCTGCGCATCGGACTTCGGGAGGAAGTTCGGTGCAATCAATCCAAATGGCGCGGCGCCGGGAGTGCCGGCATCGGTTATTGATCTGGCTTCGGCCAAGGGAGGGAACTTGCGTAGATTTCTGAGCACTTTCGCGGCCGCAGCCGCGGTATCGACCATTCTCGGTGCGGGCCATGCCCAGTCGGCCGAAAACCCGTTCAAATGCGCGCCCGGCGAAAAATACGTCATGAACGTCATGGTGTCGGGCGTCGAATACTGGTTCCCGGTCTATGAGATGTTCAAGCAGGCCGGCCAGCAGTTCGGCTGCGAGACGGCCTATACCGGCACGCCGGAATATGACGTCAACAAGCAGATCGCCACCTTCGACCAGGCGCTGGCGCAGAAGCCGGCCGGCATCCTGGTGCATCCGATGAACTCCGATCCGTTCATCGAGCCGATCGACCGCGCCATCGAGCAGGGCACGGCCGTCGTCACCTTCGCCGCCGACTCGCCCAACTCCAAGCGCGTCTCCTACATCACCTCCGACAACATCGCCGAAGGCACCTATGCCGCCGACGCGGTGGCCAAGGCGATGGACGGCAAGGGCGAATATGCCGTGCTGGAGAACCCCGGCCAGGACAACCACGACAAGCGCGTCAACGCCTTCGTCGCCCGCATGGAGGCCAAGTGGCCGGACATGAAGCTGGTCGGCCGCGCTGCCTCGAACCAGGATCCGACCAAGGCCTATCAGGCCGTGCTCAGCCTGGCGCAGGCCCATCCCGATCTCGGCGCCGTGTTCATGCCGGAGGCCAACTCGGCCATCGGCGCGGCGCAGGCGGCCAAGGAAGGCGGCGGCAAGATCAAGGTCATGCTGGCCGACGTCAACGCCAAGATCCTCGACATGATCAAGGCCGGCGAGATCTTCGGCTCGGTCAACCCGAACCAGGGCATGCAGGGCTACATGGGCTTCATGCTGCTGTGGATGGCCAAGCACCCCGACCTGATCGACCCGATGAACGACGCCAAGCGCTCGGGCTTCAACCCGATGAGCGTGCCCTTCGTCGACAACGGCTTCTCCATCGTCACCGCCGACAACGCCGACGACTTCTACTGGGACAAGTATCTCAAGCGCCGCGGCACCAAGGGCATCGAGGAATAGATTTCCTCGAGCATTCATGCCTTGCTGGAAGATCGCCGGGGCGTCCGCGCCCCGGCATCCACCGGACCCCGAACGCAGCGAAAGTTGACAGATGTCGACGCCCATTCTCGAGATCTCAGGAGTTTCGAAGTCGTTCGGCGCCATCAAGGCGCTGACCGGCATCGACTTCTCGCTGGCACCAGGCGAGGTGCATGCGCTCTGCGGCGAGAACGGCGCGGGCAAGTCGACGCTGATGAACATAGTCGCCGGCGTGTTGCAGCCTGACGAGGGCGACATCCGCATCGGCGGCGACAAGGTCGTCATCGCGTCGCCGGCCGCGGCCCAGCGCCTCGGCATCGCGCTCGTCCACCAGGAGATCGCGCTCTGCCCCGATGCGACGGTGGCCGAGAACATCTTCATGTCCGCCATCAACACCCGGCGCGCGCCGCTGATGAATTTCCGCAGCCTGCAGGCCGAGGCGCAGAAGGTGATGGATCTTTTGGCCCCGATCCCGGTGCGCACCAAGGTCGGCGACCTCTCCATTTCCAACCAGCAGCTGGTCGAGATCGCCAAGGCGCTGACGCTCGACTGTCGCGTGCTGATCCTCGACGAGCCGACCGCGGCGCTGACCGAGCCCGAGGCGCAGCGCCTGTTCGCGATTGTCCGCGAGCTCAAGTCGCGCGGCATCTCCATCGTCTACATCAGCCACCGCATGGCCGAGATCTTTTCGCTCTGCGACCGGGTAACGGTGTTCCGCGACGGCCGCTATGTCGCCACCGACGAGATTGCGGCGACCTCGCCCGACGAGGTGGTGCGCAAGATGGTCGGCCGCGAAATCGCCCAGCTCTATCCCGACAAGCTCGGGCCGGACGAGGCGCCGGGTCGTACCTTGCTCAAGGTGTCCGACCTGTCGGACGGCGAGCGCTGCTTCGGCGTCGGCCTCGAGCTGCGCGCCGGCGAGATCCTCGGTATCGGCGGGCTGATCGGCTCGGGCCGGAGCGAGATCGCCCAGACATTGTGCGGCCTGCGGCCCGCGGCTTCAGGCGTGGTCGAGATCGATGGCCGGGCCCTCAGGGTTTCCGGCTACGCCCAGGCCGTGAGAGCTGGGCTGGTCTATCTTTCCGAGGACCGCAAGGGCTCGGGCGTGTTCCTCGACATGTCGATTGCCGCCAATGTCTCGGCGCTCGACTTGGGCAAGCTCACCGGCAGCCTCGGCCTGCTCGACAGTCGCGCCGAAACCGACCAGGCGACCGAACTGGCCAGGCGGCTCGGCGTGCGCATGGCGGGCGTCGGAGCAGCGGTCTCGACGCTCAGCGGCGGCAACCAGCAGAAGGTGGCGATTGCCAAGCAGCTGTCGGTCAGCCCCAAGGTGATGATCATGGACGAGCCGACGCGCGGCATCGATGTCGGCGCCAAGGCAGAGATCCATCGCCTGCTGCGCGATCTTGCTCGGCGCGGGGTCGGCATCATCGTCATTTCCTC
This sequence comes from Aminobacter sp. Piv2-1, assembly GCF_037625995.1. Classification (NCBI taxonomy): domain Bacteria; kingdom Pseudomonadati; phylum Pseudomonadota; class Alphaproteobacteria; order Hyphomicrobiales; family Phyllobacteriaceae; genus Aminobacter; species Aminobacter sp. Piv2-1. The sequence goes on from NZ_JARKMU010000004.1 coordinate 209,266, forward strand.
CGAGATGCCAGAGCTGATCGGCCTGTGCGACCGCGTGCTGGTCGTGCGCGAGGGCAGGATCGCCGGCGAGCTCGCGGCCGACGAGCTCGGCGAGGAAGCCATCATCATGCCCGCCTCCGGCGTGCAGCCCAGTTCACACAATGCCAGGCAGGCCCGAAATGTCGCCTAGGGAAGCGGAAGCACCGATCATGACGGCTCAGATCAAGACCGAAAGCCAGGGCGCGCGCTGGAACCTCGCGCGGCTGGGCTCGATGCGCGAGGCGGGGCTGATCGTCATCATCCTGGCGCTGTGCATCGCCATGTCGTTCGCCTCGCCGCATTTCCTGACATGGGGCAACTTCCGCGCCATGCTGATGAGCTTTTCCATCGAGGGCATCGTCGTCGTCGGCATGACCATCCTGCTCATCGTCGGCGGCATCGACCTGTCGGTCGGCTCGGTCGTGGCCTTCTCGATGGTGGTGTCGGGCGCGCTGTTCCTGGCCGGGCTGGACCCGTGGACCGCGAGCCTGATCGGCATCGCTGTCAGTGCGCTGATCGGTGCGGTCATGGGCTTCTTCGTCACCGTGGTCGGGCTCAACCACTTCATCACCTCGCTGGCGGCGATGGTGATCGTGCGCGGCCTGTGCCTGATCGTCACCAAGGGCACGCCGCTGTCGCTGTTCACCCTGCCGCCGGCCTTCAAGGCGATCGGCCAGGGCAGCTTCCAGGGCGTGCCTTACGTCATCATCATCTTCGTGGTGGTGGTTGCCGTCTTCGACTTCCTGCTGCGCCGGGCGACCGCGTTCCGCAAGGTCTTCTACACCGGTTCCAACGAGAAGGCGGCGCAGTATTCCGGCATCCGCACCAAGCAGGTGAAGTTCTGGGTGACGGTGCTGAGCTCGACGCTCGCGGGTTTTGCCGGTGTCATCTACATGTCCCGCTTCGGCGCGGCCACGCCCACCTTCGGCGCTGGCATGGAACTCAACATCATCGCCGCGGCCGTCATCGGCGGGGCGTCGCTCAACGGCGGCTCGGGCACCATCTTCGGCGCCATTCTTGGCATGGCGCTGCTGTCGGTGGTCACCAGCTCGCTGATCCTGCTCGACATCTCGGTCTACTGGCAGGACATGATCAAGGGCTGCATCCTGCTCGCCGCCGTCTCCATCGACCACCTGCTTCACCGCAGGAAGGCATGAGGAGACGGATCATGGCCAACGGCAACTCACGCGACGAAATCGCCAGCGCCCGCCAGATGCACCAGGCGCTCGTGCTCCACTACATGGAGGGCAAGACCCAGGCGGAGATCGCCCACGAGCTCGGCATCTCGCACGCCACCGTCAACCGCCTGATCAAGCGCGGCCACCAGATGGGGCTGGTCGAGATCAGGATCAAATCGCCGATCGAGCATCTGGTCGACATCGAGAGCCGGCTGGTGGCGCTTGGCGGGCTCAAGCGCGCCGTGGTCGTGCCGTCGCTCGGCGACAATCCGCAAACCGCGCTGCAGCGTGTCGGCGAGGCGGCGGCGACGCTGCTGCAGGATACGATCAAGGACGGCGACACCATCTCCATCACCGGCGGCAAGGGCGTTTCCGCCGTGGTCGCCGGCCTGAATGGTGGCCGCCAGGTCAAGGTCGAGGTCATTCCGGCGACCGGGCTGGTGCAGGGCAAGCACTACACCGACGTCAACCACGTGGCGTCGCTGATGGCCGACAAGCTCGGCGGCCGCGCCTATCAGGTACATGCGCCCCTGTTTGCCGACAGCCCCGAGCAGCGCAACATGCTGATGGGGGTCAGCTCCGTCTCCGACGTGTTCCGCAAGGCGCGTGAGGCCAATGTCGCGGTGGTCGGCATCGGTTCGATCCTGACCGACGATTCCAGCTATTACGACCTGCATCCGTCTTCGAGCACGGATCGCCAGGCCATCGAGCGCTCGGGTGCTGCCGGCGAGCTGCTCGCCCATCTCGTCGATGCGCAGGGCAAGGTCTGCGACTACAGCCTCAATCGTTGCCTGGTGTCGCTGACGCTCGAAGAATTCGCCACCATCCCGCGCACCATCGGCGTCGCTAGCGGCGCCAGCAAGGTGGCACCTATCCTCAGCGCCATGCGCGGCAATCACCTTGAAACCATCGTCACCGACGAAGCCACGGCCCTCCAGGTCTTGGCACTCGCCGAAGGAAAGAGACCATGACCCAGCTTGTGCGCAACATCGGCCGTTCAGGCATGTCGGCCTCCGGCGTCGGCCTGGGCACCTGGGCGATCGGCGGCTGGATGTGGGGCGGCACCGACGAGGATGCCTCGATCGGCGCGATCCAGGCATCCATCGACGCCGGCGTGTCGCTGATCGACACCGCGCCCGCTTATGGCCTCGGCCGCAGCGAGGAGATCGTTGGCAAGGCCATTCACGGCCGGCGCGACAAGGTGGTGATCGCCACCAAATGCGGGCTCAACTGGCACTCGGGCAAGGGCAACCATTTCTTCGACCAGGACGGGCTTCCCGTGCATCGCTATCTCGGCGCCGACGGGATCGCCCACGAGGTCGAGCAGAGCCTGCGCCGCCTCGGCACAGACTGCGTCGACCTCTACATCACCCACTGGCAGGATCCGACGACGCCGGTCGCCGAGACCATGGAAACGCTCCTGCGCCTCAAGCAGCAGGGCAAGATCGCAGCCATCGGCGCGAGCAACGTCAACGGCGAGGAGCTGAAGGCGTACGTCGCCGCCGGCCAGATCGACGCCATCCAGGAGCGTTACTCGATGCTCGACCGCGAGATCGAGGACACGCTGTTGCCGATCACGCGGGCCAACGACGTGGCCACGCTCAGCTATTCGTCGCTGGCGCTCGGCCTGCTCTCGGGTGCCATCGATCCGTCCCGCCAGTTCGGCGGCGACGATCAGCGCAAGGACAATCCGCGCTTCTCCGAGGCCAACCGGCAGAAGGTGGTGGAGCTGAAGGCGGCCATCGCACCCGTCATCGAGCGCCACGAGGCGAGCATGGCGCAGGTGGTGATCGCCTGGACGCTGGCCCAGCCCGGTATCACCTTTGCCCTGTGCGGCGCGCGCAATCCGGCGCAGGCGCTCGACAATGCGCGGGCCGGCCAGATCAGGCTCGATGCCGAGGATCTGGCGGTGCTCGACGCGGCCATCTCCAGGCATCTCGTCGCCATGGACGCCTGATCGAAGGAAGCCATCCGCACCATGAATCGCAGCGAAACCATAGCCGGCCTCAATGGCCGGAACGGCCCCGCCGTGCTCGTGATCGGGGGCGGCATCAACGGCATCAGCGTCTTTCGCGAGCTGGCGCTGCAGGGTGTCGACGTGCTTCTGGCCGAGAAGGGCGACTATTGCTCGGGTGCCAGCGCGGCGCTGTCGCGCATGGTGCATGGGGGCCTGCGCTATCTCGAGAACGGCGAGTTCAAGCTGGTGCGCGAGTCCTTGCTGGAGCGCGACCGGCTGCTCAGGAACGCTCCGCATTTCGTGGCCCCCCTGCCGACGACGGTGCCGATCTTCGATGTCTTCTCCGGCATCACCAACGGCGCTTTCCGCTTCCTCGGCCTGACCCGGCGGCCGAGCCGGCGGGGTGCCGTGGTCATCAAGGCCGGCCTCGCCGTTTACGACATCCTGACTGCCAGCCGCCGGCTGATGCCTAGTCACATCTTCCGCAGCCGGACCGAAACGCTGAAGGCCTGGCCGGCGATCAATCCCGACATCCGCAACTCCGCGACCTACTACGACGCCTGGGTCAGCCGGCCCGAGCGGCTAGGCGTCGAGATGCTCAACGACGCGCTTGCTGCCAACCCGAGGGCGCGGGCGCTGAACCATGTCCATGTCGGCGGAGATGCCGGGGGCGTGAAGCTGGTCGACACGCTGACGGGTGAGACGATCCGGCTCGCGCCGCAGCTGATCGTCAACGCCACGGGCGGCTGGATCGACCTGACCAATTCGGGTCTCGGCGCTCACGCGCCGAGGATGATGGGCGGCACCAAGGGCTCGCATCTGATTGTTGCCAGCCGCACGCTGCATGACGCGCTTGCCGGCCACATGATCTACTACGAGAACGAGGACGGGCGCATCTGCATCCTGTTTCCCTATCTCGGCAACGTGCTGGTGGGCTCGACCGACATCCGCGTCGACGATCCCGACCAGGTGCGCTGCGAGGCTGACGAGCGCGACTACATCCTGCAGTCGCTGGCCTTCGTCTTTCCCGACATCCGCGTCGCGCCGGAGGAAATCGTCTTCCAGTTCGCTGGCGTTCGCCCGCTGCCGGCCAGCGACGACAGTTTCACCGGCCGCATCCCGCGTGACCATTTCTGCGAGGCCGTGCCGGCCAGTGGCGCGCTGCCCGAGATGCTGTGCATGATTGGCGGCAAGTGGACCACCTTCCGGTCGTTCGGGGCGCTGGCGGCCGACATGGCGCTGGAGCGGCTGGGCCTGAAGCGGGTCAAGGATACTGAGGAACTGGCGATCGGCGGCGGCCGCGATTTTCCTGTCGATGTCGAGCGCTGGATCATCGAGCAGGCCGTCGTTTCTGGCACCTCACCGGAACGGATGCGCAAGCTGTTTGAGCGCTACGGCACGGATGCGACGACGATTGCCGAAGGCGTCGGCGATGACGTGATGCTACCAGGCTGCAGCTACTCCGTCGGTGAACTCCGGCAGCTGATCGCGCGGGAGCATGTCGAGAAGCTCGACGACCTGCTGCTTAGGCGCACCACCATCGGCGTCACCGGCAAGCTGTCGTCCGAACTCGTCGCCCAGGCGCTCGACATCCTCGCCAAGGCCAAGGGTTGGGATGCAGCCCGCAGCGTCCGCGAGCACCATGAATTCCTCGCCCTGCTGGAAAGTCGGCACGGGCTCGATGCCACCAAACTCTCAGCAAGATCCGAAAGGAGCGCAGAATGCGCGTCAGCCCTAAAGTCCGCATGAACCGCCTGTTCGCCAACGGACGTTGCCTCGACGTCGCCATCGACCACGGCGTCTGCAACGAACCGTCCTTCCTCGACGGGCTGGAGGATGTCGCCGGCGTCGTCGACCAGCTGGTGGCTGCCCGCCCCGACGCCATCCAGATGAATTTCGGTCAGGCCGACCTGCTGCAGGAGCGGCCGGGCAAGGACAAGCCGGCGCTGGTCATGCGCATCGACATGGGCAATCCCTACAACAAGACCCGCCATCGCCACATGTGGGCCATGCTGCAGAACGAGCACGAGCCGCTGATCGGCGCGCTGGCCATGGATGCGGCCTGCGTGGTGGTCAACCTGTTCATGCTGCCCGACGAGCCAGACCTGTTCCGCCAATGCGTGCAGAACATTGCGCGCGTCCGCGCCGACTGCGACAAGTACGGAATGCCTTTGATGATCGAACCGCTGGCGATGCTGCCGGCCTCCGAGCGCGGGGGCTACATGGTCGATGGCGACGCCGAGAAGATCGTGACCCTGACCCGGCTCGCCCGCGAGATGGGCGCCGACATCGTCAAGGCCGACCCGACCACCGAGGCGGCCGATTTCCACCGCGTCGTCGAGGCGGCGCGCTGCCCGGTGCTGGTGCGCGGCGGCGGCAAGGAGGATCTGCGCGTCGTGTTCGACAAGTCCGCTGCGCTGATGGCGCAGGGCGCGCATGGCATGGTCTATGGCCGCAACATCTACCAGCACGCCAATCCGAGCGCGGTCGTGGCCGGGCTGATGGCGATCATCCACGAGGGCGCCGATGGCGCCACCGCCTGGGACCGCTACACCAGGGCGAACTAGCGCGCCGCTCCGCAAGCCGGGAAGGGGCTTGCCGGTCCGTGCCGATCAATCAGACAGAGCCCCGTTCCGCATCGGTCGGAATGGCATAGGCTCGAAGCCCTGGGAGGGTTTATGGGAGGATACATTCTCGGCCTCGATGCCGGCAACACCGTCATCAAGGCCGTGCTGTTCGACCTCGAAGGCCGCGAGCTGGCACTTGCCGCCAAGGATGGCCGTTCGAGCATGCCCAGGCCCGGCCATGTCGAGCGCGATCTGGGCGAACTGTGGCGCAATGCCGTCGAGGTCATCGGTGAGTGCATCGTCCGGTCAGGCGTCGCCGCTCGAGACATTCTGGCGGTCGGCTGCGCCGGCCATGGCAATGGGCTCTATGCGCTCGACCGCGATGGCGAACCGCTCGTCGGCATCCAGTCGTTGGACACGCGTGCCGCGCAACTGGTCTCGCAGTGGCAAAGCGAGGGCGTCGGCGAGCGCACCTATCCGCACTGCCTGCAGAAGCCCTGGGCGGCCCAGACGCCGACGTTACTGGCCTGGCTGAAACGCCACGATCCGGCGCTTTACGGGCGCATCGGCACCGTGTTCCTGTGCAAGGACTTCGTCGTCAACCGGCTAACCGGCGCCCGCTCGACCGATACGACCGACATGTCGGGCTGTGGCCTGCTCACGATGCCGGGCCGCCGCTACGAGCCTGAGCTGCTGGCTGCCTATGGCCTCGAGGATTGCGGCGGGATGCTGCCGCCGGTGCTGGAATCGGCCGAGATCGCCGGTCGCATCTCGCCCCAGGTCGCCGGCCTCACCGGCCTCGCCGAGGGCACGCCTGTCATCGCCGGCCTGTTCGACGTGGTCGCCAGCGCCATCGGCTCGGGAGTCACCCGCACCGGGGCCGCTTCCATCATCGCCGGCACCTGGAGCATCAACCAGGTCATCACCGACGAGCCGATCCGCGACCCCAGTATCTTCATGCTGTCGACCTACGACCCCGAGCGTTATCTCGCGATCGAATCCAGCGCCACCTCGGCTGCCAATCTCGAATGGATCGTGCGCGAGTTCTTTGAGCACGAACACGAGGCTGGCCGCTCGCCGTTCGAAGCCTGCGGCGAGCTGGTCGCCTCGGTCGATCCGGCCAGCGACGTGCCGATCTATCACCCCTATCTCTACGGCGCCCAGGCCAACGGCCAGGCGCGCGCCGGCTTCTATGGCATCGCCGGCTGGCACGGCCGCGCCCATCTGCTGCGGGCGCTGTTCGAAGGCGTGGTGTTCGAGCACCGTCGTCATGTTGAGACGTTGCGTGCCGCAGGTGCAATGGTCGACGAGGCGGTGCTGTCGGGCGGCGGCTCGCGCAGCGCCATCTGGCCGCAGATTTTCGCCGATGTACTCGGCCTGCCGGTGACGGTGGCGCGTAGCCGCGAGACCGGTGCGCTGGGGGCGGCGATTGCTGCTGCGACCGGCGTCGGCGTGTTCAAGGATTTTGCCGAAGGTGCCGGGGCGATGACGGCAGCGGCGCGTCATTATCGGCCCAATTGCGAAGTGGCGCAGGCCTATGGACGGCGCTACCGCCTTTATGGCGAAATCAACAAGGCGATGGGGCCGATGTGGCAGGGCATGGCGAGCGAACAGGTCGGGGCATGACCGCAAGCGATTTCGGGACATATGACTTCATCGTGGTCGGCGCCGGCTCGGCCGGCTGCGTGCTGGCCAACCGCCTGTCCGCCAATCCGAAAAACCGCGTGCTTTTGCTCGAGGCCGGCGGCAGCGACCGCTACCACTGGGTCGATATCCCGATCGGCTATCTCTACTGCATGGGCAACCCGCGCACCGACTGGCTGATGAAGACCGAGGCCGAACCGGGCCTGAACGGGCGGGCGCTCAACTATCCGCGCGGCAAGGTGCTGGGCGGCTGCTCGTCGATAAACGGCATGATCTACATGCGCGGCCAGGCCGCCGACTATGACGGCTGGCGTCAGGCCGGCAATGTCGGCTGGGGCTGGAACGATGTGCTGCCCTATTTCCTGAAGTCAGAGGACTATCACGGCACGGCCTCCGCCGGGCACGGCAGGGGCGGCGAATGGCGGGTCGAACGCCAGCGCCTGTCCTGGCCGATCCTCGACGCCTTCCGCGATGCGGCGGAAGAGATCGGCGTTCCGCGCACCGACGATTTCAACCAGGGCAACAATGAGGGCTCGGGCTATTTCGAGGTCAACCAGAAGGAGGGCGTGCGCTGGAACACGTCCAAGGCCTTCCTGCGGCCGATCCTCAACCGGCCCAATTTGCGTGTCGTCACCGGCGCCGAGACGGAGCGGTTGGTGCTTGACGGGCGGCAGGTGCACGGTGTCGTTTTCCGCCTCGACGGCAAGCTATATCAGGCAAAGGCCGGCGAGACGATCCTCGCTGCCGGCGCCATCAACTCGCCCAAGATCATGGAACTGTCGGGCATCGGACGGCCCGATGTTCTCGCAGGGCTGGGCATCGACGTCGCCCACCAACTCGACGGCGTTGGCGAGAACCTCCAGGACCATCTGCAGATCCGCACCGTCTTCAAGGTCCACAATGCGGCGACGTTGAACCAGCGCTACCACAACCTGTTCAGCCGCGCGGCGATGGGCATCGAATATGCGCTGAGGCGCTCCGGTCCGCTGTCGATGGCGCCGAGCCAGCTCGGCATCTTTGCCCGCAGCGATCCACGGCTCGAAACGCCCGATCTCGAATATCACGTCCAGCCACTCAGCACCGACCGGCTGGGCGAGCCGCTGCACCGTTTCCCGGCGGTCACTGTCTCGGTCTGCAACCTCAGGCCCGAGAGCCGCGGCACGGTGCATGCCGTCTCAGCCGACCCGGCTGCACCGGCGGCGATCCGCCCGAACTACCTGTCGACCGAAGGCGACCGCGAGGTCGCGGTGGCGTCCATCCGCCATGTCCGCAAACTGATGTCGACCAGGGCCATCGAACATTTCGCGCCCGAGGAGATCCTGCCCGGGCCGGCGATTGCCAGTGACGCCGACGTGCTTAGGAAGGTCGGCGACATCGCCACCACGATCTTCCACCCCGTCGGCACCTGCAGGATGGGCTCGGATGCCATGTCGGTGGTCGATGGCCGGCTCCGCGTCCACGGCCTCTCCGGCCTGCGCGTCGTCGATGCCTCGATCATGCCGTCGATCGTCTCGGGCAACACCAACTCGCCCGTCATCATGATCGCTGAAAAGGCGTCGGAGATGATTCTGACGGATGCCGCCTAACCGGCTGGGGTCTTGGGACGCTACCCCGTGATGACCGTGGCGGCAGCGGGTAAGCAGCCGTCCCCGCACCTCAGGTTGGCATGGCCGCCGTGCCGTTCGGCGCAGCTTTCTGCCGTGGGAAGTCGTAGCCATTGGCCTTGGACGTCAGGTAGCCCGCGCCCACAAGCGCTTCCGCTATCTTCACGGCCGCCGTAACGCCGTCGATGACGGGCACTCCGGTCCGTGCCGTCAGCCGCTCGCACAGTCGCGACATGCCCGCGCAGCCGAGGATGATCGCCTCGGCGCGGTCCTGTGTCTTTGCGAGTTCGATCTCGTCGATCAGCAGGCGCTCCGCCTTTTCCGGTTCTTCCTCCAGGCCCAGAACCGGCAGGTCGATGGCACGGACGGCGCGGCAATGATGCCCGGCGCCATAGGCCTGCACGATGTCCTCGATGATCGGCACTGAGCGGGGAAGGGTGGTGACGACGGAAAAGCGGCGGCTGATGGTCATTGCGACCTGCACGGCGGCCTGGCAAATGCCGATCACCGGTCCCTTGGCGATTTCTCGAGCAGCGTGCAGCCCCGGATCGTCGAAGCAGGCGATGACATAGGCATCCACGCCCTGAGCCTCGCCGCGGCGAATTTCCGACAGCATGCCCGGTACCGCCAAAGCCTCGTCGAAGCCGCCTTCGATGCTGACGGGCGTGCCGCTCGGGTTGACGGCAGTGACCTGCGTGTCCGGATTGGCTACGCGCAAGGCGCTTCCGAGCGCCTGGGCTGTCATGGAGGCCGTCGAATTGGGGTTGATCAGGCGAATATGCACGTTGAATTTCCTAGTGCGCGCTTCCTAAGCCGCGAAAAATGCTGAAGGGCCGGCGCCCGCGATGCGGTCCGGCGGATTGGCGCGATGGCGGTTGACATTTTTCTACCCATGCCGAATGTCCATCGCCGTGGCAGGGGCAGGTGAATGGCAGATCAAACGGGCATTTCCGCGCAGCACATTGTCGAAAAGGTCTGGCTTTCGATCGCCGAACGCAGGTTGCGGCCGGGCGTGCAACTGAAGGAAGGCCAGCTGGCGACCATCTTCGACGTCAGCCGCGCCCGCATCCGCCAGGCACTTTCGGCGCTCGAGCGCGAAGGTCTCGTGACCATAATCCCGAACAGGGGCGCCTTCGTCTGCCAGCCCTCCGTCGATGACGCCCACGATGTCTTCGCCGTCCGCCGCTCGGTGGAGCGGTGCGTGGTCGAGCGCATCGGCAAGTTGGCCTCGAAGGCTGACATCGACAGGCTGCGCAGCCATGTCGCGAGCGAACGCGTCGCCAACGCGAAGGACGTGACCACCGACATCATCAAGCTGTCGGGCGGCTTCCACCTGCTCCTGGCCGAAATCTCGGGCTCCGATTTCCTCTTCGGCATGATGCGCGACCTGATCTCGCGGACGTCGCTCATCACCGCCGTGTACCGCAACACCGCACGCTTCAACTGCGGCCCCGACGAACATGCCGAGATCGTCGAGGCGATCTCCATCGGCGATGTCGCGAGGGCTTCGCGGCTGATGGAGCATCATCTCGAGCATGTCGAATCGGAGCTCGACCTGCGGGAAGTGCGCGACCTGTCCCACGACCTGAAGGCCGCGCTCGCGTAGCCGTTGATCCGCCGCTCGATCATTCGTCCCCCGCCAGATGGCAGGCGACGTGCGTTCCATTGCCGAGCGTCCTCAATTTGGGCAGTTCCGCCGAGCAGCGGGCGGTCGCCATCGGGCATCGCGGATGGAATGGGCAGCCTGACGGCGGCTTGAGCGGGCTCGGCACTTCGCCCGCAGCCACGGTCCTGTCGCGATGCGGATGCTGGATGTTCGGGATCGTCTGGAGCAGCAGTTGCGTATAGGGATGGCGCGGCCGGGCGAACAGTTCCTCGGTCTCGCCCTCTTCGACGATGCGGCCGAGATACATCACCGCGATGCGGTCGGACATGTGCCGCACCACGCTCATGTCGTGGCTGATGAACAGGTAGGTCAGCCCGAACTCATCCTGCAGGCGGCGCATCAGGTTGAGCACCTGCGCCTGCACGGACACGTCGAGTGCCGAGGTCGGCTCGTCGCAAACCAGGAAGCGGGGTTCGCTCGCCAAGGCGCGCGCGATCGAGATGCGTTGCCGCTGCCCGCCGGAGAACTCATGCGGGAACTTCTCGCCGTCGGACGCCGACAGGCCGACGGTGCGCAGCAGTTCCTCGACGCGTTCGGTGATCTCGGCCGAAGATTTGCGCAGCTTCATTTCACGCAAGGGCTCGGCGATGATGTTCTTGACTCGCCAGCGCGGGTTGAGCGACGCATACGGGTCCTGGAAGATCATCTGCGCCGAGAGCGGCTTGCCGTCCCGGCCGGTGGCGAAACGCATCTCGCCGCTGTCGGGCCTGTAAAGCCCCGTAACCAGCCGCGCCACGGTGGACTTTCCGCAACCGCTTTCGCCGACCAGGCTCAGGCAGCCGCCCATCGGCACGGCAAAACTCACGTCGTTGACGGCCTGGAGCAACTGCCTGGGCTTGCGCTCGATCACGCGGTTGAGCCAGGGCGCGGAAACGTCGAACGTCTTGAAGAGGCGGTCGACCTTCAGGGCCGGCGGTGTTGCGGGCATGGCGGTCATGCGGTTCCTCCTGCATTCAGCCAACAGGCGCTGGCTCCGGCTCCGGCCGGCAGCAGGCTGGGTCGCTCCCGCACGCAGCGCGGCCCTGCCTGCTTGCAGCGCGGATTGAAGGCGCAGCCCGGCGGGATCGCGTCGAGGCGCGGCATCGATCCGTCGATCTGGTTGAGATGCTTGACCCGCGCGCCAAGCGCCGGGATCGAGGCCATGAGCCCGCGCGTGTAGGGATGCATCGGCTCGTGCAGAACCTTGTCGACCGGCCCGATTTCGACCAGGCGACCGGCATACATCACCGCGATCCTGTCGGCCGTTTCGGCAATCACGCCCATGTCGTGGGTCACCAGCATCACAGCCGTCCGCTTTTCCTTGCACAGCCTGCGCAGCAGCGATGTGATCTGCGCCTGGATCGAGACGTCGAGAGCCGTGGTCGGTTCGTCGGCGATGATGAGCTTCGGCGAAGCGGCGAGCGCGAGCGCAATGACCACGCGTTGCCGCATGCCGCCCGAGAACTGGTGTGGATACTGGTTGACGCGTTCCTCCGGCGAGGGAATTCCCACGTCCTTCAGGAGAGCAACGGCCCGCGCCTTGGCCTCTGCCTTGCCCATGCCGAGGTGCTGGCTGATCGTCTCGGTCAGCTGCGCGCCGACGGTGAACAGGGGATTGAGCGAGGTCAGCGGGTCCTGGAAGATCGCGCCGATCTCGCGCCCGCGGATCTTTTCCATCTCACGATCGGCCAGATTGTCGATGCGGCGATCGCCCAGCCAGATCTCACCCTCGGCGATGCGGCCCGGCCGATCGAGCAGGCCCTGTATTGCCAGGCCCGTCATCGACTTGCCTGCACCGGACTCGCCGACGACGCCGAGTATCTCGCCCGGCCGTATTGACAGGCTCACATTGGAAAGCGCCGTGGCGACGCCGTGACGACCCGGAAATTCCACCTTGAGGTCGCGGACCTCAAGCACCGGCTTCTCGGTTTCAGCCATTGGGGTTGACCTCGACAGGGTAGCTTGGAGGGAAGATCTCCGACACCGGCGGATGGGCCCAACTGCGCTCGGGATATTTCGCGACGAGCCCGTTGAACTGTTTCTGTGCCCGCAGCCGCGCCGCCTTCATGTCGATGCCGGCGACCTCGCCGAAGCGCATCGACAGCCGGCCGTCGACGAACACCGCCTGCGTGACCTTGCCCGAGCCGCCCGTGACCAGCGTCGTGATCGGATCGATGGACGGCGCCATCACGGCGTCGTCGAGGCCGAAGACGGCAATGTCGGCCCGCGCGCCCGGCGTGAGGCGCCCAAGATCGTCGCGGCCGAGCGCCTTTGCGCCGCCCATGGTGGCGGCGTCGAAAAGGTCGGCGCATCGGACCCGGTCCGGGGCGCGATCGTTGATCCTGCAGGTGATGAGGCCGACCAAGAGGTTCATCAGCATGTCGGCGGGCGTCGTGTCCGTGCCCATCGCAATGTTGATGCCGCGCTCCCGGCACTTGGAGAACGAGTTCAGCGTGCTGCCGCCGCGCCCCGAAACCAGTGGGCAATGAACGATCGAGACCCCGTTGGCGGCGTAGAGGCCGAGATCGTCCTCGGTGGCGTTCGTTGCATGCGGCGCAATCAGCCGGTCGTTGAGCAGGCCTTCGCGCTCTAGCCAGACGGGGGCGGTCGTGCCATGCAGCTTGCGCACCGTCTCGACTTCCATGGCGCCCTGCGCCATGTGCAGGCGGATCTTGCAGCCGAGCTCGCCTGCGGCTGCCTGGGTACGGCGCAGGAGTTGCGCCGTGCAGGTCTCGACGCGGTCCGGCACGAGCAAGCCGCGGACCAGGTCATCGAAGCGGCCCGTCTGCCGGCCGATATAGTCGACGGCGTCGCGCAGGCCCTTGAGGCCGCGCTCCTCGTCGAACACCGGCACCATCTGGCCGGGCGCATCCAACACCATGCCGCCGGCGCGATAGGCCGGGCTCAGATAGACCCGGAGGCCGAGGTCGCCGGCGGCATCGGCCGCGGCATCGAACTCGGCGACCGTCTCGCCCCATTCGCGATAGAACAGCGAGGCGATGGGCGCTGCCGTGGTGATACCGTTCAGCAGCAGCTGGCCGAAGGCAAACCGCTTCTGGAATGCCAGCTCTTCCTGCGAATACATCTCGTAGGGACCGGCCTCGACATAAGAGCGCGGCCAGACCCGCCCCTTGGCCCAGCCGGGGTGGTGGTCGATGCCGAGGATGGTCGTATCCAGGTCCGACAGCGCGTCGAGATCGATGAAGCCGGGGCTGACGAGCGCGTTGCCGAAATCGATCCGCCGGGCAACCTCGCCGGGGAACTTCGTGCCGACGAAGACGATCTGGCCACCGTCGATCACGAGCTCGCCATTCGGGACAAGACGGTGGCAGCCGTCGCGGTGCCCTAGCACCCAGGAGGCTGTGATGAGGGTCCGCCCTTCGGGGCGTTTGCCGAGCGAAAGCGAGTCCAGAACCTGACGGGTCATGGCAATTCCACCATTGGAACGCCGTCGCGCGCGGTGACGCGGCCGGCCTTGATGACGAGCGGACGCGGATCGACGTTGACGACGGCATGCGCGAGCGTCTCGCCGCCGAGCAGGGTGAGGTCGGCGTGGCAGCCCTCGGCCAGGCCGTAGCCGTCGATGCGCATCACATCCGCGCCGCCCTGCGAGACGATGTGCAGCATATGCTCCAGCTCGCGGTCCGAGCGCAGACCGTTCTTCATTCCGATGACCTTGGCGCGGTCGATCATGTCGGGCTGGCCCCAGGGGCCCCAGGTGTCGCGGATGCCATCGCATCCGGCGCCGACGCGGACGCCGGCCTGCTTGAGGCGCATGACCGAGGGTACGGTCGCGGACGGCGCGCCCGTCGTCAGGATGGCCACGTCGAGCGTCGCGATCTCGTCGATGAGCTGGCCGACGCGCAGATAGTCGTTCATGCCGAGCGCGAAGGCGTGGCTGATGGCGACCTTGCCCTGCATGCCGTTGGCGCGGATGCGCTCGAAGATGAGCTCCATGGTGAAGGCACCGAGGTCGCCGGCCTCATGGAGATGGATGTCGATCGGGCATTGGTGCTTCACCGCCAGCGCGAAGATGGCGTCGAGCTGGCCTTTCGGATCGCGGTCGATGCCACACGGATCGATGCCGCCCAGGACCTCGCAGCCCTGCGCCAGCGCCGCGTCGAGCAGTTCCAGCGTGCCCGGCATCACCATGATGCCCGACTGCGGAAATGCGACGATCTCGATGTCGATGATGCCCTTGAGCTTCTCGCGGGTTTCCATCACGCCGTCGACGATGGCGAGGCCATGGACCGGGTCGATGTCGACGTGGCTGCGGATGTGGGTGGTGCCATGAGCGACCAGGCCGATGGCGTGGCGCATCGACTGGCGGTGCGGATCGATGCCGATGGCGCTGCGGTTCTCCCGCTCGTAGTCGATGCGCTCGCGCAGCACCGCACGCCGGTTGTTTTCATGCCAGGGCATGCCCCAGGTGGTCTTGTCGAGATGCGTGTGCGCGTCGATGAGGCCGGGAATGGCGATGGCGCCGCCGCCATCCTCGACCGCCATGCCGGGATCAGGCTCGAAATGACCGATGCCAGCGATCCGGCCGGCGCGGATCAAAAGATCGCTGACCGTACCCCCGAAAGGCCGGACATTGCGGAGCAACAGGTCGTTCATGGGCAGCTTACCTCAGTTTCGGATTGAGCACGTCGCGCAGCCAGTCGCCGAGGAGATTGACGACGACGACGAGCAGGCAGAGCTGGATCACCGGGAACAGGACGATCCACCACGAGCCGGAGAACAGATACTGGTTGCCGATGCGGATCAGCGTGCCGAGTGACGGCTGGCCCGGCGGCATGCCGATGCCCAGGAATGACAGCGTCGCCTCGGTCAGGATTGCCATGCCGAAGTTCAGCGTGGCGGCGACCAGCACCGGCGTCAGCGTGTTGGGCAGGATATGGCGCGCCAGGACGCGGCGGGCCGGCACCTTCAACAGCTTGGCCGCCTGGACGTATTCCTTGCTGCGCTCCACGATCGTCTGGGCGCGCACCGTGCGTGCGTATTGCACCCATGCGGAAAGGGCGATCGCCAGCACCAGCACAGCCGAAGCGCCGATCTCGCGCAAGTCGGCGGGAAGCAACTGGCGCACCACCGTCGATACGAGGATCGCGATCAGGATGGTCGGGATGGACAGGGTGATGTCGCCGAAGCGCATCAGCACGTTGTCCACGAAGCCGCCGAAGAAGCCGGCGACCAGCCCGGCCGTCATGCCGATCAGGAGCGAGAGAGCCACCGAGGTAAGGCCGATCACGATCGAGATCCGCGTGCCGTAGAGGATGGCCGACAGCATGTCGCGCCCTTGCGTGTCGGTGCCGAGCAGATAGGGCCACTCGCCGCCCTCCTGCCACACCGGCGGCAGCTCCGCCTTCCACATGTCGAGCTGGGCGGCGTCGTACGGGTTCTGCGCGGCAAACAGCGGCGCAAAGGCCGCGGTGACGATGAGCACGGCGAGGATCGCCGCGGCAACCATCGCCGTCTTGCTGCGCGTGAACGACCACCAGACGTCGCTGTTGCGCACACGTTGCAACATCGTCCGCCGCGGGGCGATTGCGCCCGTCCGGGATTTCGGCGTTTCGACAGTCATGGACCTGTCCTTCCGGCGATCAGCGGGCGTTGCGCAGGCGCGGGTCGATCACCGCGTAGGTGATGTCGACCAGCGTGTTCAGCGCGACGAAGATGAAGGAAATGATGCACAGGTAGGCGGCCATCACCGGAATGTCGATGAAGGTCACGGCCTGGATGAAGAGCATGCCCATGCCCGGCCACTGGAAGACCGTCTCGGTGATGAGAGCGAAGGCGATCAGCGAACCGACATTCATGGCAGTCATCGTCACAACCGGCATCAGGCAGTTCCTGAGCGCATGGCGGAAATGGATGCGCCAACGCGGTATGCCCCTGGCGCGTGCAAACTTCACATAGTCGGAGCGCAGCACTTCCAGCATTTCGGCGCGCACCAGACGCATGATCAGCGTGATCTGGTAGAGCGAGAGCGCGACCGCCGGCAAGAGCAACGCCGCCCTGCCGGATGACGTGAGCAGCCCGGTTGACCACCAGCCGAGCTGGACGACGTCGCCGCGGCCGAAGGCGGGCAGCCAGCCGAGACTGACCGAGAACGCGAGGATGAGAAGGATGCCGACGACGAAGCTTGGCAGCGATACGCCGACGATCGAGACGAATTGCAGTGTCTCCGTGTACCACTTCCCGCGTTTTATGGCTGTGAGGACACCTAGCGGAATGCCCACCACGAGCGAGATCAGTGTGGCGACCAGCACCAGCTCGAGCGTCGCCGGGAAGCGGTCGGCGATCAGCGTCAGCACGTCCTGGCCGTTGCGGTAGGAGATGCCGAAGTCGCCCTGAGCCGCATTCACGACGAAGCGGGCGAACTGTGTGGGGATGCCATCGTTCAGGCCCAGCCGTTCCCGCAGGCTGTCGCGGTCGGCCTGTGTCATCTGCTCGTTGGCCATCAGCTCCACCGGATCGCCCGCAAGGCGGAAGATCAGGAAAGCCAGCATCGCGACAGCGAGCATGACCATGATCGCATTGGCGATGCGGGTGATGATGAAAACCAGCATGTCAAGCCTCGCAAGCTGTGCGGGAGCCGGAGCGCCATGTGCTCCGGCTCCGCGCCAGGGTTATTCCGCGAAATTGGTCAGCCAATGACGCGGCTTGTTGTCTGCGAGCTGCGCGATCCGGTCGATCTTCTTGCTCATGACCCAGGCCATCGGCTGCTGATGCAGAGGCAGCATGATCATCTCGTCCTTGGCCATCTGGAGCGCCTTGGTCTGCAGCTCGAGACGCTTCGTCCGGTCCATCTCGGTCGATGCCTGAACGATCAGCTTGTCGATCTCCGGATAGCTCCAGCCGCCCCAGTTGAAGACGCCGGCCTTGTCGCTCTTGGTCTCGATCATCTGCAGCAGGATCGAATAGCTGTCGAGCATCGGCTCGTTCGCCCAGCCGATCAGGTAGGCGTCGGACAGCCCGCCCGTGCGCTTGGGCGCCTGCGCGGCCGTCGGAGCGATGTCGAGCTGCGGCTTGAAGCCGGCGCGGCTCAACATGTTGACGATGCCCTGGCAAAGCTCCTCTTCGTTGACATAGGCCTCGTTGGTGCAAACGAGGGTGAAGGGGAGGTCGCTGGCGCCGGCTTCGGCAAGCAGCTTCTTCGACATGTCGGGGTCGAACGGAACGACGGTGTCCAGCGCCTCGGCGTAGCCCGGGATCTCCGGCGCGATGATCGCGCCCGCGGTCCTCGATTTGCCGCGCATGACGCGCTTCTGGATCAGTTCCTTGTCCAGCGCATAGGCGAATGCCTGGCGGACGCGCAGGTCGTTGAACTTGTTGTCGGTGCCGTTCGCCAGCTTGGGCTTGCGGTTGAAGCCGACCATCACGGTGCGCAGGTCGGTGCGCTCCATCACCTTCAGGTCAGGCTGCGCGACAAGGCGCGGCAGGTCCTGTGCCGGCGCGTTCTCGGTGAAGTTGATTTCGCCCGACAGCAGTGCCGCGACACGCGTCGCAGCCGAGGTGATCGGCGTGAATTCGATGCGGTCGATGTTGGACTGCGACTTGTCCCACCAGTCGGGGTTCTTGACGAGCACCGTCTTGCTGTCCGGCACACGGCTCTCGAGCTTGTACGGCCCGGTCCCGTTGGTGTTGTAGGTCGCGTATCCCTCGATCTTCTTGCCGACGTCCGTGGGCTTCTCGGAATTGTTGTCCTTCAGCCAGGTAGCGTCGAAGATGTGGATGTTGGTCAGGTCGTTGAGCAGCAGCGGGTAGGGGCCGACCAGCTCGATGTCGATGGTGTAGTCGTCCACCTTCTTCGCGGACTTGTAGGCCGGAAGGTTGCCACGCAGCGGAGACACCGGATCGCTGACCCGGGTGAGCGAAGCGATCACGTCGTCTGCCGTGAAGTCGGCACCGTTGTGGAACTTCACGCCCTGGCGCAGGCGGAACCTCCAGACGTTGTCCGCCACGGTCTCCCAGGATGCCGCCAGCGCCGGCTCGATCTTGAGGTTGGCGTCGTAGCGGACGAGGCCTTCATAGACGTGGTTGAGGAAGGCAATCGTGTAGCTGTCGCCATAGGAATAGGGGTCGAGCGAATAGATGTCGCGCGAGGCACCCCATTTGAGCGTCGCCGCCTGGCCGGCCGTGGATAGCGCGGCCGCCATGAAGGCCGCGAGGGTCAGTTTCTTCAGCATTCTGCAGTTCTCCCTTTTGAGGTCATCGTTCCCCTTGGCGGGGTTCTTCTTCTTTTTTGAAGACAGGGACGGCCGGAGGGCCGTCCGGCTATGGGCGTTCGGCTATTCGCCGAGACGGGTCAGCCAGTGGCGCGGCTTGTTGTCGGCGCGGATCACCACCTGCTCGACCCGTTCGGACATCGCCCAGGCCATCGGCTGCTGGTGCAGCGGGATCATGATCAACTCGTCCTTGGCGAGCTTGAGTGCCGCCGTTTCGATCGCCAGGCGCTTTTCGCGGTCGGGCTCCTTGGCCGCCTGATCGACCATCTTGTCCAGTTCGGGATAGGACCAGCCGCCGTAGTTGGCGACACCCGCCGCGCCGCTGCGGGTTGAGAGGACCTGCACGAGGATCGAATAGGCATCCAGCGTCGGCTCGTTGGCCCAGCCGATCATGTAGACGTCGGACTTGCCGCTGGAGCGCTTGGGCGCCTGGGCGGCGCGCGGCCCGATGTCGACGTTCGGCTTGAAGCCTGCGCGCGTCAGCATGTTGACGATGCCGGCGCAAACGTCCTCCTCGTTCACGCTTTCGTCGTTCATGCAGAGATAGGTGAAGGCGAGATCCGACTGGCCGGCGTCGGCCAGCAGCTTGCGTGAAAGCTCGGGGTCGTAGGCCGACGGCTTGTCGAGTTCGGCGCTGTAGCCCGGGATTTCCGGCGCCACGAGAGTGCCGGCTGGGTGCGCGAGGCCACGCATGACCTTCTTGTTGATGAGCTCACGGTCGATGGCGTGGTCGAAGGCCTGGCGCACGCGCAGGTCGTTGAAGGGGTTTTTCCTTCCGTCCTCCAGCTTTTCGCGACGGTTGAAGGCGATGGAGACCGTGCGCAGGTCGGAGCGCTTGTCGACCTTGATGCCGGGCGCGGCCTCGAGCCGCGGCAGATCCTGGATCGGGGCCGAGTCGACAAGATCGACCTCGCCCGAAAGCAGTGCCGCGACGCGGGTCGCCGGCGATCCGATCGGGGTGAATTCGATGCGGGTGAGATTATGCTTCTTCTCGTCCCACCAGCCGTCGTTGACGACCAGCACGGTCTTGCTGTCCGGCACGCGGCTCTCGAGCTTGAACGGCCCCGTGCCGTTGGTGTTGTAGGTCGCGTAGCCCTCGACCTTGGCGCCAACGTCGGTCGGCTTCTCGCTGTTGTTGTCGACGAGCCATTGAGCGTCGAACATGAAGATGTTCGTCATGTCGTTGAGGAACAGCGCCGACGGCGAGGAGACCTCGATCTCGACCGTATAGTCGTCGATCTTCTTCGAGCCGACATAGAGCGGGATGTTGCCGCGCAGGGGCGAGGTCGGATCGCTGACGCGCTTCAGCGAGGCGATCACGTCGTCCGCGGTGAATTCGGCGCCATTGTGGAACTTGACGCCCTGGCGCAGCTTGAAACGCCAGATCTTGTTGTCGATCAGCTGCCATTCGGTCGCCAGGGCCGGCACCACCTCGAACTCGGGCGTGTAGCGCACGAGGCCTTCATAGATGTGATTGAGGAAGGCCAGGTTCGACGTGGAACCGTAGGAATAGGGGTCGAGCGAGAAAATGTCGCGCTGGCCGGCCCAGCGCAGCATGTTCGCATGCGCGGCCGTGGCCAGAAGCCCCACGGATACCGCTGTCGCGATGGTCTTCCAAAGTCTCCGCATCACACTGCTCCTCCCTAGCTTGTGCTTGCAGGGGCCAGTTTGTTTACGCAGCGAGGCAGTGTCAACCAAATTGTCGACAATAATGGGTACTATTTTTTATATTTTTGTAGACAGTTGAAATCTCCGACCGATTGGGGAGGCGCTCCGACGTCGCGTTTGGCCGCACTTCATCGGACGGGATCAGGCGCCGAACAGGGGCGTGTCATCGTCCGGGTCGGTTGTGCTTGAAATGAGCAGGCAATGAGCACATATTGACCCAATGAAGTTCAAATCTTGCACTGGGAGTGCGCGATGACTGCTCAGAGCCTCGGCGTTTCTGCGGCCCATTTCGGCGACAGCCGCACGCCCTTCCTGTCGGCACGGCGGGTTTCCGAGCAACTCGGCGTGACGCAGTCGGAGCTTGCCCGCCTCGTCGGGGTGGCCCGAAACACGCTGGCTGCACGTTCCGGCGCGCGCAAGGTGGACCAGGCGCTGAGCCCGGTGGTGCGCATCCTGGCGATGGCGTCGGAGATGGCCGGCGACGACCATCGTGCGGTGATCTGGTTCAAGCACCAGCCGATCCCGGGCTGGGCCGGCAAGACGGCCTACGACCTGGTGGGCGAGGGCAAGGCGGACAAGGTCCTGGCCTATCTGGAGGCGGTGCGCTCCGGCGTCTATGCCTGAAAAGGAGCGGCCGAAAAGCCGGACCTTGTGGCGGGCCTTCGTGCCGCGCTGGGCCTATCTGCCGCTTTCCGGGGAGGGGGCGGCGCGTTTCGGGGGGCGCTGGAACCCGGTCGGCGCGCCAACGCTCTATGCGGCTTGCGAACTCTCCACCGCGTGGGCCGAATACAATCAGGGTTTCGTGCAGCATCCGGCGCTGATCGCGCAGCTGGAACTGAGCGACGCCAGGCTCGCGGATCTGACGGAGGCAGTCGTACTTGCCGAACTTGGCATCGATGCGGCGATCCATCGTTGCGAGTGGCGGGCCGATCTCGACGAAGGCCGAGAACCCGAAACGCATGCGCTTCGGCAACGGCTGCTCGCGGAGGGTTTCGACGGGGTCGTCTATCCGTCCTTCATGTCGCCCGGCGGCAGTTGCGTGGCGCTATGGCACTGGAACGGTTCGGGAAAGCCTTCGGTGAAGGTCATCGACCCCGAGCAGCGCCTTCCGAGGACGCCGGCGTCGTGGGTGTAGCCTTGCAGTCCGGTGTCATCGTCCAGGAGTCGGTAGGCACACGGTCGAGCGCGTCAGGAAGCGCTTCTCGCGGCCATTGTCGAGTGAGAACATGCCGCCGCGCCCGGGCACCACGTCGATGATCAGGTCGGTGTGCTTCCAGGTCTCGTATTGCGAGGCGCTGATGTAGACCGGCGTGTCGCCGATGGTACCCATCAGCACGTCGAGGTCGCCGACGATGAAATCCGAACGCGGGTAGCACATCGGCGAGGAACCGTCGCAGCAGCCGCCGGACTGGTGGAACAATACTGGTCCGTGGTCGGCGATGATCTCGTCGAGCAGGGCGACGGCGTCAGGCGTGGCGGAGACCTTGTCGAGAGGAGGATGCGAGGACATGGCGCGGGTTTCGGCGTTGCGGCTAGCCATCCTCTTCCCGTTCACGGGGAGAGGATGCCGGCAGGCAGGTGAGGGGCAGCGCGGACCTCGACGGTCGAGCCGGCCCCTCATCCGTCACTTCGTGACACCTTCTCCCCGCGAGCGGGGAGAGGGAAGAACGCTCAGAAGAAGCCAAGTTTCTTCGGGCTGTAGCTGACCAGCATGTTCTTGGTCTGCTGGTAGTGGTCGAGCATCATCTTGTGGGTCTCGCGGCCGATGCCCGACTGCTTGTAGCCGCCGAAGGCGGCGTGCGCCGGATAGGCGTGGTAGCAGTTGGTCCAGACGCGACCGGCCTGGATGGCGCGACCGAAGCGGTAGAGCCGGTTGGCGTCGCGACTCCAGATGCCCGCACCGAGGCCGTAGAGCGTGTCATTGGCGATCGACAGCGCATCGTCGTCATCCTTGAAGGTCGTGACCGAGACCACCGGCCCGAAGATCTCCTCCTGGAAGATGCGCATCTTGTTGTGGCCTCTGAACACGGTCGGCTTGACGTAGTAGCCGCCGGCAAGGTCACCCGGCAGGTTGGCGCGTTCGCCACCGGTCAGGAGCTCGGCGCCTTCCTGGCGACCGATGTCCATGTAGGACAGGATCTTTTCCAACTGCTCCGACGAGGCCTGCGCGCCGATCATGGTGGCTGGGTCGAGCGGGTCGCCCTGGATGATTGCCTCGACGCGCTTCAGCGCGCGCTCCATGAACTTGTCGTAAACCTTCTCGTGCACCAGCGCCCGGCTCGGGCAGGTGCAGACCTCGCCCTGGTTGAGCGCGAACATGACGAAGCCTTCGATGGCCTTGTCGAAGAAGTCGTCGTCTTCCGCCGTCACGTCCTGGAAGAAGATGTTGGGCGACTTGCCGCCGAGCTCGAGCGTCACCGGAATGAGGTTCTGGCTGGCGTATTGCATGATCAGCCGGCCGGTCGTGGTCTCGCCGGTAAAGGCGATCTTGGCGATGCGCGGGCTCGATGCCAGCGGCTTGCCGGCCTCGAGGCCGAAGCCGTTGACGATGTTGAGCACGCCTGCGGGCAGAAGATCGCCGATCAGGTCGGCCCACAGCATGATGGTGGCGGGTGTCTGCTCGGCCGGCTTCAGCACCACGCAGTTGCCGGCTGCAAGGGCCGGGGCCAGCTTCCAGCACGCCATCAAGAGCGGGAAGTTCCATGGGATGATCTGGCCGACGACGCCGAGCGGCTCATGGAAATGATAGGCGACGGTGTCGTTGTCGATCTCCGAGATCGACCCTTCCTGGCCGCGCAGGACGCCGGCGAAATAGCGGAAATGGTCGATGGCGAGCGGCACGTCGGCGGCGGTCGTCTCGCGGATCGGCTTGCCGTTGTCCCAGGTCTCGCCAAGCGCCAGGAGGTCGAGGTTTTCCTCCATGCGGTCGGCGATGCGGTTGAGGATCAGGGCGCGCGTCGCCGGCGCGGTCTTGCCCCAGGCGTCCTTGGCCTTGTGGGCGGCATCGAGTGCCGCCTCGATGTCGGCGGCGTCGGAGCGGGCGATCTCGCCCAGCGGTCGGCCGGTGACCGGCGAGAGGTTTTCGAAATAGCGACCGGCCTTCGGCGCCACCCACTCACCACCGATGTAGTTGTCGTAGCGCTTGGCGAAGGGGATCTTGGCCGCGCGCGAGAATTCCACCTTGTTCATCTCTTCCTCCCGAAGATCGCACCGCGGGATGCGGCGCCCGAGAGGAGAGTGCCAAGTTGCCGGCCGATGTCAGCCGGGACCCGGCAGGAGGCGGAGCTCATGTGTCGCAGATCTGCGACAGATGGAGCGAGGAAAGATCAGTTCGGTCGCTGCAGCCCCAGCCGGACGAGCTTGCGGTGCAAGGTCGCGCGTGAAATGCCGAGCGCTTCGGCCGCGGCAGAGACGTTGCCTTCGGATCGCGCCAAGGCGCGCTGGACTGCGCTGCGCTCTGCCCCGGCCAGGTCTTTCGACGCGGCTGCGTGGGTTCCAAGCAGGTCCGCGGCCGGCATCGGCCTGGCCATCATCTGCGGCGTCAGGCCGAGCGCCTGCCGCGCCGCACGCGTAGCGCCGATCACAAGGTCGTCGCCATCGACGGCAAGCAGGGCTGCGGGCGAGTTTTCGGGGGTAGGCGCGATCAGGATGCGCGCTGCTGGGAAGCACAGCCGGAAGTTCTCGGCCTCAATGCGGCGCACGGCGTCGCCCACGGCCACCGAGATCAAGTTGATGAAGCCGTCGGTCTGGTCGGCCCGGCACGACGAGACGTCGAGTGCAGCGGCGAGCTGGCCCTCATGGTCGTAGATCGGCGCCGTCGTGCAGGAGAGCAGCGTGTTGCGGCTCAGGAAATGCTGGTCGCGGTGAATGGTCAGCGCGCGCTGCTCGACCAGGCAGGTGCCGATGCCGTTTGTGCCCTCGCACTCTTCGCTCCACACCGTACCGGTCCATAGCCCCCAGTCCTCGAAGGTTTCGTCGTCGGCCATGGCACCACGCCGCTCCACCGGCACGCCGTCGCGGTCGGCGAGCAGCACGCAGCAGCCGACGCCGCCCACGGCGAGATAGAGGCGGTCGAGGCTTGCCTGTGCGGCGGCCAGCAGCCGTCCGATGCGCTCACGTGCGACCGAAAGCTCCGAATCGGTCAGGCGTCGCGGCGGGCTGCGGTACGCCGGATCCAGCCGGTGCAGGGACGACGAACGCCGCCATGAGGCAACAAGCGCGGATCGGGCCGCCTCGCTGGACCGTAGCGCGGTCTGGATCCGGTCCACATGCTCGACGACAACGCTCGCGTTCATGCGCCCCTCCCAAGGCGTTGCCTGCATAGCCTGTCCGGCTGAAAGCCGGCGGCCAAATTGCATCGGACGGCAGCGTCAGGTCAATTGGTCCTTAGACCAAGGGTTGGGGCCTCACCACTCGGCGAAGGAGCCGTCGGCGTGGCGCCAGACGGGATTGCGCCAGCGGTGGCCTTCCTTGGCGCGTTCCTTGACGTAGTCCTCGTCGACATCGACGCCGAGGCCGGGACCGTCGGGGATGGCGACGAAGCCGTCCTCGTAGCGGAACACGTCCTTGTTCCTGGCGTAGTCGATCAGGTCGTTGGCCTTGTTGTAGTGGATGCCGAGGCTCTGTTCCTGGATGAAGGCGTTGTAGCTGACGGCGTCGAGCTGCAGGCAGGCGGCGAGCGCGATGGGGCCGAGCGGGCAATGCGGCGCAACGGCGACGTCGTAGGCCTCCGCCATGGCCGCGATCTTGCGGCATTCGGTGATACCGCCAGCATGGGAGAGATCAGGCTGGATGATGTCGACCACGCCTTCCTCGAAAACGCTCTTGAAGTCCCAGCGGCTGTAGAGGCGCTCGCCGAGCGCGATCGGCGCCGACGACAGGGCGGCGATCTCCTTCAGCGCCTCGCGGTTCTCGCTCAGCACCGGCTCTTCGATGAACATCAGCCGGTAGGGTTCGAGTTCCTTGACCAGTATGCGCGCCATGGGGCGGTGGACGCGGCCGTGGAAATCGACGGCGATGCCGACATGCGGGCCGACGGCCTCGCGCACCATGGCGACACGCTCGACGGCGGCGTCGATTTTGTCGTGGCTGTCGACGATCTGCAGCTCCTCGGTGCCGTTCATCTTGAGCGCGGTGAAGCCACGGGCCACCACGTCCTTCGCGCCGTCGGCGACCTCGGAAGGACGGTCGCCGCCGATCCAGGAATAGACCTTGATTCGGTCGCGGCATTTGCCGCCGAGCAGTTCATGCACCGGCACGCCGAGTGCGCGGCCCTTGATATCCCACAGCGCCTGGTCGATGCCGGCGATGGCGCTCATCAGGATCGGGCCGCCGCGATAGAAGCCGCCGCGGTACATGACGTTCCAGTGGTCCTCGATCAGGCGCGGATCCTTGCCGACCAGGTAGTCGGCAAGCTCGTGCACCGCGGCCTCGACGGTCAGGGCGCGGCCCTCGACCACCGGCTCGCCCCAGCCGCTGATACCCTCGTCGGTCTCGATCTTGAGAAACAGCCAGCGCGGCGGGACGATGAAGGTCTTCAACGCAGTGATCTTCATGATGCAGGCACTACTCCGGATGGGCTCGCGCCCGTTCAGTCTTGCTTGTGCTGGCTCTTGGCGCGGGCGAGGTCGCGCGCGGCCAGGTCGAGGATCTCGTCGGCTGCCTTGCGCGCCGCCGCGCCGTCGCGCATGCGCAGCGCCTCGATCACGCCGAAGTGCACCTTCACCGCCTCGTCGCGCCGGTCGACGGAACTGGCTGTCGCCTCGAGGGCGAAGTTCAGCGCCGTCTCGATCATTCCGCCGATCTGGCGGAAGATCGGGTTGTGACAGGCTCCGTAGAGCACTTGGTGAAATACGGCGTCGGAGCGGGCGAAGCGACCGACGTCGCTGCCGGCGGCCTCCATGCCTTTCCAGGCGGCTTCGAGGTCGGCGATCTCCTGCAGCGAGGCGCGTTGAGCCGCGAGTTCGGCGACCAGCGGCTCGATGGCGCGGCGCGTCTCGAGGATGGAGTCGAACAGTGCCGGATCGATGCTGTTCGGTGCGTGCCACTCGAGCACCTGCGGGTCGATGATGTTCCAGTTGTCGCGCTCGCAGACGACGGTGCCGATGCGCGGGCGGCTGAGCACCAGGCCCTTGGCCGCCAGCGTCTTCAGCGCTTCGCGGATGACGGTGCGGCTGACGCCATGCTCGGTGCAGAGATCGTTCTCGCTCGGGAGCGTCGAGCCGACGGGATAGCTGCCGGACAGGATTTCGGAGGCGATCGCCCTGACTACGTCGGGCAAGACGCGCGGTCGGCGTGGCTTCGGCGCTGGACCTGCAATTTCGGCCGTAGCATTGGCCATCAGTTATTCCTCCCCCGGCATTGTATTCTCGTTCTTATGTGCGCGCTGCACGCCGGACAATGCTGGTTGCGACCGTATTTCCGCAGCCGCGCATCACCACGAGACGAAGCCTAGCTCATTTATCATACCAGCGCAATTGACTGGTATGATAAAAGCGGTTAGCGTTGATCATCCGGGCCGAGCCCCGGCATGTTCTGGGAGGAAATCATGCGATTGTTGAAGACGGCGCTCGTCGCGGGCGCCCTCGCCGTCCTGTCTGCCACCACCATCGCTTCTGCCTATGCGCAGGAGACCAAGATCGGCTTCATCGTGAAGCAGCCCGAGGAGCCGTGGTTCCAGGACGAATGGAAGTTTGCTGACCAGGCGGCCAAGGAAAAGGGCTTCACGCTGGTGAAGATCGGCGCCGAGGACGGGGAGAAGCTGATGTCGGCAATCGACAATCTGGGAGCCCAGGGCGCCCAGGGGTTCATCGTCTGCACGCCCGACGTGAAGCTCGGACCGGGCATCGTCGCCAAGGCTGCCGCCAACAATCTCAAGCTGATGACGGTCGACGACCGTCTGGTCGGCGCTGACGGCAAGCCGCTTGAAGACGTGCCGCACATGGGCATCTCTGCGACCAAGATTGGCGAGGCTGTCGGCCAGGCGATCGTCGACGAGATGAAGGCGCGCGGCTGGAAGCCTGAAGAAGTCGGCGCTATCCGCGTCTCCTACGACCAGCTGCCGACCGCCGTGGACCGCGTCGAAGGCGCGATCTCGGTGCTGAAGGCGAACGGCTTCAAGGCGGACAACATCTTCGACGCACCGCAGGCCAAGACCGACACGGAAGCCGCGCTGAACGCCGCGACCGTGGTGCTGAACAAGCATGCCGACATCAAGAAGTGGGTCGCCTTCGGCCTCAACGACGAGGCGGTCCTGGGTGCGGTGCGCGCTTCGGAAGGCGTCGGCATTGCGGCTGACGGCATGATCGGCGTCGGCATCGGCGGCGCAGACTCGGCCATCAACGAGTTCAAGAAGCCGGCCGCGACCGGGTTCATCGGCTCGGTGATCATCTCGCCGAAGCGTCACGGCTACGAGACCGCGCTCAACATGTATGAGTGGGTCGCCAACAACAAGGAGCCGGAGAAGCTGATCCTGACCGCCGGCGCGCTTGCCAAGCGCGACGACTACCAGAAGGTCCGCGCCGAACTCGGCATCGAGTAAGCCGCTGCATTGAACGGTGTCCGGCGGCAGAGCCTTGGCCCTGCCGCCGGATTTTCAGGAGGACCGTCGATGGCATATCTGGAATTTTCCCGCATCTCGAAATCCTATCCGGGCGTCCAGGCGCTGTCGGACGTGTCGTTCAGCGTCGAGAAGGGCGCCGTGCATGGCCTGATGGGCGAGAACGGCGCCGGCAAGTCGACGATGATCCGGGTGCTCTCGGGCGACCAGCACACCGACTACGGCGACATCATCATCGACGGCCAGGTGCAGAAATACGCCTCGACGCGCGACGCCTTCCATGCCGGCGTCATCGTCATCCACCAGGAGCTGCAGCTCGTTCCCGAGCTGACCGTCGCCGAGAACCTGAGGCTCGGGCGTTTCCCGGCCAATGCCGGCGTGATCCAGTCCAGGCAGATGTTCGCCGAAGTCGGCGAGAAGCTGAAGTCGGCCGGCATCGACATCGCCCCGCGTCGCAAGGTCAAGACGCTGTCCATCGGCGAGCGCCAGATGGTCGAGATCGCCAAGGCGATCATGCTCGACGCCCGGGTGATCGCGCTCGACGAGCCGACCTCGTCGCTGTCGTCGCGCGAAAGCGAAATCCTGTTTGCCCTGATCGAGCGCCTGCGCGCCGAGGGCAAGGTCATCCTCTACATTTCCCACCGGCTCGACGAGGTGTTCCGCCTCTGCGACAGCCTGACGGTGCTGCGCGACGGCAAGCTGGCCGCGCATCATCCGAGCCTCGAAAACGTCACCCGCGAGCAGGTGGTCGCCGAAATGGTCGGTCGCGAGATCGCCAATGTCTGGGGCTGGCGGCCGCGTGCCATCGGCGACGTCAGGCTGAAAGTCGACGGCATCTCGGGCGAGAAGCTCGGCCAGCCCGCGAGCTTCGAGGTTCGCGCAGGCGAAATCCTCGGCTTCTTCGGCCTGATCGGCGCCGGCCGCTCCGAGCTGATGCGGCTTGTCTACGCCGCCGACCCACGCTCGGGCGGTGCGATCGCCATGGACGGCAAGGCGATCCATCCCGCCGATCCGCACCAGGCGATCCGCGCCGGCATCGTGCTGTGCTCGGAAGACCGCAAGCATGACGGCATCATCCAGGGGCGTTCGCTGGAGGAGAACATCAACATCTCCTCGCGGCGCCACCACGCGCGCCTCGGCATGCTCAACCCGCGCAAGGAGGTGGAGGTTGCAGAGACCTTCATCAGGAAGCTCAAGGTCAGGACGCCGTCGCGCAAGCAGGACATCGTCAACCTGTCCGGCGGCAACCAGCAGAAGGTGATCCTCGGGCGCTGGCTGTCGGAAGAGGGCGTGCGCGTGCTGATCGTCGACGAGCCGACACGCGGCATCGACGTGGGCGCCAAGTCGGAGATCTACGACATCCTCTACCAGCTCGCCGAGCAGGGCATGGCGATCGTCGTCGTGTCGAGCGAGCTGCCCGAGGTGATGGGCATCTGCGACCGCATCCTGGTCATGTGCGGCGGACGTATCTCGGCGCATATCGACCGCGAACAGTTCAGCGAGCGCGCGATCCTGGCGGCAGCGCTCCCCGACAAGAAGACGCCAGCTGCAATCGCATCTTAAGGGGACGGAGCATGACGAAATCTTTCAAGAACGTACTGCTCGGCGACCAGGGCCTGGTCGTGATCTTCGTGCTGGCCTTCGCGCTGGTGTCGATCTTCGTCCCGAACTTCCTGACCGAACGCAACATGCTGGGCCTGCTGCAGTCGGTGGTCACCGTCGGCATCGTCGCCTGCACCATGATGTTCTGCCTGGCGGCGCGCGACTTCGACCTGTCGGTCGGCTCCATCGTCGCCTTTGCCGGCATGGTGGCGGTGATGGCCTCCAACACCACGGGCTCGATCTTCATCGGCATCGTTGCCGCCATCCTGTGCGGTGCCGCGGTCGGGTTGGTCAACGGCGTGGTCATCGCCAAGTTCCGCATCAACGCGCTGATCACCACGCTTGCTACCATGCAGATCGTGCGCGGCCTGGCGCTGATCTCGTCCGACGGGCGCGCCGTCGGCATCAACGACCCGAATTTCTACCAGCTGGCGCTGTCGAAGCTGTTCGGCGTGCCGACCCCGATCTGGGTGCTCCTGGTACTGTTTGCCGTGTTCGGCTTCGTGCTCAACCGCACCGTCTTCGGCAAGAACACGCTTGCCATCGGCGGCAATCCCGAGGCGTCCCGGCTGGCCGGCGTCAATGTCGATCGTACCCGCATCTGGATCTTCACGCTGCAGGGCGTGGTGTGCGCCATCGCCGGCGTCCTGCTTGCCTCGCGCATCACCTCAGGCCAGCCCAATGCCGCCATCGGGCTCGAGCTGTCGGTCATTTCGGCCTGCGTGCTCGGCGGCGTGTCACTGGCCGGTGGTCGCGCGGCGATTGCCGGCGTCATCGTCGGCGTGATGATCATGGGCATCGCCGAAAACGTCATGAACCTCCTGAACATCCCGGCCTTCTACCAGTACATCGTCCGCGGCGTGATCCTGCTGCTGGCCGTGCTGCTCGACAATCTGAGGTCCAGCGCGCTCGGACGCCGGTGAGATGCCAGGGTTCGTCAGGCTTGAAAACGACCGTCTGTCGCTGCGGGTGAGCCCACGGGGCGGGGCGGTCGTCGACGGCTCCACCCGTGACGGCCGGCCATTCCTTCGGCCGTTCGGCGACGGCAGCTTCGACGTGCTGCGCTCGGCCTGCTTCCCGCTGGTGCCGGTCGGCAATCGCGTCGAGAGCAATGGTTTCGAGCATGGCGGCAGGCACTATCGCTTCGTGCCCAACACCGCCGAGCCCTATTACATCCATGGCGACGGCTGGCTTGCCTCGTGGGCGGTCGACGAGGCGTCGGCCGCGCATGTGACGCTCGTATTCGAGCAGGCGCGGCCGGAAAAGTCGCCGCATGTCTATCGCGCGGTGCAAACCATGGCGCTGGATGGTGCCACGGTGCGGCTGGAACTCAAGGTGACGAACCGGTGTCGAGAGACGCTGCCTTTCGGTATCGGCTTCCATCCCCATTTCCCGCGCACCGGCGGAACCAGGCTGATGGCCTCGGCCGAAGGCTGGTGGACCGAACGCGAGGGCTTTCTGCCCGGCGTGCGCACGCCTATCCCCGACAGTGCGGATTTCTCGACGCTGCGCAAGCTGCCGCGTCGCAGGCTGAACAATTGCTTCGAAGGCTGGAACGGCCGGGCGCGCATCGCCTGGCCCGAGACGAGGCTCGCCGCCGACATGACGGCCGATCCCATCTTCTCGCGCTACATGCTCTACGCGCCGGAGGACGACACGGGCTTCTTCTGCCTCGAACCGATGTCGCACGCGCCCAACGCGCTGGCGATTTCGGGGGCCGACGCCCTCCATCTTCTTGCCCCCGGCGAAACCCTGTCCGGCGCGTTTTCGATCACCGTTTCCGATTGCGAGGAATTCCAATGAGCGACCGTCTTGTCGGCAAGCGCATTTTTCTCACCGGTGCTGCCCAAGGCATCGGACTGGCGATCGCCGAACAGTGCCTGAAGGAAGGCGCGAAGCTGTTCGTCGTCGACCGCGACGGGGCGCTGTTGCGCGAGACGGTGAGGAAGCTCGGTGCGGGCGAGGGCATGCTCGGCCACGCCGAAGCCGACATCTCCGACGCCATTGCCATCGCCGCCGCCATGGCGCAGGCCGACAAGGAGATCGGGCCGGTCAATGCGCTGATCAACAATGCCGGCATCAACGTCTTCAGCCTGCCGCTCGAGACAACCGACGAAGAATGGCAGCGCTGCTTCGACGTCAATCTCAAGGGCGCATGGAACTGCTGCAAGGCAGCACTTCCCGGCATGATCGCGGCCGGCGGCGGGGCGATCCTGAACATCGCATCGACGCACTCCTTCACCATCATCCCGCACACCTTCCCCTATCCGCTGGCCAAGCACGCGCTGCTGGGCCTGACCAAGTCGCTGGCGTTGGAATATGCGGCGGCCGGCGTGCGCGTGAACGCGCTGGCGCCGGGATATGTCGAGACGCAGAAGAACATCGACTACTGGAACAGCTTTCCCGATCCGGTGAAGGCCAAGGCCGAGACGCTGGCGCTGCACCCGGGCAAGCGCATCGCCACCACGACTGAGATCGCCAAGGCCGCCGTGTTCATGATCTCGGACGAGTGCCCGTTCATGAACGCCGCGACGCTTGTGGTCGATGGTGGTCTCAGCGTGCTGCAGCACGCGGTCTGACGGGACTCTGACAGAAGGTACAGCACGTGACACGGAAACTGCGTTCCCAGGCCTGGTTCGGCGGCTTCGGCAAGGATGCTTTTATCCACCGCA
This sequence comes from Aminobacter sp. Piv2-1, assembly GCF_037625995.1. NCBI lineage: Bacteria > Pseudomonadati > Pseudomonadota > Alphaproteobacteria > Hyphomicrobiales > Phyllobacteriaceae > Aminobacter > Aminobacter sp. Piv2-1. The sequence continues at coordinate 241,610 of NZ_JARKMU010000004.1, forward strand.
GCTGGATGAAGAACAACGGCCTGCCCGACGATGCCTTCGACGGGCGCCCGGTCATCGGCATCTGCAACACCTTCTCCGAACTCACGCCCTGCAATGCCCATTTCCGCGGGCTGGTCGAGCATGTGAAGGCGGGTGTGCTCGAAGCCGGCGGCCTGCCGTTGGAATTCCCCGTCTTCTCCTGTGGCGAGTCCAACCTGCGGCCGACAGCGATGCTGTTCCGCAACCTCGCCTCGATGGACGTCGAGGAGGCGATCCGCGGCAACCCGATGGACGGCGTCGTGCTGATGGCCGGCTGCGACAAGACCACGCCATCGCTGGTGATGGGGGCTGCCTCCTGCGACGTGCCGGCGATCGTCGTCTCGGGCGGCCCGATGCTCAACGGCCGCTTCCGCGGCAAGGCCATCGGCTCGGGCACCGACGTGTGGAAATTCTCCGAGGACGTGCGCGCCGGCGTGATGAGCGAGCAGGAGTTCGCCGCCGCCGAAAGTGCCATGTCGCGCTCGCCCGGCCATTGCATGACCATGGGCACGGCCTCGACCATGGCCTCGATGGTCGAGTCGCTCGGCCTCGCGCTGCCGGGTAACGCCGCCTATCCGGCTGTCGACGCCCACCGCGCCCGGCTTGCTCGGCTGTCGGGCCGGCGCATCGTCGAGATGGTGAAGGAGGACCTACTGATGTCCAGGATCCTCACCCGCAAGGCCTTCGCCAATGCCATCCGCGTCAACGGCGCCATTGGCGGCTCGACCAATGCGGTCGTGCACCTGCTGGCGATTGCCGGCCGCACCGGCACCGAGCTTTCGCTCGACGACTGGGACCGCTTCGGCGGCGACATACCCACCATCCTGAACCTGATGCCGTCGGGCAAATTCCTGATGGAGGAGTTCTGCTATGCCGGCGGCCTGCCAGCGGTGATGAAGGAGATCGCCGACCTGCTCGATCTCGACGCGCTGACGGTGACCGGCAGGACAGTAGGCGAGAACATCGCCGGTGCCGAGAACTTCAATCACGAGGTGATCCTACCGCGCGACAAGGCGCTGACGGCGCAGGGCGGCATTGCCGTGCTGCGTGGCAATCTCGCCCCCGATGGCGCGATCCTGAAGCCGTCGGCCGCCTCGCCCGAGCTGATGCGCCATCGTGGACGCGCCGTCGTGTTCGAAAGCATCGAGCACTACAAGGCGCGTGTCGACGACCCCGCGCTCGATATCGACGAGACCTGCGTGATGGTGCTCAAGAACTGCGGGCCCAAGGGTTATCCCGGCATGGCCGAGGTCGGCAACATGGCGCTGCCGCAGAAGCTTCTGGCAAAGGGCGTGCGCGACATGGTGCGCATTTCCGACGCGCGCATGTCGGGCACCGCCTTCGGCACCGTGGTCCTGCACGCAGCACCCGAAGCCGCCGTCGGCGGGCCGCTGGCGCTGGTCGAGGACGGCGACATGATCGAGCTCGACGTCGAGGCGCGCCGGCTGAACCTCGAAGTCACCGACGAGGAGCTGGCGCGGCGCCGGGCGCGCTGGAAGGCACCGGAGCCCATGATGCAGGGTGGCTACCAGAGCCTCTATGTCGAGCGCGTCATGCAGGCCGACAAGGGCGCCGATCTCGACTTCCTGGTCGGTTGCCGCAGCCACGACGTGCCGCGCGAGAGCCACTGAGGTCCATCATGCCGCGCTTCCCCGCAGCTGACATGCACGGCATCCACGCCATCCTCTACGCGCTGTTCGACGAACACGAGCGCCTCGACCGCGCGGCAATGCGTCGCCAGGTCGAGATCTGCCTCGATGTCGGCGTGCACGGCATGGCGGCTCTCGGCCTTGCCACCGAGGCCTCGAAGCTGAGCGAGGCCGAGCGCCGCACGGTCATGGAATGGATCGCGGAAGACACGGGCGGTCGTGTGCCGCTGGCGCTGACCATCTTCGGCTCATCCGTCGCCGAACAGGTGGCGCAGGTCCGCCATGCCGAGAGCGTCGGCGCCGACTGGCTGATCCTGCAGCCGCCGATGGTGGGGCAGTTCGTAGCAGTCGAGTACATCCGCTTCTTCGGCCGCGTGGCAGACGCCACCGACCTGCCGGTCGCGATCCAGAATGCGCCTGCCTTCATGGGGCGCGGGCTGAGCTCGCAGGAGATCGCCGACCTCGTGCGGCAGCATCCCAACATCCAGCTGGTCAAGGGCGAGGGGCCGGTGACCGACATCGCCGGCCTGGTCGAGGCGACCGGCGGCAAGCTGCCGATCTTCAACGGCCGCGGCGGGCTCGAGCTGATCGACAATTTGCGCATCGGCTGCCGGGGCCTGATCCTGGCGCCCGACTGTATCGACCACGCGGTCGCCGTCTACGAAGCCTTTGCTGCCGACGACGAAGAGGCTGCCATGGCGCACTACCGTACCATGCTGCCCGCCGTGGTATCGACCATGCAGGGCATCGAGCACCTGATGTGCTACGGCAAGCGCCTGTTTGCACTCCGCGCCGGCCTCACCGTCCATGACCGCGCCCCGGCGCTGCGCCCGAACGCGACCGGGCTTGCCATGATCGGGTGCTTCGCCGCCGAGCTTGGACCGCTTCAGCGCTGGCGCCGCTGACCTGCCCGGGGTGGCCAGCGTCACCGCGCCTGATGGCGTGTCAGATGCCGCTCCAGCAGGCGTACCAGCGTGATCAGGATGAGGTTGGTCGCCAGATACAGCGCACCCGCAATCGCGAACACCTCGAAGACGGCATAGGTCTGGCTCATCAGCCGCTTGGCGTATCCGGTGATCTCGAGCACGGTGATGGTGGAAGCGAGGCTCGTGCCCTTGACCGTCAGCACGAGTTCGTTGCCGTAGGCCGGCAGTGCCTGGCGGATGGCGAGCGGAAACTCGATCCGGCGGAAGCGCAGGAAGCGCGACATGCCGCAGGCCTGGGCCGCCTCGACGAGGCCGGCAGGCACCGACATGAGCCCGCCGCGCAGGATCTCGGAGGTGTATGCGGCAGTGTTGAGGGCAAGCGCCAACACGGCACAGCGCGCGCCGTCGCTGACCACCCACCAAAGCGCGGCGTTGTCCTTGACGAAGGAGAGCTGCCCGAGCCCGTAGTAGAAAAGGAATATCTGCACGAGCAGTGGCGTGCCGCGAAAGACGGTACTGTAATACTTTGCGAAGCCGGCGATCGCCCGGTTCGACGAGAGCCGCATGATGGCGAGCCCGAGGCCAAGGTTGAAGCCGACCAGGACGGACAGGAAGGTGAGTACCGCCGTGACCTTGAGGCCCTTGAAGAGCACGGGCAGCGCCTGCCCGATGAGTTCGAGATCCATCGGACTATTTCCTTGAACGGAGCCTGAGCAGGCGTTCGGCCCAGTCGATGCCGGCCTGGCTGACCAGCGTGATCACCAGATAGACCACCGCTGCGATGAGATAGAAAATGAACGGGTTCCGCGTCGTGTTGGAACCGATGAACGCCGTGCGCATCAGCTCCTGCAGGCCGACCACCGATACCAGCGCGGTGTCCTTGATGGTGACCTGCCAGACATTGTTCATGCCGGGAATGGCGATGCGCAGCATCTGCGGGGCGATGATGCGGCGGAAGATGCGCAGGCTCGGGATGCCGAGCGCCCGGGCGGCCTCGATATGGCCCTGCGGAATGGCGGCGAGCGCTCCGCGCACGACTTCGGTGGAATAGGCGCCCGATATCGCACCGATGGCGATGACGGCAATGACGAAGGCATAGCCGCTTTCGGCCAGGCCGGCATAGCCGAAGGCCGTGGCCACCCTGGTGACGAATTCGACGGAACTGAAGAAGAGCAGGTAGATGATGAGCAGTTCCGGCACCCCGCGCACCAGCGCTGTGTATCCGTCGACCAGATAGTTCAGCGGGCGGACGCGGCCCCACTTGATCATGCCGCATATCGTGCCGATGACGAAGCCGCCGAGCATGCTGGCGATCGCCACCGCGATGGTGATCGAACCGCCGCGCAAGATGGCGCCGATCCAGCCGCCTTCCCATACCTGCCAAAGACCGAATTCCATCGGACCCGCCTGATGTTTTGATGATGGTCATGCCCGAAAGGCAGCCGGGATGGCGCCTTCCGGGCTTTCGCAGCGACCGGGCACACTGTTGCGCCGGTCGCCTCAGCGCGTCACTGGCAGGGACGGGAGATGTCCGTCTTGAACCATTTCTGGCTCGCCTTGCCGATGGAGCCGTCGGCGACCAGTTCGCATAGCGCCTTGTCGATGTCGGCCTTGAGCGCAGTGTTCTCCTGCGCAATGCCCACGCCGATACCTTCGCCGAGCGATGGGTCGAATGTGCTCTGGATCTTCACGTCGACGAACTGGAAGGTCTTGCCGTCTGGCTTGTCGAGGAAGTCCTGCAGCGCCGAGGCGTCGGCGAAGGCGGTGTCGATGCGGCCGGTGGCAAGGTCGATCTGCATCTGGTCGAGCGTGTCGTAGGTCTTGAGATCGGCATTCGGCACGCGCTTTTCGAGGAAATGCGCATGCGTCGTGCCTGCCTGGACGCCGACCTTCTTGCCGTCGAGCGACTTGAGCAGCGTGTCGATGTCCTTGATGCCGGCGAGGTCGGAATCCTTCGGTGCCACGAACATGTTGGCAAGCTCGGCATAGCCGACGGAGAAGTTGATCTCCTTCTTGCGGTCGGCGGTGATCGACATGCCCGAGATGATGATGTCGAAACGCTTGGCCTTGAGCGCCGGGATCAGCCCGTCGAAGGCCTGGACGACGAAGTGGCACTTGGTGTTCAGCTTGGCGCAGAGCAATGCGCCGACGTCGGCGTCGAAGCCGGTGACGTTGCCGGCGGCATCGGCCATGCTCCAGGGCGGATAGGCGCCCTCGGTGCCGATCGACAGCTCACCCTCGTTGGCGAATGCGCTGCCCATTCCTGCGGCGAAGCAGGCGAGCAGGGACAGGACCTTCAATTTCATCTTTCGTGTTCCCCATTGTTGGATGTTGTTGGGTTGCATCGGGCTGGGCGCCCTGTTGCTCCGTGGTCGCGCCGGGCCGTCAGAGCGTCCTTGCCAGGAACTGGCGCAGGCGCTCCGAACGCGGATTGGCGAAAAGCTCCGCCGGCGCTCCCTCCTCCTCCACCTTGCCGCGGTGGAGGAAGAGGATCTTGTGCGACACCTCGCGCGCGAACTGCATCTCGTGCGTCACGAGGATCATGGTGTTGCCTTCCTCGGCGAGCTGGCGGATGACGCGCAGCACCTCGCCGACGAGTTCGGGGTCGAGCGCGGATGTCGGCTCGTCGAGCAGGATGACCTTGGGCCGCATGGCAAGTGTGCGGGCGATCGCCGCGCGCTGCTGCTGGCCACCCGACAGCTGGCCGGGATATTGGGCTTGCTTGTCGGAAAGCCCGACCTTCTTGAGCAGGGCGTGCGCGCGCTCGACGGCTTCGTCACGCCGTTCCTTCAGGACATGCACCGGGGCCTCGATGATGTTCTCGAGCACGGTCAAATGCGGCCAGAGGTTGAAGCTCTGGAATACCATGCCGACGCGGGCGCGGATCCGCTCGACCTGGCGCATGTCGGCGGGATGGATGCTCCCGTCCGACGCAGTCTTCATCCGGATCTCCTCGCCATCGACGATGATGCGGCCGCCATTGGGCTGCTCAAGCAGGTTGATGCAGCGCAGGAACGTGCTCTTGCCCGAGCCGGACGAGCCGATCATCGACACCACCTCGCCAGCTCTGGCCGAAAGGCTGACGCCGCTCAGCACTTCCAGCTGGCCGAAGCGCTTGTGCAGGTCGAGCACTTCGACTGCGGGCGTCTGCCGGCTCGCAGGATGCGGCTGCACGACGGTCGCGGTCGCGGGCTTCGGCATGGACAGCGGCTTGTTCTCTGGCCCGCCGTCGACCGCCTTGAGGTCGGCGAATGCCCGGTCGAAGTAGCGCAGGCTCGTGTTCAGGCAGTTCCACTGCCAATCCGGGTCCTCCGGAATGAAGGCCGCCCGCAGGTTGGCCTTGATGCGCTGGCCGAGCGATGAGTCAACCTTGCCGAACACATGCAGCCAGTTGTCGGCCTGCACCGCGTCCATGACGGTCGGTCCGTCGAGCGTGCCGCACTCTACGACCAATGGCAGGACGCGCGCTTCAGGCATGGCTTTTCGGACCGCAGCCGAAACGTAGCCGGTGGCGGTAGCGGCAATGCCGGTGTCCGTCGTGGCGTCCTTGCCGGTCAGGACCATGGAGAGGGCCGGGCCGAAGATCGACCTGCCCCAGGCGAGCCCCTTGTGCTCGGTTTCGGCGACCGCAAGCAGGGCCGGGTAGCCATAGGGGCCGGCGCCGGTGTGCAGGTCGAAGACCACGACGTGACGCGCCTGGCCCGCAAAGGTCGTGAGGATGTCGCTGAGCGTGCGGTTCGACCAGACCGGTCCAGCGCCGCCGTAGAACAGCCCGTCGGGAAAATCGTACTGTCCGGCCTCGACGATGGGGGCCAGGCCGGCGTGGCCGCCGAGCCTTTGCATTGCCGCCGCGAGCGCTTCGTCGGCCTTGTTGCGGTCCGGGCCTTCCCATTCGTGGCAGACCAGGGCCTCGTGCAAGGCCGCGTAGCTGTCGTTCTTCGGCGCGCCCGCCTGCCAGTCGATGAAGTTGCGGTTGAGGTCGACATTGTCTTCGTTGACGCGCCGCGACCAGGCCGTGCCCCATGGGTTGATGAGGTGGATGGCGAGCACGGCCGTGTCTTCCGGCAACCGCCAGGGCGAATTCTCCTCGAGCCACGCCGTCTGGCAAGCCGAGCCGAACTGGCCTTCGACCCCATGGGTGCCCGAGACCAGCACCATCAGTTTCGAAGCGTCGCGGCGGCCGAGATAGGCGACGTCCGTGGTGAGCGCCTCTCCGGCCGGCCCGTGGAGCGGGTGGAGATATTCGGTGAGCTCGGCGCCTGACCGCGCAGCGGCGGCGCGGAATCGCTGGCGGAGCTCGGCGTAGTCGACGGAGTAGGAGCGGCTTGCTGGGGCGTCACGCATCGGACGGGTTTCCGCGCTCGTTGCTGTCTTTGGCAGGAAGTGGAGCAAGGGGCAGGACCTTTCCCGGATTCATGAGTTGCAGGCCGTCGAGCGCGTCCTTGACGCGCATCATCAGGTTCAGCTTGCCTGGATCGGCCGTGGCGAGCAGCGACTGGATGCGCTTGGAGCCGACCCCGTGTTCGGCCGAGAACGAACCCCCGAGCGCTGCGAGATCGGCGTAGAGAACCGCTTCGATCGCCTCGGCGACAGGCTGCGGCAGCGGGCCCTGCCGGTTGAGAACGATGTGAAGATTGCCGTCGGCGAGATGGCCAAAGACGTAAGGTTCCAGGTCGTCGTCGATGGCGGACAGACCTGCGAGGACCCTCTCGACATAGCCATCGATTTCAGAAAGCGGCACGGACACGTCGTAGGAGGGGGCCGCTTCATGCGCCCGGTAGATCACGTCGGTGTCCTCGCGCAGTCGCCACAAAACCTCTTCCTGGCGCTTCGACCCTGCGACGATGCCTATGGTCTCGGGGTGGCGTTCAAGCAGGTCGACAAACAGCCTCTCGAATTCGGCCCGCAGGATCTCCTCGTGTGCGCCACCGAGCGCCAAGAGCAGATAGATCGGCAGGTCGAGGTCGAAATCAGCCTCGGCCCAGCCATGTGCCGAGGCGGCCAGCCCGATATAGGGTCGCCACATGGCCTCGGCCGCTCGCAATTGGCCGCCCTCGCTGTCGAGCGCCAGGCGGATGAGTTCGAGCGCAGCACTGACCGAAGGCAGGCCGAACAGCGCCGTCGCGGTCGCCCGCGGCGTGGAGTCGAGCTTCACCACCACCCTGGTGACGATGCCGAGCGTGCCTTCCGCACCGATGAACAGGTGTTTGAGGTCGTAGCCGGCGGCGTTCTTCACCACCCGCGTCATGTCGGAATAGACCGTGCCGTCGGCCAGCACGGCCTCGAGGCCGAGCACGCGATGTCGCATGACGCCATTGCGGAACGCCATGACACCGCCTGCATTGGTCGACACCATGCCGCCGATGGTGGCGCTGCCGCGTGCCGCGAGATCGATGCCCGGTTCCAGCCGGTGCTCCAGCGCGGCCACCTGCAAGGCTTCGAGGCTCACGCCGGCTTGGACGACGGCGGTGCGTTCGACTGGATCGAGCCGTTCGATGCGGTTCATCCTTGCGAGCGACAGGACGATTTCGCCGGGCCGCGAGATGCCGCCGCCAACCAGCCCCGTTCGCCCGCCATGGGCGACGACCGGAACGCCATCGCGACGGCAAAGCTGCACCACGCCCGCGACCTCTTCGGTCGAACCAGGGGAGACAATGATGCCGGCGCCCAGATTGTCCGGGTGCTGGCCCGGATCGACGTCAGCCTCGGCGCCGGTGCGCACGTTGCTAGTGCCAACGATCGTGCAAAGGCTGCCGATCAGGTCGCGCGAAACCTCGGCCAGGGCAGGGGCCTCGTGATTGGCGGGGGCCGCCTCCGAGCCCGTCATCGACGTACCATCCCATCGAGGGCAAGGATCAGCCGGTCGTTGTCGCCGGACGAGCCGATCGTCACGCGCAGATAGCGCTCGTAGCCCTTCTCGCGCCAGGCCTTGACGATGATGCCTTCCTGCAGAAGGGCAGCTGCGAGCGTGGAACTGTCGATGCCGCAGTCGAAGAACAGGAAGTTGGTCTGGGAAGGTGCCACCCTGAAGCCGAGCCTTTCGAGCGCGGCTGCGACACGAACACGCTCTTCGCGCAGCCGGGCGACCGAGGCCTGCATCCAGGCTTCGTCGCCAAGTGCGGCGATGGCGGCCGCCTGGGCCGCGGCGTTGACGTTGAATGGCGTCTTGGCGGCTGCCACCAGGCGCGCCAGCGCGGGGTCGGAACAGACGGCGTAGCCGACGCGCAGGCCGGCAAGACCGTAGGCCTTGGAGAATGTGCGCAGCACGATGTAGGCGACGCCGCTGTCGCGCAGCATCTCGAGCCCGTCGGGACTGGAGCCGTCCGCGAACTCGAAATAAGCCTCGTCTAGGACAAGCAGCGTGCCGGGCCGGGTCGCTGCGAGCAGCCGCTGAAGTGACGATGCGTCGAGCGCCGGACCGACCGGGTTCCACGGCGAGGACAGGAAGACGAGGTTAGGTCCGGCGGCGATGGCGCTTTCGAGCGCAGCTATGTCGAAACCGAGATCGTCGGTCATCGCTACCTTGGAGACCATGGCGCCCTGCGCCAGCGGTTCGATCTCGTGCAGGCCGAAGCTGGGGACCACCGTGACGACCGAGGCGCCTGGCAGGAGCGCGGCACGCGAGATCGCGGCGATCATCTCTTCGGAGCCGTTGCCGACGACGATTGTTTCCGGATCGACTGCAAGCTTCCGGCCGAGGGCGGCACGCAGGGCGGTGCATGCCGGATCGGCGTAGCGCCACGGTTCCAGCGTCGGCGAAGCAAGGGCCGCGAGAACTGCCGGCGAACAGCCGTCAGGGTTCTCGTTGCTGGCGAGGCGGGCGATGTCGTCGCGGCCCGAGATCGAGCGGGCAACTGCCACGTTCATGCCGGCATTGTAGGGTGGCAGGGCGGCAACATTCGGGTTTATCGCCAGGCTGGCCATCGGGGTCTTTTCTACCGGATTATCCACGCCAATGTTTCCGTTCTCGGGGTTCTACCTGGAGTTCGTACCGATGTTGGGCGCGCGCCCTGTCATAGGTCCAAGACGACCGATCCTTGCGGCTTGGAGCAGCACAACAGCACCTCGCCTGGGGCAAGTTCGTCGAGCGGCTCCTCGAAATAGGCGACGTCGCCGGAGACCAGTTGCGACTTGCAGGTGCCGCAGATGCCGGCGCGGCAGCTGAATTCGGGCGCAAGGCCCTGGTCCTCTGCGAAGGCAAGCAGCGACTCGGCCGTCGCGTCCCATATGGCCGTGCGACCCGACTTGCGGAATTCGACCATCGTCGCATCTGCGGGTGCCGGGGCAGGCGCCGGTTCGGGTCTCGATGCAGGCGCAGGGGTCGATTCAGGGGTGGGCTCCAGCAGCGTCGCCGGCCCGAAAAATTCGTAGGCGATGCGCTGCCTCGGCACGCCGAAGCCGCGCAGGACGCCGTGCACGGCCTGCATGAATGGCGAGGGCCCGCACAGATAGAAGTCGTAGTCGTCGATCGGCAGCAGGCCCTGCAGCAGTTCGCGCGTCACCACGCCTTGGCTGTGATGGCGGCCGGCATCCCGGTCCCGTTCCGTCGGAAAGCGGTAGCAGAAATGCACCGTCAGGCCGGGTCGTGAAGCGGCGAGCGCCTCGACCTCGTCGCGCAGGGCGTGCACGTCGCCATTGTCGCAGGCATGGACGAAGAGCACCCGCCTGTCGGTCGCCGCGAGCGCGTGCAGCATGGACACGAGCGGCGTGAGCCCGACCCCGCCGCTCAGCAGCACCACCGGTCGCCGGCTATTTCTGTCCAGCACGAAATCGCCGCGTGGGCCTTCGGCCACGAGCAGGTCACCGACCTCTATGTGGTCGTGAAGGAAGCAGGAGCTCAGGCCGTCGGGGACGCCGGGGGAGGGGGCAGCCTCGCGCTTGACGGTGATGCGGTAGCGACCCGGCTCTCCGGGCGAACAGGAGACGCTGTAGTTGCGGAGCACGAAGTCATTGCTGCCCGCCTTCGGAATACGGAAGACCAGAAACTGGCCCGGCTCGAAGCCCCTCCATCCTTCCGGAACCACCGGCTCAAGGTGGAAGGAGGTGATGATGCTGCTTTCGCGCACCTTCGCGACCACCTTGAGTTCGTGGAACCCGTTCCTGCGTGTGCTGGCGGGAGCGGCGAAGGCGTTCATTCGGCCGCTGCCAGCTGCTGTTCCTCGGCTGCGATCAGCTTGGCCAGGTTGCGGCGGAAGCGGAGCGGGCCGACGTCGATCTTGAGATCGAGATTGGGGGTGCGCTTGTTGGCCATGCCCTTGTGCACGGCATTGAGCACCACTCGGTCCTCATCGAAGGCACCGCGCACCGACTTGGCGAACTGGCGCGAGATCTCTTCGACGTCCGGCGCGAAATTGCGCATCTGGAACCAGTAGTATTTGGTGTGGTTCTCATCGACCGGCGTCATGAAGTTGTAGCTGTCCATCAGGAAGACCTCCTCGTGGAGGGACTTGCCTTCGCCGCCGGTGTTGGCCGGCACGAAGATCGCCTTGATGATGGCGTTGCTCGGATAGCGCACCTCGTAGTGCTGCTTGCGGTCGCAGTTGCCGGCGAATTTGAGATAGGGCGCGTAGAAGGGAGCCGGCTCGACGTCGATCATCCAGCGCCAGACGGTGACGCCGTCCTCGCCGATGGTGGTTTCGAGCGGCGCCGCTTCGGCGGCCGAATTGCCGAAAGAGCTTTGATGCACCCAGGCGACGTGCGAGGGGTCCAGCAAGTTGTCGGTCATGTAGAGGTAGTTGCAGTCGAGCGTCATCGACTCGCCGCGGTTCACGCCCCACGCGGGATCGCCCCAGTGGTCCACTTCGAAAATCTTGGCCGGGTCGGCCAGCGCCGCATCGCCCATCCAGACCCACAGCAGGCCGTAGCGCTCTGATATCGGGTAGCTGCGCACCTGGGCGACGTGCGGGATCTTCTCGGCGCCGGGAACGCGGGTGCATGTGCCGGTGCAGTCGAAGGTCAGGCCGTGATAGCCGCATTCGACGTTGTCGCCCTTGATGCGGCCCATCGACAGCGGCAGCTTGCGGTGCGGGCAGGCATCCTCCAGCGCAGCGACGACGCCGTCCGTCTTGCGGTAGAGGACGATCTCCTCGCCCAGCAGCTTGACCGGCTTCAGCTCGTTTTGGCCGACCTCGTGGTCCCACGCGGCGACATACCAGCAATTTCTCAAAAACATGGCCGCTTCCTCCGTGAGACCTCGTCTTTCGGAAGGGAGGCTAACGCGGGGGCATCCGCGCAAAAAGGGCTTGCAGCTGTGTTCTATTTTAGAAAAACTAAAACAGACAGGCTGGATCAGATACGTGAAGAAATCCCCGCCCTTGCGCGCGATACAGGCCTTCGAGGCGTTCGGCCGGCTGGGCAGCGTCACCGGCGCGGCCGACGAACTCGGCGTGTCACCCGGTGCGATCAGCCAGCAGATTCGCAAGGCGGAAGAGGCGCTAGGCATTCTGCTCTTGGAGCGGCGCGGCAGGACGGTCACCATGACCTCCTGGGGGAGGATGTACCATGCAGCCGTCTCGGCGGGCTTCGATCGCATCCGTGACGCAGCCGACCTGCTCGAGCGGACACGGTTGGAAAGCACGCTCACCGTGTCGTGCCTGCCTTCGCTCGCCAGCAAGTGGCTGGCGCCGCAGCTCTTCGACTGGCAGGCGCACCATGTCGGCGCGACGCTGCGGCTGATCGGCGCCGAGCCCGAAGCCCGGTTCGGCGAGGATCAGGTCGACTTCCGCATTTCCTACGGTGCCAAGATCCGCGACTATGACCATTATGCCGAGCTGTTCACGGACTGGGTGGTGCCTGCTTGCTCGCCGGCCCTGCTGGAGCGGCAGCCGCTGCGGACGCCGGCCGACATCCTCGAACGGCCGTTGCTCGGCATCGAATGGGCACGCGACCACCGCTCGCCGCCGACCTGGGCCGAATGGGCATCGAGCATCGGACAGAAATATCGGCGAAACGCCGGCGAGGTCGCGTTTTCGCTGTCGAGCGCGGCCATCGACGCCGCAATCAGTGGTCGGGGATTTGTGCTCGCGCAATTGTCCATGGCTGCCGAAGACATTGCCGCCGGTCGCCTTGTGGTCCCGTTCGACCTGCCGCTGCGCCTCCCGGATCCCTATTTCCTCGCCTGGGACCGCTCGGCGCTGCAAAAGCCGAACGGGGCCGAACTTCGTGCCTGGATCGTGCTGGTCGCTAACCGGCAGGACGCCCGCTACGCGCATTTGCACCAGCGGCAGCGCTGACCCGCGGACACCTGGCCCGAACGCCGCGAAACTTCCGCCTCGAGCAGGGAGCCCCTGTGTTCTGGGTCTCAGCCGATGCGCCGGCCGGTCTCGGGGTCGAACAGGTGGAGGCTCTCCGGGTTCGCCGCGAGCCGTACCGTGTCGCCGGGCTTCACCGAAACGCGCCCCATGGCGAAGACGCAGATCTGCTGGCCGGCCATGTGCGCATAGAATTGCGTCGACATGCCCAAAGGCTCGACCACCTCGACCTCCGCTGCCAGCGGCCCATCCGCCTGAACGCGCAGATGCTCCGGCCGGATGCCAACCGAAATCTTGTCGCCGTTCGTCAGCGGCAGCTCGGCAGGCACTGCCAGCTTCTGGCCGTCGGCGAGCACGGCGATGGCCTGCCCCCCCGCGCGCTCCACCGTCGCCGGCAGGAAGTTCATGCCCGGCGAGCCGATGAAGCCGGCGACGAAGCTGTTGGCCGGACGGTCGTAGAGTTCGAGCGGCGCCCCCACCTGCTGGACGACCCCATCGTGCATGACGACGATGCGGTCGGCCATGGTCATCGCCTCGACCTGGTCGTGGGTGACATAGACGGAGGTGGTCTTGAGCTGCTGGTGCAGCGCCTTGATCTCGGTGCGCATGTGCACGCGCAGCTTGGCGTCGAGGTTGGACAGCGGCTCGTCGAACAGGAACACCTTGGGGTCGCGCACGATGGCGCGGCCCATGGCGACGCGCTGGCGCTGGCCGCCGGACAGTTGGCGCGGCAGGCGCTGCAAAAGCTTGTTGAGGCCGAGCCGGTCCGCGGCGCTTGAGACGCGGTTGTCGATGGCGCCCTTATCGGTCTTCCTGAGCGCCAAACTGAAGCCCATGTTGGCCGAGACGTCCATGTGCGGATAGAGCGCGTAGGACTGGAACACCATGGCGATGTCGCGGTCCTTGGGCGCAACGTCGTTGACGACGCGCTCGCCGATGCGGATCTCGCCGGCCGAGACCTCCTCCAGTCCGGCGATCATCCGGAGCAGCGTAGACTTGCCGCAGCCGGAGGGGCCGACGAGCACGACGAACTCGCCGTCGGAGATCTCGAGGTCGACCGCCTGCAGCACGTTGAGTGCGCCGTAATTCTTCTGAACCTTGTCGAGCGAAACGGATGCCATCGGCTTACCCTTTGACGGCGCCGGCGGTGAGGCCGGTCACGAGATAGCGTTGCAGGAATGCGAAGAAGATGCAGACCGGGATGAGCGCCAGGATCGAGGCGGCCATCATCTGCCCCCAGTCGACGGCGAACTTGCCGATGAAGGTGAGCAGGCCGACGGCGAAGGTCTTCTGGCCTTCGCTCGAGATCAGCATCAGCGCGAAGAGCAGTTCGCTCCAGGCGGCGGTGAAGACGAAACCGAGCGTCGCCCCCATGCCTGGCAGCGTCAGCGGGATGATGATGCGGCGCAACGCCTCGAAGCGCGTGCAGCCGTCGATCATCGCGGCCTCCTCCAGATCCCTGGGGATGCCATCGAAGAAGGACTGCATCAGGAAGGTGGCGAAGGCCGTGTTGAAGGCCGTGTAGATGATGATCAGGCCAGTCAGGCTGTTGGTCAGGCCGATCTCGCCCATGATGCGGTAGATCGGCGGAATGACCATCACCAGCGGAAAGGTCTGCGTCAAAAGAAGCGCGATCGCCACGGTCGTCTTGCCGCGGAACGAGAAGCGCGACATGGCGTAGCCCGCCGCTGAGGCGATGACGGTGACGACGAGCGCGGTGGTCACCGACACGATGACGCTGTTGAGGAAGTAGAGCGGAAAGTCGCTGGCCCTCAGCACGGTGGCATAGTTCTCGAAGGTCGTCGCCGACGGCCACAGCGTGATGCCCTCGGAATAGAGCAGCGACTGCGGCGTGAGCGAGATCTTGAAGGTCCAGTAGATCGGGAACAGCGCGAAGATGACGTAGGCGCCGACGGCCGAATAGAGGCCTATGCCGCCAAGCAGGCGCGAGGAAGTGGAACGTCCGGCGATCATCACGAATACCTCGCAAGCGAGCGGCGGATGCCGATCAGCACCACGGCGTAGAGGATGAGGAGCACGAGCAGCAGCACGGCGACCGCCGAGGCATAACCCTTGTCGAGCGACTTGAAGGCGCTGACATAGATGTAGGTCGCGACCGTGTTGGTGGAGCCGGCCGGCCCGCCCGAGGTCATGACGAAGATCAGGTCGGCGAAGGTCGCGATCCAGATCGTGCGCAGCATCACGGTGATGGCGATTGTCGGCGCCAGGAACGGTAGCGTCACCTTGGAAAAGCGCTGCCACGGCGTGGCGCCGTCGATGGCCGCGGCCTCATGCAGTTCCGACGGGATCGACTTCAGCGCCGCCAAAAGCGTGATGGCGAAGAACGGGATGCCGAACCAGACATTGGCAATGATCGGTCCCCACATGGCGACCTTGGGGTCGGCCAGGATGTTGCTCGGCTCGGCCATGATGCCCATGGCGTAGAGCCAGTGCGGCAGCGGTCCGACGATGGGATTGAACAGCCAGGCCCAGGTAAGCCCGGAGAGGAACGACGGCACCGCCCAGGGCAGGAACACCACCGCCTGCACCACCTTGCGCCCGTAGAACGGCCGGTCGAGCAGCAGCGCAAGGCCGAGCCCGAGGAAGAACTGGAAGAACAAGCTGCCTATGGTCCACCACAGCGTGTTGATCAGCGCCTGGGCGAGCAGCGGGTCGGAGAACATGGCCTGGTACTGGCCGAGCCCGACATACTCGGACCTGAAGGCGGAGAACTTCCGGAACGAATAGCTGATGCCGATGATCAGCGGCACGAGCAGCACCGTGACCAGCAGGATCAGGGCGGGACTGAGATAGAGCCAAGGCTCGAGTGCAGGCAGGGAGCGTCCTCTGCGCCGGGCCTTCTCGGCGGTTCCGATTTCGGAGACTGCATATGTCATGGCGATACTCTCGTCATGTCCAAAGGAGCCGTCCCACGCCCCGCCCGGCCTCGCATGACAAGGGAGGAGGGGCTTGGCAGCGATGCCGGAGCCTTCACCGCAGCGGGAAGGCGACGATGCAATTCGGGGCGTGGGGACGGCAAGGAGTGCGAGGCGCGAACGCCCCGACGTGGCCGCCTACCTCTTGTTCTTGGCCATCCAGTCCTGCTGTTCCTTGGTCAGGAACGCAGCCCACTCGTCGGCGATGTCCTTGGCCGTACGCTGACCCAGCAGCACCTCCTGGAAGTTCTTGACCGAGACCTGGTCATAGAAGTTGCCGAGGTTTTCGAGATGGACCGGCGGCGTCACGAACTCGAACTTGTCGGGGCTGTTCAGCTCCTCGAACCAGCCCTTGAACTGCTCGGTCTTGAAGTGCGGATCTTCGGCGGCGCTGTTGTGGATCGGCAGCACGCCCACTTCCTTCGCCCAGCCGATGTTGTTTGCGGGCGAAAGCAGCGTCGACATCAGCTTCCAGGCGTCTTCCTTGACGTCGGAATTGGCGAACATCGACCAGCCGGCATAGCCGAGCGTCGGATAGGATTTGCCGGAGGGGCCGGCCGGCATGGGTGCCACCGCGAAGTCTTCCGGCTTCATCTTCTCGGCGATGCCGATCAGCGCATCCGGATCCTGGTCGAGCATTGCGCATGTGCCCGAATAGAAGCCGGTCACGATTTCGTTGAAGCCCCAGCTGACGCTGTCCTTCGGCGCGTAGCCGTTCTTATAGATGTCGGCCAGCATCTGCAGACCCTTGACGGAACCTTCCTCGTTGATGGTCGAAGTGCCGTCCTGATTGAAGTAGCCGCCCTTGCCGTTGGCGATGTTCATGAACATCTGAACGCCGTTGAAGCCGCCGGGGCCACCGCGCAGGCAGTAGCCATATTTTCCGTCGAGCGCCGAGATCTTCTTGTTGGCCTCCATGAACTCGTCGAGCGTCGTCGGGGCCTTGTCGAGGCCGGCCTCCTTGAACAGCTTCTTGTTCCAGAACATCGCCCGGAGATAGTAGCCGTAGGGGATCATGTACTGCTTGCCGTCGACCACCGAGCCGAATTGCTTGGCGCGGTCGCCGAGGGTCGCGGCGTCGCCCCACTTGGCCATGTAGGGTCCCAGGTCCTCGAGCTGGCCATTTGTGCCATAGAGGCCGAGCCAGCGCTCAGGCATCTCGACGATGTCGGGGGTGTCGCCCGCCTGCACCATGGTCAGGAACTTCTCGAAGGCCTGGCCCCAGGGCAGCGACACCAGCTCGACCTTGACGCCCGGATTGGCCGCCTCGAACTCGGCGATCTGCTTCTTCAGGAATTCGGTGCGCGGCGGGCTGGTGATGACCTCGACCATCTTGATCGTCGAGTCCGCCAGGGCCGTGCCGGCCGACAGGGCGAGGCCGATGGCCGTCGCGAACAACACTCCGTACTTCTTCATTACAGTCACTCCCATTTAGCTCGGTTTTTGAAGCTGTTATTTCTTTGTCGCCTCGAAGGCCCGATCGATGTCGGCCCAGAGATCCTCCACGTTTTCCAGCCCGACATTCAGCCTGATGGTCCGCGGGCTGACCCCGAACCGGCCGATCGAATTGGCGTCCGGCGTCTGCTGCAGCGAGGCGAGCGCCGGCACCACGAGGCTTTCGTGCCCGCCCCAGCTGACGCCGATGCGGAACAGCTTGAGCGCGTCGACGAAGGCCGGCACGTCGACGTCCTCGGTCACCTCGAAGGAGAACAGGCCCGAGAAGCCTGCAAGCGTGCGTTTGCCCGGATGGTTGGAGTAGGCGGGATGGTTGACGCGCTCGACATGGGCATGGCCCTTCAGCCGCTCGGCAATGGTGAGCGCGCTCTTCATGTGGTGCGGCAGCCGCAGCGGCAGCGTGCGCAGGCCGCGCAGCAAAAGCCATGCCTCGAAGGGGGAAAGCTTTGCGCCGAGATAGGGATAGGTGCGCTCGTTGATGCGGCGGATGTGCTCGGCGGAGCCAGCAACCACGCCCGCGACGGTATCGCTGTGGCCGCCGAGATATTTGGAGGCCGAGTGCATGACCAGGTCGACGCCGTGCAGGATCGGCTTCTGGAACAGCGGCGTTGCCCAGGAATTGTCGACGACGGTGATTATGCCGCGCTCGCGCGCCATGCCCGTCAGCAATTCGAGGTCCTGCAGCTCGAACATCATCGAGGTCGGGCTTTCGAGGTAGAGCATCGCAGCACCCGGCAGGGCGGCGGCGACCGCGTCCGCATCGGAGCCGTCGACATAGTCCACCTTGATGCCGAGATGCGGCAGAAGCCGCTCGAACAGGCGGTAGGCATCGCCATAGCAGTTGCGGATGGCGACGATGCGCTGGCCGGTGCCGACGAAGGCGAGCACCGTGGAGCTGATCGCCGCCATGCCGCTGGAGAAGCCGCGCGCGGCTTCCGCGCCCTCGAGGGCCGCGATGCGGCTTTCGAATTCCATCACCGTCGGATTGTTGCCGCGCGAATAGATCGGGCGTGTGCTTCGGCCGGCGAAGGTGTCGGCCATGTCGGCATAGTTGTCGAAGGTGAACAGCGACGTCTGGTAGATCGGCGGCACCACTGCCCCGCCAGGGAAGGGATCGTCGTGCGCCAGAAGCGTCGCCGCTTCGGCGATGTAGTCCCTGTCGAAATCGCTCGTCCGGTCGTTCATTTGATGTCCGCAGTTTTGAGATTGGCCGCACCGCGCCGGAGGTCGTCCTCGACGGTGGCGATGAGTTTCAACGCCTCGGCACGCGCGCCATCGGCGTCATGCGCGACGATTCGATCGTAGAGCGCGCGGTGGTAGGGAAAGCTGGCATGGCCGAAATCGCGCACGCCGAGCGGGTGCTCCCAGAATCGGTGGAACGCCTCGTGCATGGCCGAAATGATCTGTCCGAACAGGGGATTGCCCGAGACGCTGTAGATGGCAAGGTGGAAGTCCCAGTCTTCCTCGGATGACATGCCGGCGTGGGCATGGAAGGCCTCCTCCATCGCTTCCAGCTTTTCGCGGATGAAGGCGATCTCCTTGGGGCCGGCACGCTGGGCGCAGAGTGCAGCGGCCTCGGCTTCCAGCGCCCGGCGGATCTCGAGCGTCTGCATCAGGCTTTCGAAGTCGTTGCCCGAGGCGAAGGTCAGCGGCAGGTGGAACATGTCGCGCGAGACCGCCGCCTTGAGATAGGTGCCGCTACCCTGGCGGCGCTCGACGAGACCTAGTCCTTCCCAGCGCGTGAGGGCCTCACGTACCGTCGTCCGGCTGACCTTCAGGCGCTCCGAGAGCACGCGCTCGGTCGGCAACCTGTCGCCCGGCTGCAGACCCTCGACAGTGACGAAATCCGCCAGCACGTTGAGCACGGCATCGTCGCGCGCAGTAGGCCTTATCGACTGAAGGGTCGACATTCGCACCTCGAAATTGGTCGGACCATTGGTCCAATTGGTGCCGATTGGAGCGTGGCTTGTCAAGGTGCCAATTTCGATTGTAGGAAAATTACAAAAATGTAGGAAAGCAATAGAATCTTGTTGCAAAATTTCAGGCTGTCGCTAACTCTAGCCGCCTGGACCCGCCCGCGAACGGCGCGACTGTCCTGAAAGAGGGAGGAGTTAGATGGTTTCGGAGGTCTCGCGGCGCGCACTGGCCGCATTTGCCCTTACAACTGCCGGCCTTGCCGCCGGGGCAGGTACGGCTTCGGCCAAGGAGCTGGTCTTCTGGTCGATGTGGAATGAGCCGGAGCCGCAGGCAGCGGCCCTGCGCAAGATCATGGACAATTACACCAAGGCAAACCCGGACGTGACCTTCAAGGTCGTCTGGAACGGCCGCCAGAACCAGACCAAGCTGCGCGGCGCCCTGCAGGCGGGCACGCAGGTCGACTTCATGGATCAGGACAGCGACCAGCTGGCCGGCGGCCTGCAGAAGGAAGGCTTAGCCTACGATCTTTCGGCCGACCTCGATGCCGATACCAAGGGCGCCTTCCTGCCGGGCGTGCTCGACGTCTATGCCGATGCCGGCAAGCTCTACCAGGTGCCGTACGTCTACAACACGGTCAACTTCTGGTACAACAAGGACATGATGAAGGAGGTTGGCGGCTCCGTTCCGCAGACCTTCGACGAACTTCTTGCTTTGTGCGGCGCCGTCAAGAACGCAGGCAAGCAAGCGCTGGTCATCGAAGGCAACGTCGCCTTCTACAACATCCTCTATTTCGCCAATCATCTCGAGCGCGCCAAGGGTTCGGGCGCGCTGATCAAGGCCTTCGAGGACAAGTCGGGCGCCGGCTGGTCGGACCCAGCGGTGCTCGAGGCGGCCAAGGCGAGCCGGGCGCTGTGGGATGCCGGCTGCTTCGCCGACGACGCGCGCGGCTTCCAGTATCCGGCCGGACAGCAGACGATCGCACTGGGCGACACCATGGGCGAGCTTGTCGGTTCATGGCTGCCCACCGAACTCGCCGAGAGTGCCGGCAAGGACTTCCCCTGGGGTGCCTTCAACTTCCCGACCGTAAAGGGCGGCGCTGGCAAGGCGACGGACCTTCAGGTCGGCCTGCTGTCCTTCATCGTGCTCAAGGGTTCTCCGAATGCCAAGGAGGCTGCCGGCTTCCTCAAATATGTCATGAGCGAGGAGGCGCAGAAGATCCTGGTTGCTGATGCCGGCGTGGGTGTCACCCGCAAGGGCGTGGAATGGCCGGCCGTGTTGGGCGACGCCTATCAGTCCGCATCCGCGGCAACCGCCCTTTCACCCTTCGGCGGTGGCCTGAACGTTGCCTATCCGGACTTCACCTCGCAGGTGCTCAATCCGGAGTACAACAAGATGTTCCTCGGCGAGACGACGCCGGAGCAGTTCGTCGAAACCCTGGTCGCCAAGACCAAGGAATTCTGGGCCGCCAACAAGTAGCCGGACCCAAAGGCATGGGCAGCCGCGACGCTGCCCATGCCGACCTATGGCGGCGGACGTTTCGTCCGCCTGATGATTGTGCCTGACAACCAGGGAAGGGCGGCGCGATGATGCGACGACGAATGGTCATAGCGTTCCTGGCGCCCGCCTTGGCGTTGTATCTCGGCTTCCTGGTGCTTCCCGCGATCCAGGCGTTCTACCTCAGCTTCTACAAGACGTCCGGCTTCGGCAGCGAGCCGGTCTGGGTCGGCCTGGGCAACTACGTCACGCTGCTTGGCGATCCGATCTTCTGGCGCTCGCTGCGCAACATGGCGCTGATCCTCCTGGTCGGTGGCATAGCGATCTTCGGCCTCGCATTCCTGTTCACGATGCTGCTGAACTCGGGGCTCTGGGGCAAGAAGCTGTTCCGCGCCTTGATTTTCATGCCCAACATCATCGCCGTGGTGGCAATCACGACTTTCTGGTCGTTCGTGTTCATGCCGCGTTACGGCCTGCTCACCAATTTCCTCAAGCAGATCGGGCTGACGAGCCTCGCCGGCGTTGCCTGGACGGCGCCAGAGAACGTGTTCTACGCCATGATGGTCGGCTTGATCTGGATCTCGACCGGCTTCTTCACCATCCTGATCCTCGCCGGCGCCGACAAAGTTCCGGCCGACATGTACGAGGCGGCTCGCCTCGAAGGCGCCAGCACCTTCCAGGTCTTTCGCTACGTGACACTGCCGATGATCTGGGATGTCGTGCTGATCACGCTCGTGCTGTGGTCGATTCAGGCGATCAAGATCATGGAATTTCCATACGCCTTCGGCGGGCCGAACATCGACCAGAACCTCTACACGCCGTCGATCTATCTCTACATCATGGGCTTCGGCCAGCGCGAGCCGGTCTACGCGCTCGGCTACGCCACCGCCATCGGCGTCGTCCTCTTCGTCCTCACCATCGTGACCATCCTGTTCCTGCGGCTCGTGTTTCGTCGCGAGCGGGTGGAGTTCTGATCATGACCAGATCCCGGTTTCCTGCCCCGCTCAAGCGCGCGATTGCCTATGTGTTCGTCGGCGGCTGGTCGGCCTTCTCGGTGTTCTTCGTCCTGTGGGTGATCCTCGCCTCGCTGAAGAAGAACCGTGACCTGTTCGGTTCGCCCTGGACGTTTCCGGCCGAGCCCGCGTTCGGGAACTATGTGAAGACCTGGGTGGCGAGCCGTTTCGGCGACTATTTCCTCAACAGCCTGCTCGTGGTTTCGGTCTCGGTCGCGGCGCTGCTGCTGGTCTCGGTGCCGGCAGCCTATGTCCTGAGCCGCGGCCGGTTCCGCGGCCGGGAAGCGCTGTCGAGCTTCCTCGCCTTCGGCATGGGCGTGCCGATCCCGCTGCTTTTCGTTCCGCTCTTCGTCATCATGGCGACGCTCAGGCTCGCCGACACGCTGACCGGGCTTACCGTCGTCTATGTCGCGCTATCGATCCCGTTCACGATCTACGTGCTCGAAGGCTTCTTCTCGTCGCTGCCTTCGGAACTGGAGTCCGCTGCGATCATCGACGGCTGCTCGGACTTCCAGGTGTTCCGGCACGTCATGCTGCCACTCGCCGTGCCTGGCATCGCGACGGTCGCCATCCTCAACTTCGTCGGCCTTTGGAATGAGTACCAGCTGTCGCTCGTCCTCATCAACAGCCCGGAAAACCGGACGCTGTCGCTCGGCATCTATTCACTGATCACCTCGATGCAATATTCGGGCGGCGACTGGGCTGGGCTGTTCGCCGGCGTCACCATCGTGATGGTGCCCACGATTGCGCTCTTCGTCATCCTGTCGGAACGGATGATCAGCGGCATCACCATGGGAGGCGTGAAGTGACCGGCGTGCTCAAGGCAACGCACCATGTGACCCGCATCGAGCAGACCACGGTCCGTATCCCGATGGCGCGGCTTGGCGGGCCGAGCGGCCTGCCGCGCTTCCGCTGGCAGCAACCGATCCCGAGCAAGCAGACGCCGCCCAATGTCGGGCTGAATGCCGAAGAAGATGCCCATCCCTTTGCCTGGGGCGAGGATTCGATCCTGCCCTATCGCGTCTATGACGATTACGATCGGGCGCCTCAGCCTGATGAAATGCCGCTGGTGACGTTAAGCAACGGCCGCCTGCGCGTTTCGGTGGCGCCGCAATATGGCGGCCGGCTGATGGAACTGCACGATCTGGCGCTCAGACGCGACCTCGTGTTCCACAATCCGGTCTTCCAGCCGGCGAACCTGGCCGCGCTCAACGCATGGTTTTCGGGCGGCATTGAATGGAACGGCCTGATTCCCGGCCACACGCCCTTTACCTGCGCCCCGGTCTTCGCCGGCATCACCGAGACCGAGCGCGGACCGGTGCTCAGGCTCTACGAGTTCGACCGCATCGTCGAGGCGACCTGGCAGATCGATCTCTTCCTGCCCGATGACGACGACCGCCTTTTTGTGCATGGCCGCATCGTCAATTCCAATCCCAGGGCGAAGCTCGCCTACTGGTGGACCAACGTGGCGGTGCCGACGGCGCCCGGCATGCGTGTCCTGAGCCCGGCCGACTACGCCATCGAGCATGTCCTGCCGGGCAACCAGCTTGAACGTTTTGCCTTCCCCGATCCGGCGCGCTTCGACGGCTCCTACCCCGGCAACTGGCGCGACGCGACCTCGGTGTTCTTCCGCCAGCCGCAGGCGAAGCGGCTGTTCATCGCTGCGCTCGACCAGCAGGGAACGGGTCTGACGCAGACGGCGACGGGAGCCATGCGCGGCCGCAAGTTCTTCTATTTCGGTACCGCTCCGGGCGGCCAGCATTGGATGGACTACCTGTCCCTTCCCGGCGAGGGCGACTACATCGAGATCCAGAGCGGCATCGCGCCGACGCAGAACCAGCGCTTCGAGCTGCCGGCGGGCGGAGAGATCCACTGGACCGAGGCCTATGGCGCGCTGTCGGTGGCGCCTGCCGCCGCCCATGACAAGGACTACGGATCGGCGGTTACCGCGGCCGCCGAGGCCGTGGACCGGCGTTTCCCTGAGAGCGAACTCGAAGACATCGATGCCTTCCTGACCCGCGTATCGCGCCAGCCGGTGGGCCACAGGATCGCGGAGGGCGTGGCATGGGGCGGTCGCCATGAGCGCCTGACGAGACGGGCTCTTGCTGCCGGGCTCGATTTCTCGACTGCCACGCCGAAGGACTGCTGGGACGATCTGCTTGCCGAGGGGGAGTTCTCGGAGGCGAGCCTGTCCGTGGTCCCGGATGAATTTGCAGTATCGGACAGCTGGGTCGCGGCCCTGGAGCAAAGCAACGCCTCAAGCGGCGAGACCTGGCTCCACGCGCTGCTGCTCGGCATTGCAGCTCTCGATCGCGGGGAAGTGGACAAGGCGCGCGGCCTGTTCGAACGGTCGCTGGCACTGAAGCCGACCTGGCTGGGTTTGCGCCAGCGGGCATTGGTGGCGGCCGACAAGGACGCGGCCGAACAGGCCTATCTCGCGGCCTGGTCGGCCGGTGGTGCGCCGGCATCGCTTGCCGTCGAGATCGTCCGTTTCCTGCTGGAAGATGGCCGGCTCGAAACGCTCGGCCGGTTTGTCTCCGGCCCCGATCAGGTGCAGGAGCAGGAGCGCATCGTCCTGTCCCGGGCGCTGCTCGCAGCCGGGCGCAACGACCTGGACGAGCTCGAGGCGCTGCTGGAGCGGCAGTTCGCGACGATCCGCGAGGGCGAGACCTTGCCCGAGGATCTGTGGAACGCGTTGCAGAAAGGGCGTCTCGAGGGGGCGCTCGGTCGGCCGGCTGCCCCATCCGAGCTGCGCGAACGGCTCAAGCTTAACCCCTTGCCCGAGCATCTGGACTTCCGCATGCGAGTCGCGTCCGAAATCGAGGAGAACTAAATGGCCCGCGTGGAACTGCGCGATATTCGCAAGTCGTTCGGATCGGTCGACGTCATCCGCAGCGCCGATCTCGACATCGAGGAAGGCGAGTTCGTTGTGCTTGTCGGCCCTTCCGGCTGCGGCAAGTCCACGCTGCTGCGCTGCATCGCCGGCCTGGAGCAGATGACCGCCGGGCAGCTGATCATCGACGGCGTCGACATGACCAGGGCCGATCCGGTCGAGCGCGGCATCGCGATGGTGTTCCAGTCCTACGCGCTCTATCCGCACATGACGGTGGCAGAGAACATCGGCTTCGGCCTCAAGATTGCCGGCACAGCGAAGCCTGAGATCGATGCACGCGTGGTCGAGGTGGCCAGGCTGCTCAAGCTCGACCAGTTGCTCGAGCGCAAGCCCAAGGCCCTGTCGGGCGGCCAGCGCCAGCGCGTCGCGATCGGCCGCGCGCTCGCGCGCAAGCCGCGCATCTTCCTTTTCGACGAGCCGCTTTCCAATCTCGACGCGTCGCTGCGTGCCGAAATGCGCGTGGAACTCGCCAAGCTCCATGCCGGGCTCGGCAACACCATGATCTATGTCACCCACGACCAGGTCGAGGCCATGACGCTGGCAGACCGCATGGTCGTGATGCGCAACGGTGTCGTCGAACAGGTCGGCACGCCGCTGGAGCTGTTCAACAATCCCGTCAACAAGTTCGTCGCCGGCTTCCTCGGCCAGCCGCCGATGAATTTCATCAAGGTGACCGCAAGGCGCCCCAAGGTCGGCGCGGTCGAACTCCGCTTGCCGGGTGCGGGAAGCGTTGCGCTCGACCTGCCGGTCGCCAATGACTTCGCCCTCGACGGCGTCGAGCTCGGCGTCAGGCCGGAAGACATGACCATCGACGACAAGGGCGAGATCGCAATCGTCGTCGAGGTGGTCGAGCAGCTCGGTGGCGAGACCATCGTCTACGGACGGCTGGCCGACGGGCAGCCGATCATCGCCAAGCTGCCGGGACAGGCAGGCGTCGAAGCGGGCGACCGGCTCGCGTTCCGGGTGAACGCCGAGCGGCTTCATGTTTTCGAGGCCGGGGGCCGCAACATCCGCTTCCGGAGCGTGGCGAATGCGGGCTAAGGAATGGCCGGAAGCGCCTGTCCAGAGGCGTTGGCTCGATGCCGATCAGTCCGGCCGTGGCGGAGGCGATGTGCCTCCGGCGGCAGCTGCGGCACGGCCCGACAAGGAGCCTGCAATGGAAACCCCTCACCAGTCCGGCCAGTCGCTGATCGAGCTCATCTCGAACGACCTGCCCGAGCTGAACAAGACCTTCCGGCGCGTCGGACAGTACCTGCTGTCCGCGCCGGACGGCTTCATGCACAAGCCTGTGCAGGAGATTGCTCTGGCCGCCGAGGTCAGCGAGCCGAGCGTCGTGCGTTTCTGCCGCCGTTATGGCTTCAAGGGGCTCCCGGATTTCCGCATCGCTCTCGCGATGGCGCTGGCGCGCGGCAGCGAGCGCAGCTCCTATCTCGAGCCCAGGATCACCGACAAGGCGGTCGTCAATCTCGCCCAGAAGAAAGCGATCGCGCGCTTTGCCCGAAGCCTTGTCGAGACCGACCGCTCGATCATCGTCGATTCCGGCTCGACGGCGCAGCTGTTTGCCGAAAGCCTTCGTGATGCCGCCGGCCTCGTCATCATGACCACCGCCCTCAACACCGTCGACGCCCTGCGCGATGCCAGCCAGCATACGGTCATGCTGCCGGGCGGTACGGTGCGTTTCGAATCGCGGTCGGTGTCGGGCCGCCTGGTCGAGAACACGCTGGCCAGCATGCGCTTCGACACGGTCTACCTTGGCGCCGACGCCATCGATCCGGAATTCGGCCTCAGCACGTTCAACGAGGACGAGGCGCATCAGAACACGGCGATGATCAATGTCTGCCAGCGCGTCGTGGTGCTGGCCGATTCCACCAAGTTCAGGGCGCCGGCGCTGCACCGCTTCTGCGAACTCGATCGCATCCATTCGATCGTCACGGATACCGGCCTGCCCGATGAGGTTGCCGAGATGATCGAGGCGCGAGGGGTTACGGTCCATCGCGTCGATCCAAATGACGGGAGTACCCAATGACCGCAAAATCGGCGGCAAACATGTCGGCCGGCCTCGACCGCTGGGCAACGACGCGCGAGATCGCCCAGCAGCCGTCGGTGTGGCGCAGCTGGGGGCCGAGGATCGATGCGATCTCCGGCGACATCCGCCACTGGCTGCAAGCGCGCACGCATGACGAGATCTGGTTCTGCGGGGCCGGCACGTCCGCCTTCATCGGCGAGACGCTCGCCGCCCATCTCAATCGGGCCGCGGGGCCTGCGCGCTTCCGCGCGGTGCCCACGACCGACCTGGTGGCGTGCCCGCGGAACTTCATTCGGCCAGGAGTGAAGCTCCTCGTCGTTTCCTTCGGTCGCAGTGGCAACAGCTCGGAAAGCATCGCCACGCTCGACCTGCTTTCGACGCATGCGCCCGAGGCCGACAGGCTGCACATCACCTGCAACGGCGACAGCGCGCTCGCGCGCCAAAACCATCCAGGACCGGGCGAACTGCGCACGATCGTGCTGCCGTCCGAAACCGACGATCGCGGCTTCGCCATGACGTCGAGCTACACGACGATGCTGTTGTCGGCGCTCGCCTGTTTCGACCCTGCGCCGCCGCTTCCGGTCACCGCGCTGTTTGACGAACTGGCATCTGCGGCCGAGACGGTCATCGCGCGCGGCTTCGAGAAGCTGCCAGCGCTGGCGATGCCAGAGCGAGCCGTCTTCCTCGGGTCCGGTCCGCTGACCGGTTCGGCGCGGGAGTGCGCGCTCAAGGTGCTGGAACTCGCGGCCGGCAGGATTCCGACGTCGTGGGATTCCACCCTCGGCTTCCGCCATGGCCCCAAGGCGGTCGTGAACGATGATACGCGCGTCTTCGTGCTGCAGTCCGCCGATCCGTTCACGCGTGCCTACGACATGGACCTGGCGGCGGAAGTCGCCGTCCAGTTCGGCGCCGATCGCGTCGTGCGGCTCGGCAGCGTCGCCGACGGCGCCGACATCGAAATCCCCGTGGTCGGCAACGACGCCTGGTCCTCGCCGCTCTACGTTCTGGTGGCGCAGATGCTGGCGGTGATCTGGTCGGACAGGCTCGGCATCAATGTCGACAACCCGTTCAGCGGCGGCAACCTGACCCGCGTGGTCGCCGGCGTCAAACTCTACGGGTTGCCGAAGGCCGGACCCCGGCTGTTCGGTGCACTCGATCTCGGCGGCACCAAGATCGAGGCCTGTCTGTTCGACGACAGGCTGGAGCCGGTGGCGAGGCGCAGGAGCGCCACGCAAAAGGAAAGCTACGATCAGCTCGTCGAGGCAGTTGTGGAAGAGGTGCGCTGGCTCGAAAGGGAAGCTGGCACCGACCTGCCGATAGGCATCGGCATTCCCGGCCTCATCGATCCGGTCACGGGCCGCTCGACAACCGCCAACCTTCCCGCGACCGGCCACACGCTGAGCGCCGATCTCGGCGCGCGGCTCGGCCGCGCGACGCCGGTGGCGAACGACTGTAAGTGCTTCGCCCTGTCGGAGGCCAATGGCGGAGCGGGTGCCGGCCATCGCACCGTCTTCGGGCTCATCCTCGGAACCGGGGTCGGCGGCGGCGTCTGCGTCGACGGCCGGCTGGTGACGGGGCTCAACGGTCTGCCCGGCGAGGTCGGGCATTTTGGCTTGCCGGCCGCCACTGTAAGCCGGCGCAAGCTGCCGCTCGTCGCCTGCGGCTGCGGCCGCGTCGGCTGCTACGAGACGCTGGTTTCCGGACCGGGCATGAGCCGGCTCTGCGAACACATGACGGGCCGGGCGGCGAAGCCGGAAGAGATCGCCGCGCAGGCGGCTGCCGGCGACCCCGCGATGGGCGAAGTGTTCGACGCCTGGCTCGACCTGCTGGCTGAGCTGATCCACACGATCCAGCTCACCGTGGATGCCGACTGCGTGGTGCTCGGCGGCGGCCTGTCGCGCATCGAAGGCGTTGCCGGCAAGCTCACCGGCGTCTTTGCCGATCACAAGCTGCCGGGCGTGCGCAGCCCGGTTTTCGAAGTCGCCAGGTTTGGCGACGCGAGCGGCGTGCGCGGCGCGGCGATGCTGGCGCGTGCAACGGTGGAAGGAAACTCCCTGCGATGAGGCAATTGAGGGAATTGATCGCCCGCAACCGCGCGGGTTCGGGCGAAGCCATGCCGTCGGTCTGCTCGGCGCATCCCGACGTCGTGGCGGCCTCGGTGCTGCTTGCCGAGGAGGCGGACGTACCGCTTCTGATCGAGGCGACCAGCAACCAGGTCAACCAGTTCGGCGGCTATACGGGGATGAAGCCCGCCGATTTCGTCGGCTTCGTGCGGCACATCTGCGACGACAACGGCGCCTCGCCCGAACGCATTCTGTTCGGTGGCGACCATCTCGGCCCCCAGGCATGGCGCGACCGGCCGGCCGAGGTGGCGATGGGACACGCCCGTGACCTCGTGTCAGCCTACGTGCAGGCTGGCTTCACCAAGATCCATCTCGACTGTTCCGAGGGTTGTGCCGGAGAGCTGCCGCAAGTCGGCGATCAGGTCAGCGCCGAACGCGCCGCCGACCTTGCCGCCGTCTGCGAGGCTGCTGCAGGCGAGCCCGAGGCACTGAGCTACATGTACGGCACCGAAGTGCCGCCGCCAGGCGGCGCGCGTGCCGAGGACGGCTCGCATGGCATCGTGCCCACGGCGCCCGAAAGCGCCCTTGCCACTATCGAGGCGCACCGCCAGGCGTTTGCCGCACGTGGCCTCGAACAGACCGCCTGGGCACGCGCAGTCGGGCTGGTGGTGCAGCCGGGGCTGGAGTTCGCGCCGGATCATGTCCATCGCTTCGACACGGCTGCCCCGGACAGGCTCGCGCCGGTGCTCGCAGGCCACCCAGGCCTGTCTTTCGAGGCGCATTCGACCGACTACCAGGCCCCGGACGTCTTCCCCGAACTGGCGCGGCGCCATTTCGCGGTGCTCAAGGTCGGCCCCGCTTTGACCTATGCCTACCGCCAGGCGATCTACGCGCTCGACGCGGTGGCGGGCTGGGTCGCGCCCAGCTCTGACCGCGCGCTGGTCGCGTCGGTCATGGAACGGCTGATGCTGGCAAATCCCGGCAATTGGGCAAAACACTATGCGGGCGACGAAGCCGAGCAACACCTGCTGCGCCACTTCAGCTATGCCGACCGTATCCGCTATTATTGGGCACAGCCCGATGCAGCTGGCGCCGTGATGCGGCTGCTGGCCGATCTCGGGTCGCGCCGTCCGCCGCGGACCGTCCTGGAGCAATTTTTCGCGCCTGCGGTGATGGATCGCGCCGAGGGGCTGGAGCCGACCGTGAGCAACTGGTCCAGGGCTCTGATCTACGCCCAGATCCAGGAGGCGCTGGCGCCTTACTTCGCCTGCTACGGAGCAAAGCAGTGACCCTGCTGTCTTTGGCGGACCGGCCTCCTTTCGACCTGGACGAGGTGGATGCCTGGTGGCTGTCGCCCAATCGGCTTTTCGACGGCGAGATGCTGCGCAATGGAACCGCGCTGCGCATCGAAGCCGGACGGATCGCCGCCGTCCGCCCAGGGAGTGAAGCGGGAGTTGACGGCGCGCCGGTGTGGCGCACGGCCTGTCTCGCGGCACCAGGGTTTTTCGACGTCCAGATCAATGGCGGCGGCGGCGTGCTGTTCAACACGACACCGACCGTCGAGGGCCTGGAAAGGATTGGCGCTGCCCACTGCGCGACCGGCACCACTGCGTTCCTGCCCACGCTGATTACCGACGCGGCGGAGGTGATGGACAGGGCGGCGGACGCTGCCATCGCCGCCTTCGGCAGGTTTGGCGTCGCCGGCATCCATCTCGAGGGCCCGCATATCAGCGTCGAGCGCAAGGGCGCCCACAATCCGGCTTTCATCCGGCCCATCGACGAACGGACTTTTTCGGTTGTCGAAAGGCTGCGCCACGCCGGATTGCCGGTGCTGCTCACGTTGGCGCCGGAATGCGTTCCGCAAGGCACGATCGCGCGGCTCTGTGCACTGGGCGCGCTCGTCTCGCTGGGGCACACCGCGGCCGATGCGGCCACCGTCAGGTCGGCCATCGCCGAAGGGGCCTCGGCCGTCACGCACCTGTTCAACGGCATGACGCCGATGACCTCGCGCGCGCCCGGCGTGGTGGGCGCTGCACTCGACAGCGATCTCTATTGCGGCTTCATCGCCGACGGCCACCACATCGACGATACGGTGCTGCGCCTCGCCATCCGCGCGCGCTCCCGCCGCGATCGCATGGTGCTGGTCTCGGATGCGATGCCCACCTGGAACGGGCCGGATCAATTCGAGCTCTACGGCGAAACGATCCGGGTGGTCGACGGCAAGCTGGTCAATCGCCTGGGCTCGCTTGCCGGTGTCCACATCGACATGGCCTCGTCCGTCAGGCGCCTAGTCGAAGACGTCGGCCTACCCCTTGAGGAGGCCCTTGCCTCGGCCACGGCCGCGCCTGCGGCCTTGATGCGACTGTCGCAGGAGATCGGCCGTCTGGGGGAGGGTGCCCGCGCCGACATCGTGCTGCTTGGCAGCGACCTCGCGCCACGGGCGGTGCTCTCGTCGCAGATCGACCTTTAGCTGGCGCGGCGGTCGGCTGGGTTGGCGGACGTCATCCGACCAGCCGCAACTCGCTGTCATCGAGCATCGCCTTGATCTCCGACCGACAGGAGCCGCAATTGGTGCCTGCCTTCGTCGTCTTGCCGATGTCCGCAAGCGTGGCGCAGCCTCCGGCGATGGCGCCGGCGAGCTGGTTGGCGCCGACATTGAAGCACGAGCAGACGATGCGCCCCACCGAAGGCATCGGCACCGGCGCCCTGCCCGAGAGAAGCGCGCGCCGGTCGAGCGGCGTCAGCGGTTCGCTCGAGGCGAGCAGGGACAACAGCCAGTCGCGTTCGGGCAGCATGCCGCGAGGGGCAACCAGCAGCGCCTCGGCAAGCCGTCCTTGCGGATCGGTGGCGGCGGCCCGGAAGGTCGAAGTTCGCCGGTCGGTATATTCGAGGCGCTGGTCGGCCGGCACGACGTCGATCAGCCTGCGGGCGAGCAAGATACCCTGTTCGGGCGGCTCGGCTCCAGCAAGCTCGTAGACCCAGCCGCCGTCGACGGCGGCTCGGCTCCAGTGGACGAAGCCGGTGGGCCTCAGATCGCGGCGCGTCATCAGCACGCCGACCCATTCGACCGGCTCACGAAAAATCCGCACCGGCACGTGCTTGAGCTCCGGCTGGCCGGAGAAGGGATCGGTGACTGGCGCCGACAGCGCCCCCGCCGCTGCGTTGGCGGCAAAGCGCCCGCTCCAGTGCATCGGCAGGAAGGCCTCGCCCCGGCGCTGGCCATCGCTCACGCGCACCTTGGCGCGGCCGCTGCCGTAGCGGCTGTCGATCCGCGCGAGGTCGTCATCGGCGAGGTCGAGCGCTGCTGCATCGGCGGGGTTCAACTCCAGCGCAGGCTCGGGCGCGTTCGCCATCAGTCGCGCCACCCGGCCAGTGCGGGTCATGGTGTGCCACTGGTCGCGCAGGCGGCCGCTGTTGAGGGCAAGGGGATATGTGGTGTCGACGGGCAGCGCCGCGCCTTCCTGGCGCACGGCCACGAAGCGGGCGCGGCCGTCGGCGGTGGGAAAGCGCCCGTCGCCCAGCAGACGCTCATTTGTGGGCACTCCACGCCGCTGAGGCCAATGGACGGGCGAGAGCGCCTCGTATTGGTCGTACGAAATGTCGGCTAGCCCACCGATGTCGAACAGCCTTGCGCCGTCGTTCTCGAAGGCGGAAAGCGCTGCGTGCTCGCGAAAGATCGCAGCCGGTCCCGCGTAGTCGAAGGCCGCCGCAAAACCCATGCGCCGGGCGACTTCAGTGACGATCCACCAGTCCGGCCGTGCCTCGCCGGGCAGGGGCATGAACGGTCGCTGCCGCGAGATGCGGCGTTCGGAATTGGTCACCGTGCCGTCCTTCTCGCCCCAGGCGGCGGCGGGCAGAAGCACATCGGCGAAGCGAGTCGTGTCGGTGTGGGTCACGTCGGTGACCACGACGAAATCGCAAGCCTTGAGCGCCGCTCGCACCCGCGTGGCGTCTGGCATGCTGACCGCGGGGTTGGTGCCCATCACCCACAGCGCCTTGACGCGCCCGTCGGCCACAGCCTCGAACATATCGACCGCCTTGAGGCCGGCCCGCCGGGCGATTTGCGGTGCGCCCCAGAAACGGCCGACGCGGTCGGGCGCGGACGGATCCTCGAAGCCCATATGCGCGGCGAGCTGGTTGGCGAGGCCGCCGACTTCGCGGCCACCCATGGCATTGGGTTGGCCGGTGACCGAAAACGGTCCCATGCCCGGCTTGCCGATGCGGCCGGTGGCGAGATGGCAGTTGAGGATGGCATTGACCTTGTCGGTGCCATGCGCCGACTGGTTGACACCCTGGCTGTAGACGGTGACCGTGCGCTCCGTCGACGTGAACCAGTCGTAGAAGGCGGCTATGTCGGCCGGGTTCAGATCGCAGGTTTCGGCGACCCGCCTAACCGAGGGCGCGTCGGCTGCAGCCAGGCTGAGTGCCGCGTCGAAGCCGATCGTATGCGTTGCCACGTAAGCCTGGTCGACGGCACTGCTGCGCGCGAGATGGGCGAGCAGGCCGCTGAACAGGAGCACGTCCGTGCCCGGCTTGAGCTGCAGGTGCAAGTCGCATTCCGCCGCGGTCGCGGTGCGGCGCGGGTCGACGACGACGATCCTGGTTCCGCGCGCGGCCCGTGCCGCGAGCAGCCGCTGGTAGAGGATCGGATGGCACCAGGCCGTGTTGGAGCCGACCAGCACGACGAGGTCCGCCTCTTCGAAATCCTCGTAGGTGCCCGGCACGATGTCTTCGCCGAAGGCCCGCTTGTGACCCGCGACCGACGAGGCCATGCAGAGCCGCGAGTTGGTGTCGATGTTGGCCGAGCCGACAAAACCCTTCATCAGCTTGTTGGCGACGTAGTAGTCTTCGGTGAGCAGTTGCCCGGAGACGTAGAAGGCGACCGAATCCGGCCCGTGTTGCGCTATGGTCTCGGAGAACCGCCTTGCCACCAGATCGAGCGCATCGTCCCAACCGGCGCGGCGACCGGCAATCTCGGGATGGAGCAGCCGGCCATCGAGACCGAGCGTTTCACCGAGCGCCGATCCCTTGGAGCACAGCTTGCCGAAATTGGCCGGATTTGCGGGGTCGCCGCGCACGGACACTTCGCCGTCCGCGGCGACCCGCGCCTGCACGCCGCATCCCACCCCGCAATAGGGGCAGGCGGTCCTCACCTCGCGTGCATCCGTCATGATCACGCTGCCTTCGAAGCCAGGACGTCGAGGGCGATGAACAGCCGCCCGTCCTCGACCTTGAGCGGGATGGTCCTGACCGAGCCTTCGTCGGCGCCCAGCGCCTCGCCGGTTTCGAGCGAGAACACCCAGTTGTGCAGCGGGCAGGTCACGGACGCGCCGTGGACGATGCCCTGGCTCAGCGGCCCGCCCTTGTGCGGGCAATGGTCCTCGATGGCGAAGACCTGGTCTTCGGCGGTGCGGAACACGCCGATCTTGCCCTGAGGCGTGTTCACGCAGCGCGCGCCGCGCAAGGGAATGTCGGTGACCATGCCAATAGAAATCCAGTCCATCTTGCTCATTCCGCAGCCTCCGCAAAACCGACCGAGGCAAGCGGCCGGAATTCGTGCTTGTCCTTGCCGGAGACGCGCTCCGACCACGGGTCGACCTGGGCGAATTTCTGGCTGAAGACGAAGCGGTCGTAGTAGGCCTTCCGCTTTTCGGCATCGTCGAGGATCTGGCGCTTGATCTCGGCCACGCCGACGCGCTTGGCCCATTTGTAGATGCGCTCGAGATAGCGGGCTTGCTCACGATACATCTGCGTGAGCGCTACGATCGCTTCCAGCGCCTCGTCCTCCGTCTTCACCAGGCCGAGTACTTCGGTGCCCTTGATGTCGAGGCCGGCGGCACCGGCAAAATGGATCTCGTAGCCGGAATCGACGCAGATGACACCGACGTCCTTGCAGGTCGCCTCGGCGCAGTTGCGCGGGCAGCCCGACACCGCCATCTTGACCTTGGCGGGCGTCCACGAGCCCCACATGAACTTCTCGATGCGGATGCCGAGCCCGGTCGAGTCCTGCGTGCCGAAGCGGCACCAGTCGGAGCCGACGCAGGTCTTCACCGTGCGCAGTCCCTTGGCGTAAGCGTGGCCCGAGACGAAGCCAGCCTTGCCCAGATCTGCCCAGACCGCCGGCAGGTCTTCCTTCCGGATCCCGAGCATGTCGATGCGCTGGCCGCCGGTGACCTTGACCAGCGGGATCTCGAACTTGTCGACGACATCGGCGATGGCGCGGAGTTCGTTCGAATTCGTCACCCCGCCCCACATGCGCGGCACCACCGAATAGGTACCGTCCTTCTGGATGTTGGCGTGGACGCGCTCGTTGATGAAGCGCGACTGGTAGTCGTCGGCATATTCGTCCGGCCAGTCGCAGACGAGGTAATAGTTGAGCGCCGGCCGGCACTTGGCGCAGCCGCATGAGGTCTTCCATTGAAGTTCCTGCATCACTGCAGGAATCGTCTTCAACCTCTTGGCTTTGATCAGCCGGCGGACATCATCATGGCCGAAATCGGTGCAGCCGCACATGGGCTGGACGGCGGTCGGGTTGTAGGCGTCGCCTAGCGTCAGCGACATCAGCTGCTCGACCAGCCCGGTGCAGGAGCCGCAAGAGGCGGACGCCTTGGTGTGGGCACGCACGTCGTCGAGCGAGGTCAGGCCCTTGGCGGTGATGGTGCTGGTGATCTTGCCCTTGCAGACGCCGTTGCAGCCGCAGATTTCCGCGTCATCCGCCAGCGCTGCAACGGCCGCCATAGGGTCCAGCGGCGATCCTCCCTGGTAGGCCTGGCCGAAGATGAGCGTGTCGCGCATCTCCGAAATGTCGGTCTGCTTCTTCTTGAGGTCGTTGAACCAGGCGCCGTCGGAGGTCTCGCCGTAGAGCACGGTGCCGATAATGCGGTTGTCCTTGAGCACCAGACGCTTGTAGACGCCGGCCGCCGCATCGCGCAGCACGATCTCCTCGCGGTCGTCGCCGTCAGCGAAGTCGCCGAGCGAATAGAGGTCGATGCCGGTGACCTTGAGCTTGGTCGGGGTGTCGGAATGGACGAACGCTGCAGTGTCGTCGCCGGCCAGACGGGCGGCTGCGACGCGCGCCATCTCGTAGAGTGGGGCCACCAGGCCGTAGACCTGGCCGCCGACCTCGGCGCATTCGCCGAGCGCAAGGATGTCGGGATCTGAGGTGCGCATGCCGTGGTCGACGACGATGCCGCGATTGGTCTCGATGCCGGCTTCCTTTGCCAGCCCCGCATTGGGGCGGATGCCGACCGCCATGACGACGAGGTCGGCAGGGACCGTCGTTCCGTCCGCCAGCTCAATGCCTTCGACCTTGCCGTTGCCGGCGATGGCCTTGGTGTTGGCCTTGGTCAGGACCTTGATGCCGCGCGCCTCCACGGCGCGCTGCAGCAGGTAGCCAGCGGCCGCATCGAGCTGGCGCTCCATCAGCGTCGGCATGACATGCAGCACGGTGACGTCCATGCCACGCAGGCTGAGGCCCGCCGCCGCTTCCAGCCCGAGCAAGCCACCGCCGATGACCACCGCCTTGGCGCGCGACTGGGCGGCAAGCAACATGGCGTTGACGTCGTCGAGGTCGCGGTAGGTGAGCACGCCGGCCATGTCGCTACCGGGCACCGGGATGATGAACGGCACCGAACCGGTGGCGATGACCAGCTTGTCATAGGGCTCGGTCACGCCGTGGTCGGAGGTCACGGTCTTGGCCTGCCGGTCGATGGCGACGATCTTGTGGCCCTTGTAGAGCGTGATGTCGTGCTTGATGTACCAGCCGTCGCCGTGGATGATGATCTCTTCGTAGTCCTTTTCGCCCGACAGAACCGGCGACAGCATGATGCGGTCGTAGTTCACGCGCGGCTCGGCGTTGAAGATGGTGACCTGGTAACGGTCCGGCGCCGCTTCCAGCAGGTGCTCCAGCATGCGCCCGGGGGCCATGCCGTTGCCGATGATGATGAGCCTCTCGGTCATGGTGATGGTCCTTGTCCGTTACTGCGCGGCGACCGCCAGCGGCTCGATCTCGGTCCGCGACATCCTGCGGATCGACAGGTGCATCCAGACGAGCGAGGCGACAACGATGGCGAAGAGCAGCATGAAGCAGCTCGTCCACAGGCCGGTGAGGTCGTTGAGCGCGCCGAAGGCGATGGGCAGGACGAAGCCACCGAGGCCGCCGATCATGCCGACCAGGCCGCCGACCGCGCCGACATTCTGCGGGTAGTAGACGGGGATGTGCTTGTAGACGGCGGCCTTGCCCAGGCTCATGAAGAAGCCGAGAACGAAGGCAACGACCATGAAGGCGATCGGTCCGACCTCGAAGTGGAAGGACATCGGTCCGCTGATGCCGCGCACGACATAGTCGGCGGCCGGCAGCGCCAGGATCAGGGTGGCGACGGCCGAGACGCCGAAGGTCCAGTACATCACGGTGCGGGCGCCGACGCGGTCGGACAGCACGCCGCCATAGGCGCGGAAGATGCTGGCCGGGATCGAATAGGCAGCGCCGATCATGCCCGCGGTCGCGATATCGAAACCGTAGACGCCGATCAGGTAGCGCGGCAGCCACAGTGCGAGCGCGACGAAGGCGCCGAAGGAGAAGAAGTAGTAGAGGCCGAAACGCCAGACCTGTACGTTCTTGAGCGGCGCGAACTCGCTCCAGAAATCCTTGGGTTGGCCGCCGTGGATGCGGCGTTCGCGGATGACCGGGTCGTCCTCGGTGCCGAACCAGAAGATGAAGGCCATGAAGCCAAGCACTGCCGCCCAGATCAGAGCCACCTCCTGCCAACCGGCGGCGATGAGCACGAAGGGAGCGGCGAACTTGGTTACGGCAGCACCAACGTTGCCGACGCCGAAGATGCCAAGCGCGGTGCCCTGCTTGCCGGCGGGGAAGAAGCGCGAGACATAGGCGACGCCGACGGCGAACGAGCCGCCGGCAAGGCCGACGCCGAGGGCGGCGATCAGCATCTGCGTGTAGGTCTGGGCGAAGGCGAGCAGGAAGGTCGCAATAGCCGCTGCGAGCATGGTTGCGGTGTAGACGAGCCGTCCACCGAAGCGGTCGGTCCAGACGCCGAGCACGATGCGCACCAGCGAACCGGTGAGGATGGGCGTGCCGACCAGTAGACCGAACTCGGTTTCGGAAAGCCCGAGCTCCTGCTTGATGCGCACGCCGATGATGGAAAAGATCGTCCATACGGCAAAGCACACGGTGAAGGCGAGGGTGGACATGGCAAGCGCCCGCTTCGGCCCACTGACCAGGCTGGGGGCGGCAGGGATGGTTGCGTTCATCGTCGGCTCCGTGGGGCGGCTTGGGAGGCGCCGCGCTGAGTTGGATCGCTAAAAACAAGAAAGCTGCCGACCAGGGTCGCGCGTCCGTACATCCGGGATCGCGGTCATCCGATCGGCAGCTTCGCCTGGGGCGCCCGCCATTGGACGCCGATATGTCTGGCCTGTCGTCGGCCTCGCTTATTGCATTGCACAAAGCGTGCCAGTTTCGCCATGCGACGAAATTGCTTGTATTATCTGTTGGTTACGTTGGTTTCGATGATTTGACGGCGAAGCTGCAACCGGCCAATCCATGATCAGCCGTTGCCATTTACTGCCTATTTGTTGTGCATCGAAAAAGAGGTGCCCGATAAATCGTCAGCCGTTCCGATCCTGCCCTTGGGCGGCGATGTAGCCATCAAGTTCGTCGGGATCGAACAGGCTGCCGTCGAAGAAGCCGTCCGGGCCGAGAGTGAGGCTCGCACCCGCCGAACCGACCGGGGTCGTAGCGGCAAGCGCGCCCTCGACCTTGGCATTGGCGCCCGGCAGGGCGACGCCCAAGGGCTTGAGGGCGGCGCGGTAGAGGTCGGGCCTGTAGGTTTCGCGGGCAACGGCCGTGTTTCCCGCCGAATGCCCGACCTGCCCCCAACGCACCATCTGGCTGTAGAACCACAGTGCGTGGCTCTTCCATGGGAAGGTCGCCGCCTTGGCTTGCGGGACAAAGAAATCCTGGACATCAACGGTTGCGTCCGGACCTATGTGCATGCGGCCCGACAGCGCCGGCCGCATCCATTCCGCCGGCCGCCCGACATAGGCGGGGGCGGCCAGGATGGCCGCCAGTTCCTGATGATTGGCAGGTTCGGCGCACCATTGCGCCGAGCGGTAGACGGCGCGCAGCAGTGCCGCCAGCGCGTCGTCGTTTGCTTCGGCCCAGCGCGCGTCGGCGCCCAGCACCTTTTCTGGGCTCGACCGCCATATCTTGGCCTTCACGGTGGCGATTTGCCCGTGGCCGAGCATGACGGCCGCCGTATTCCAGGGCTCGCCGGCGCAGAAGCCGTCGAGCGCGCCCGAGCCGAGCGCATCCGCCATCAGCGGCGGCGGCACGATCACGATCTCTGCCTTGCGGTCGGGATCGATGCCGCAGGCGGCAAGCCAGTAGCGCAGTTCGTAGTTATGCCCCGAATGAGGATGCACGACCGCGAAACGCAGCGGCGGCTGGCCGCCGCCGGCTTTCTCCGCCACTACAGCGCGGAGCGCGTCGCCGGCCGCGCGCGGCGCAAGATCATCGGTGGCGCCATGCGCCGCCATCCTTGCCCACAACGCATTCGACACGGTGACGGCGTTGCCGCCAAGCCCGAGCGCCATCGGCACTATGGTGGTCGCGGCCAGCGGCGTCAGCCCGAGGTTGCAGGCGATCGGCATTGGCGCCAGCATGTGCGCCACCTGGAAGTGGCCGACGGCGAGCCGGTCGCGAACATTGGCCCATGATGTCTCGCGGACGAGGTTGAGCGCTACGCCCTCGTCCGCCGCAAAGCCCTTCTCTCGCGCGGCGACCAGCAGCGCGCTGTCGAGCAGCGGCAGGAAACCGGCGGCGATCTCGAAGCGGGCGTCGGTCATGCGTCGTCTCCCAGCAGGCCCGCCGCGGTCACCAGGCTTTGCGCGATCTCGGCGAGCTTGCGGTTCTGGTTCATCGCGGTCTTGCGCAAGAGTGCATAGGCATCCGCCTCGGAGAGCCCGCGCGACTTCATCAAAATGCCCTTGGCGCGGTCGATCACCTTGCGGTTCTCGAGTTCGCTGCGCGCCTCCTCGAGTTCGCGCGTCAGCCGCGCAAAGGCATTGAAGCGGCTCACCGCCATGTCGAGGATCGGCTTGACCCGCTCGCGCTTCAGGCCGTCGACGATATAGGCCGACACGCCGGCATCGACCGCTGCCTCTATCGAGGCACTGTCGGAGCGGTCGACGAACATGGCGATCGGCCGCTTCACCGCGCGCGAAAGCTGGAACATGTTCTCCAGCATGTCGCGGTTGGGGTTTTCCAGATCGATGACGATGACGTCGGGATTGACCTCGGCGATGCGCTTGGCGATGCCGGAGACATCGTGCACCAGCGTCACGTCCTCATGGCCGGCCTCCCGCAGCCCGGCCTCGATGATCGAGGCGCGGATTCGGTTTTCGTCGATCACGAGCACGGCGAGGGGCTTGGCGGTCATCGACCGCTATTTTGCGCGCATCCGCGCATTGTGCAATGCAGCAGAGCAAATTTCGTCACTCCACACACGGGTCCCGGTCGTCAGGCGATTTTTCCGTAGCGCTTGATCAGGCGGTCGCGCTTCAGCTTGGAAAGCCGCTGGATCCAGAAGATGCCATCCAGCTGGTCGATCTCATGCTGGTGGCAGACGGCCAGGAACCCGTCGGCCTTTTCCGTTTGCCGCCGGCCGTGCAGGTCCTGGTAGGCGATCTCGACGCTGGCGTGGCGCTCGATCTCCTCGACGAAGCCGGGCATCGAAACGCTGCCCTCAGTATGCCTGATCTTCTCCTGCGATGCCCAGGTGATGCTCGGATTGACGTAGATGCGCACGTCCTGCGGCGACAGTTCGAGCGCGACGAGCCGCCTGGCAACTCCAATATGCGGGGCGGTAATGCCGACCCCGGGCGCGGCCCGCATGGTGTCGATGAGATCGCCGGCCAGAGCGCGCAAGCCGTCGTCGAATACGACCACGGGCTCGGCCACCGCGTGCAGGCGCGCATCAGGGAACTTCACAATCTGCCGGACCGCCACCCTTTCCCCCATCTAGAACGTTCGCTTGGAGCGGATCACACGCCGGGCGCCGTCATGCAAGGGTCATCGGGAGATGCTCGGGCCCGGCGGCTGCCGCCCGGGCTGTTCACCCGACCTCCACCCACACCGGTGCGTGATCGCTGGCGTCGTCGCGGCCGCGCACGTCGCGGTCGATGCCCACACCCCGCAGACGCTTCGCCATCTGGCAGTCGAGCAGCAGGTGATCGAGCCTGAGGCCGCCATTGCGTTGCCACCGGTTCCGGCGATAGTCCCAGAACGTATAGACGCCATCCTCCGGAAAGGCCTCGCGCACGGCGTCCGTCCAACCCTGGTCGAGCAGCCGGCGGAAACTGGCGCGGCTTTCAGGCTGCACCAGTGCATTGTCGTCGTAGGAACTGGTCTCGTACACGTCGCGCGGCTCGGGAGCGACATTGTAGTCGCCGGCGAGAACGACCGGCACGCCGGCAGCGACAAGGCCCTGGGCATGGGCGTTGAGCCGCTTATGCCAGGCAAGCTTGTAGTCGAATTTTGGACCAGGCTGTGGGTTACCGTTCGGCGCATAAAGCGAGGCGATCAACACGCCCCCGACGGCCGCCTCGATGTAGCGCGCCTGGCGATCGCCGTCGTCGCCGGGCAGATCCCATCGGGTCACGATCGGCTCGGTGTCGCGCGCGAGGATCGCCACTCCGTTCCAGGTCGATTGCCCGCGAAAGACTGCGCCGTAGCCCGCGCCCTCGATGGCGGATTTCGGGAAATCCGCATCGGATGTCTTGAGCTCCTGAAGGCAGACGACATCCGGTTTCGCGTCGCCCAGCCAGTCGAGCAGATTCTGCAGCCGCCTGTTGACGTTGTTGATGTTGAAGGTTGCAATCTTCACGCCGGCATCCTAGCGCGACAGGGCGTCCGCCCATGCCGCGACCTTCTCGGCCATGGTCTTGAGGTGATCGGCGGCGGAGAAGCCGGAGATCGCCTTGCGCGGCTTGAGGTCGTGGTCGCCGTCTTCCAGCCAGAGCAGTTCGATGCGCTCGGAGAGTGCGTAGGTCGGTACCTCCTCGCGGGTGCCGAATTCGTCGCGCGTACCCTGGACGATGAGCGTCGGCGTCTGCAGCGTGGCCAGGTGCCTGGTACGCAGTTGCTCCGGCTTCCCCGGCGGATGGAACGGATAGCCCAGGCAGAGCAGGCCGGCGATCTTGCCCTGCGCGAAAAGATCGTCGGCGACCATGCTGGCGACACGCCCCCCCATCGACTTGCCGCCGATAACGAGCGGACCTCTGGCGCTCAGTTGCTCCACCGCCGCCCGATATTCGGGATTGAGCGTCTCGGCGCGGGGAGGCGGCTTGCGCGCGCCTTCCGTGCGTCGCGCCCCCATGTAGCCGAACTCGAAGCGTGCGACGCGGAAGCTGGCATCCGCCAGGGCCTTTGCAGCCGCGTTCATCGAGGCGGAGTCCATCGGCGCGCCTGCGCCATGCGCGAGCAGGATGGTGGCTCGGGCATCCTCGGCGCCATCGTAGAGGAATGCGATGCTCATTCAGCCTGCCGTACGTTGCTTGAAATGAAGGTCGGCATACTGGACGCCCCGGGCTGCGGCCTGCGCCCATTCGGAGGTGGCGTCGAGTTCGAGATAGGCCGACCACCAGCGTCGCGCCTCGAGGAGATTGTCCGCCTCGTATTCCAGATTGGCGAGATTGAACATCGCGTCGGCATAGGTGGGATCGAGTGCGATCGCCCTCCGCAGGTGGCGACGGGCAGCACCCGCCTTGCCTTGCGCTGCAAGCAGGCCCGCAAGGTTGAACCAGGCTTCGACAAACCTGGGGTCGAGCTTGATCGCCCGCATGTAGCCTTGCGCGGCTTCCGCCTCCAGGCCGTCGGCACGCAGGCAGTTGGCGCGGTTGAAGGCGGCCACGCTGTCGGCCGGATCGACCGCGAGACAGCGGCCGTACAGCGCCGCCGCTTCGGCGAAGTGACCGTCCTCCTCGGCGTCCTCAGCAAGGGCGAACAGCTCGTCTGCCTCGACGTCGTCTGCGCGGCCGAGCGGCAGAAGCCCCTGGCCGTCGAGCTCGGACAGGCCTTCGCCGAGCCGCGCATAGATGGCGTCCCGGCCATCCGCGTGCAGCGACAAAGCGGTCAGCGAGGCGACCGCGCCGGAACGATGGACCGAGCGCGCGATGGCGCTCCAGCCCGCGCCGGAAGCGAGCAGCCCGGCATATTTGCGTGCCAGGATCAGGTCGCGAAACGAGTAGGGCTCGGCGTGGTGCTCGAAAGCGTCGAACAGTGAAAGCATGTCGAACGCGCGCGGCGGGATCTTCGATTGCTCGATCAGCGACTGCCGGGTCATTGCCGACTGTTCCGGCGCGCCGAGCAGCCCGAGCATCCGCAGAAAGCCGTTTTCGCTAAGCGGCGTGACGCT
This sequence comes from Aminobacter sp. Piv2-1, assembly GCF_037625995.1. Taxonomy (NCBI): domain Bacteria; kingdom Pseudomonadati; phylum Pseudomonadota; class Alphaproteobacteria; order Hyphomicrobiales; family Phyllobacteriaceae; genus Aminobacter; species Aminobacter sp. Piv2-1. The sequence goes on from NZ_JARKMU010000004.1 coordinate 284,679, forward strand.
GACGGACAGCATGTCGAGCCGTGCTTCCAGCTTGGTCTCGCTCGTCTCGTCGAGCAGTCGTCGCCCGAACACGACATGGGTCGTGCGCCGCGTCGTGCCATGCTGCAATTCGCCGCCCTGCCGCTCGACCTCGCGCGCGGCGAGGCGGCGGGGAAATGCGGCGAGCGCGCCTACGAGCCCGAAGACCTGACCAGCGGCTGCCGTCACTTCTTCGCCTTCGACTTGCCGCCCGCGACCGCCGTCAGCTTCGCCGCCGGCTTCTCGGCCGCCTCGCTCTTGCCCTTGCTCTTGGCCGGTGGCTTAGACTGGCCGAGGCTCGCCTTCAGCGCGTCCATGAGGTTGATGACGTTGCCGCGCTCGGGTGCCGCCGCGATGATCGGCTTGTGGCCCTTCAGCTTCTCCTTGATCATGTTCATCAAGGCGATCTCGTAGCGATCCTCGTAATTCTTCGGATCGAACTTGGTGAGCTTCTGCTTGATCAGCGCCTCGGCGAGCTGGAGCATTTCAGGTTCCGGCTTGCCGGCGGGAATGTTGCCGAAATACTCGGCCGTGCCGCGCACCTCGCTCGGATTGCGCAGGGTGCAGACGAACATGCCGTTGTCGCGCGAGCCGATGGTCACCACCCTCTCGCGGCTCGACAGCACCAGCCGCGCGATGGCGAGCTTGCCGGACTTGCGCATCGCCTCGCGCAGCACGACGAAGGTCTCTTCGGCCATCGCCCCGTCGGGTGCGAGATAATAGGGCGAGTCCTGGTAGATGACGTCGACGTCGTCTTCGTCGACGAAAGCCTCGATGTTCATCGTGTGGTTGGACTCGATGCGCACGCTTTCGAGGTCGGCTTCCTCGATGATGACGTACTTCTTGTCCTCGTATTCATAGCCCTTGACGAGGTCGGAGCGGTCGACGAGCCCGATTTCCGGATCGACGGGTTTCATGTTGATCCGGTTGTGGGTGTCCTTGTGCAGCTGGTTGAAGCTGATGCGCTCACTCGAACTGGTGGCGGGGTAGAGCCGAACCGGGCAACTCACCAGGCTCAACTTCAGGTATCCTTTCCAAGTCGCCCTGGGGGCCATGCTCGTCTCCTACGCGATTACATGATCAAGACTTGTTCTTGGCACTGACCGAGGCCGGAATATCTCGGGCATGGTCTGCGATATCTGCCCAAGGGTCGCCGGACCTGGCCAGAAGACCCGGCAGCGAAGAATAGTTCAAATCCTCGGGAGCGTCGATGGACTCGAGATCGCTCCAACTCAACGGCGTCGAGGCCGGCATTCCGGTCCGCGCCCGCAGCGAATAGGGTGCTGCCGCAGTGGCACTGCGCGCGTTGCGGTGGAAATCGATGAAGATGCGCTTCTTGCGGTTCTCCTTGCCCATCGTGGTGGTGAAGGTCGAGGGCGCGGTGGCGGCAATGCGCGACGAGATGGCACTCGTCGCCTGGTGCACCTGTTTCCAGCCGAGCTTGCGCTCGAGCGGCACCACGACATGGATGCCTCGGCCTCCCGAGGTCTTGGCAAAGGGGACGAGGCCGAGCTTCTCGAGTTCGCCGCGCACATGCACGGCCGCTTCGACCACTTCGCGCCAGGCGATGCCATCGCCGGGGTCGAGGTCGAAGACGATCCGGTCAGGCTTGTCGAGGTGCTTGCGCAACGCGCCCCAGACATGGAATTCGACCACGCCGAACTGGGCGAGCGCCAGATAGCCCTTGGCGTCCTCGAGCGAGATGTAAGTCTTGGTCTCGTCGTCTGAATTCCTGGTGTCGAAGGAGGCGATGGTCGGCGGCATGCCGGAGAATGCGTGGCGCTGGAAGAAGCAGTCCTGCAGCCTCACGCTCGGGCAACGGAACAGCGATACCGGCCGGCCGAGGATATGCGGCAGCATGAAATCGCCGACCGCCGCGTAGTAGACGGCGATGTCGAGCTTGGTGGGTCCGGACTTGCCGAGGATCCGACGCTCCGGATTGGTGATCGTTATGCCTGCGAGGTCCGCGTCGGTGATGAGCCGCTTGCGCTCGATCTGGGGTGAAGCGGTGAGCTCCGCCTCGCGCAGCCCCTTGAACACGGCATGGCGCAGTGCATTGTCCGTGGTGCGGTTTGCATAGTGGATGCGGGCATTGAGCACTGGCCGCACGGGAATGACCTCCTTCGGCGCCCCGTCGAGCTTCGCCGCGCCGTCGCGGAGACCTTCGAGCCGGTGCAGCAGGGTTTCCAACGTCCCGGCGTCGAAGCCGGTTCCCACCTTGCCGCGATAATGGAGTTCGCCGTCCACCCACTCCCCGAGCGCCAGTGCTGCCAGCCCCTCGGCCGCTTGGGATGTCGTGTAGCCGGCGATGACGAACTCGCCGCGCTGCAGCGCCTTGGTCTTCGTCCAGCTGTGCGTCCGTCCGGAAACATATTGGGCGGACAGACGCTTGGAGACTATGCCCTCCAGCCCCATCTCGGTGACGCTGTCATAGAGCGCCTTGCCGTCGCCGATGACGTGGTCGCAGAATTGCAGGGCGCTGCGCGCATCGACGTGGCCGGCGAGCAGCTTTTCCAGAAGCGCCTTGCGCTGGTCGAGCTGGACCTTCGTCAGGTCCCAGCCGTTGAGATAGAGGAGATCGAAGGCATAGAACACCAGCTGCCTGTCATGGCCGCTCGCGAGCGCGTCCTGAAGAGCGGCGAAGCGGCTGATGCCGCGCTCGTCGAGGACCACGATCTCGCCGTCGATGATGGCTTCGCTGCATGGCAGGCGGCGGAAGGCCATCGGCAGCGTGCCGTAGCGCTTGGTCCAGTCCAGCCCGCTGCGGGTGATCAGCCTGGTCGCGCCGTCAGCGACATGCGCCATGGTCCGGTAGCCGTCGAGCTTGATCTCATGCAGCCAGTCCCTGCCGGAGACCGGACTTTCGATCGCTGTCGCGAGCTGCGGCTCGATGCGGACGGGCATGGCTGAGCGGACCGCGCCGGCAAGCTTTTCGGGTTTCAAGTCCTCGGGCTTCGTCGGCGGTTTGCGGGATGGGGCAAGCTCCTCGATCAGCCGGCCCGACTTCACGCTTTTCGGCCTTGAGGCGAGGACGTCGAGTTCGGCATCGGCAGCTGGGTCGTGCTCCTTGATCAGCAGCCAGTTGCGCTTCTCCTCGTCGGCCCGCGGCTTGAGCCGGGCGAGCATCCAGCCGCCCCTCAGCTTCTCGCCCCACAGCCGGAACTTGAACGCGCCCTTCTCCAGAGCTGCATGGGCCTCCTCCATGGGCGCCCAGGTGCCGGTGTCCCAGACGATCATCGGCCCGCCGCCATACTCGCCCTCGGGGATCAGGCCTTCGAAGTCGATATATTCAAGCGGATGATCCTCGGTCTCGACCGCCAGCCGCCGGTCGGCAGGGTTGAGCGAGGGGCCGCGCGGCACCGCCCAGCTTTTCAGCACGCCGTCGAGTTCGAGACGCAGATCGTAGTGATCGGCCGTGGCGTGATGCTTGTGCACGACGAAACGGTTGCCTTGCGCCGCTTCCGTGCGGCCGCGCGGTTCGCTCGTCTTCGAGAAGTCTCGTTTCTGCCGGTAGCTGCGAAGCTTTTCAGCCGCCATGGCCCGAACTAACGCGGACCCGTGGTGTCGTCCGGCACCCTCTCGAGCTCCAGGTCCTTTGGGGTGGCTCCCGCCATGAGGCGCTCCAGCAGGTCGTCGCCGACATCATAATACTGGCCCGAGACCAGGATCCGCGAAATGGGCTGGCCGTTGCCGCGGAACCGTCTGGAACTGATGAATATCTTCTGGCGGTCGAGCGCTGCCGCGACTGCCTTGCGTTTCCTGATCTGGTTGGCGACCCGTGTACGCATAGTCCAGCGGTCCTCAACAACACTGGGAAACTATCGTTCAAAGTCCGCCCGGGATCAATGCGCAATACCGCGCCGGCTCTCGTCCGGTGGCTTCGAGCTATGCCGGCTCGGGGACAGGGGGTTGCGCTACCGTCTCCAGGCGTAGAGTTCTCCGGCTATTGCTTCGTCTTGTGCCGTGCCACGGCTGGCCGGAATCCTCGGCCTTGCCGCAGGCTCCTTCGCACGCGCCCAGCAGTAGTACAAAAGGAACGAGCCGATGGCGTAGGGCTGCAGGATGTCGACCTCGAAGAAGGACCGGATCACCAGTAGCGCGAGCAGCCCCGTCTGCAGCAGCGCTTCGGTCCGGTTACGCTCGCCGAGCAGCCGCTGGATGCAGAGGCGCAGGATAGCGAGCAGCGGCAGGACGATTGCCGCCGCCCCGACATAGCCGAGTTCGACCAGTGCTTCGATGTAGGTGTTGTGGAAGTGGAAACCGGTGCGCGAGGCGATATAGAATTCGCTCCACAGCCGCTCTGCCTCCGAAAAGCCCTGCACCCAGTAGGCCTGGTAGCCCACGCCGAGATAGGGTGCGAAGGCGGCTGCCTTCAGGCCCTCCTGCCAAAGATACGTCCGGCCCGTCAGGGTCGAATCTTTGCCGAAGGCGCCAAGCACCATGTCGACGGCACCGGCGTTCAGCGCGACCATTGTTGCGGCCAGCGCAATCGCCGTTCCGGCGGCGAAGAAGACCTTGCGGTGGGTAGGCGAAAAGGCGTCCAGCCCGGCCAGCGCGACGATCATGGCGACGACCGCCGGCGTGGCCAGCATCGACGTTACAGACTGCGACAAGACCAGGAGCACGGCCGAGAGCACGACAACACCGAATGCGCCGAGACGAGCCGCGCGGCCGCGTGTCAGGAAGAGCGCGAAATAGCAGCCGAAGACAATGCCCAGCGAGGCGTAGAAGCCGAGCTGGTTCTTGGAGCCGAAGGCGCCGACGAAGCTGTAGGTTCCGTCCAGGGCATCGTAGACCGATCCGCCGAACAGGATCGAATAGACGAGGACGACCGCGATACCCGCCAGCGCGCCGATGGCGAGCGTGCGTGCGTCGATGACGCGGGCGGCGATCACCGCACAGACGACATGCGTCAGATATTGCACCGCGGCGCGGGCGGTTGCGTCCGGCGCGTCCGACCAGAAGTAGGACAGGCAGGCGATAAGCGAAAAGGCCAGCAGTTGCGGGGAGCGAACGAGCCGGTCGAGGGTGAAGCGATAGTCGACCAGGATCAGCGGCAGCCACACCGCGTAGTAGGCGAGGATCGAAACCTGGCCGAGGCGGAAGGAGTAGGCGAAGACGAACAGCGAGACGGCGACCGCAAAAGCTCCGTAGAGCGTGTTGTCGCCCGGACGGATGAGGATTGATTTTCTGATGCGCATCTCTGGCGCCGGTCGTCGCGGGATCTTGCCTAGCGCACAGTCGCGTCGACGCGCTGCACCTTCACCACGTCGCCCGGCAGCACGGGGGTGTCCTCCGCCGCGGTGACCTGCTTGGCCTTGCCGCCCTCGTTGCGGACCAGCACATAGGACATGGACTGCTCGCCGCCTGCGGCCGTCACGGCGGCAGGCGCGAGGCCCACCGCTTCCGAAATCAGGCCCTTTTGCATGCGGGCCTTGAGCGTCACGGCGTTGAGTTCTGCCACCACCTTCTGCCGCTCGACCGCCAACTCCGACTCGGTATCGTTGCGGAGATCTATCGCGTCCTGCTCCGCCTTGCTGATATCCTGCTTGGCGCGCAGCGCTGCGGTTTCCAGGTCGAGGATCTTGCCTTCCATCTCGGCAATGGAACGCTCGGTGGAAAGCACGCGCGTGTTCACGACAAGGCCCTTCTGGGCGAGCGACCCGATGCCACTGAGTTCCTTCTTGGCCAATTCGACCTGGCGCTTCTGGGTTTCCGACTTCTGCCCGAGGGATTCGATCTCGCTCTGCAGCAGCTTCTTGAGGTTGTCGAGCGCCGCGAGCCTGAGCGAAACCTTCTTCTGCCGGGCGGTCATGATCGCCGTTTCGTCGGCGATCATCGCCGGCACCAGAGGGTTGGACGCGATGTCCTCGGGCGCGACGACCTCGGCCTTGCCGGCGAGTTCGGCTTCGATCCGCGCCTTTGTCACCAGCAGCCGTAGCTGCTCGTCGGTCAGCACGTCGTAGCTGCCCCTGGCGGCGATGACGTCGCGCTCGATGCGGGCGCCGGCGTCGGCGGCGCGGCGCAGGCCGCCGGCAATGCTGATCGCCTTGAGCACGGTAAGGTCCGGCGCGTAGGCGTACTGGCCGGGCGTCTGGATGTCACCGGAGATGTAGAACGGGCGGAACTGTGCCACCTCGACCGATGCCTCGGGCCGGTCGGGAAGGCCGAATTTTTCCTGCAGCGTCTTGCCGATGGTCTCGGCGATCTCGGCTGTCGTCTTGCCGGCGGCCGCCGTTTCGCCGACGAACGGCAGCGAAAGGTTGCCTGTCGGCCCGACCGTGTAGTCGCCGCTGACCGAGGACCAGTCACGGAACGCACCCTCTACCGTCTGCCATTCGACGACGCGGATCGTAAGCTTGTCTTGACTGCCAAGCAGGTATTCCGCGGCGAGAGCAGGGGAGGCAAGCAGCGCTGCGGCGAGGACGCCGCCGAGCCAAGCCGGGACTTTCGCCGCGCAGCGGCGGCGGGTCATGTAGTGCGAAATCAAGTCGTTCGTCCGTTCCTTTGCCCGGTCGCCTGGACCGTGGCGGGGTGGGAAATGCCGTGCCAGCCCCCAACCCAGGGCACGACTTCTAGCGTCGCGGCTCAGTAGCTGCCGCGTGACAGGCAGACGGCCGGAACCGTCTTCAGGATAATGCGGATGTCCTGGACCAGCGACCAGTTCTCCACATAGTGGCGATCGAACGCCACCCGGCTGTCGTATGACACATCATTGCGGCCGCTGACCTGCCACAGGCCGGTGAGGCCGGGCCGGGACTTCAGGTAGAAGACGGCGGCCTTGCCGTAATATTCGAGTTCGTCGCGTACCACGGGCCTCGGCCCCACGATGCTCATGTCGCCGAGCAGGATGTTGATGATCTGCGGCAGCTCGTCGAGGCTCAGCTTGCGCAGCACCGTCCCGACCCGCGTGACGCGCGGGTCGTCCTTCAGCTTGCGGGTCGCTTCCCATTCGCTCTTGGCGTCGGGGTTGTCGCGGAAGTGGGCCGCGAGCACCGCGTCCCCATCCGACACCATGGTCCGGAACTTCAGGCAGTGGAAGACGCTTCCGCCTCGCCCCACGCGGCGGTGGCCGTAAAGGACCGACCCGCCATCCGAAGCCTTCACCAGCAGCGCGATCAGCAGAAAGAGCGGGCTCAGTACGAGCACCCCTGCCGCCGCGCCGGCGATGTCGAATGCGCGTTTGATGCCCCCCCCCAAGGGAGGTGCTGTCTCCGCGTCTATATATTGGAGGTCCAAGCTGGTCGACTTGGCTGTTTCCCTCATGCTGCAACTCCAGTTGGCCGATGAATTGCCGCGGGCGACGTTACCAATGTCATGTTGCGCCGCAACACACGATTTCTTGGCGCTTGAAACAATAGCGCTAATCAATGACGATTGGTTGGCCATGTTGTGCACAAAGAATGCGCAATGTGACAGTTTTGTGGCCAAGAATATAATATTTTAGATACGTATTATGTGAAAACCAGCAGACCAGGATTTTAAGAATAGAGGTGAGATATTTATCGATAGGCGTCGGGTTGATCATAGAAAAACAAAAAATGTTACGAATGGCGGTCGAGTGGCGAAGATTCTTCTCGTTGAGGCCGGCTTCGGAAAACAGGATTTTTCAGAAGACGGAGCGGCAAATAGTGCGGCGCAACATTATGCGGATTCGTGCCGAGCGGGTGTTTGGCTTGCTGGCGGGTGGAGCGGCCAATATAGTAGGGACGCGTTCTTCCGATCGAGTGGCGGCCAGATCGTTGACGCATAAATATATGCGACGGACAAAGGCTGGCGGAAGCTTGCCGGGGCTAGGGGAGTTGCAAGTAACATGGTGATGAATTCAGCACCGGTGCCTCGGACTTCATGGGCAGCGGCATGACATTGCCAAAGTTCGTATTCGGCATGGTGATCGTGATCATCATCGTGTCGATTTGGTCCTACCTGGATGCTGCCAGCTGGGGCACGATTCTGCTGCGCGGCGTGATCTGCGCAGTGATTCTTCAGGTAGGATACTTCCTGGTCGTCCTTGCAATGGTCCTGCGCAGCGAGCCCAAACCCGCCCAGGCCAAGGATGCAGGCACGCCTGCCGCAGGCACTGCCGCCGTGGTGCCGGGAGACGACCTCACGCCCAAGGGCAGCTCGCACTGACGGCAGGCTCGTCACCTACCTTCGGCAATCGACCGTTTGGTAGCTGAGGCGGGCATCGGCGCTCGAAGATGACTTCGCGACATCCCCGATAACTGGTGGCATCGATAAACTATATCCGTGTTTGAAAGGCGCGACGACGGCGGAGGCCGAGTGCTTTCCGAACTCGAAGATGAACCGCCGTAACAAAAGTTGGGGTTCCCTTGTTCGCACCTGCAATATAGCTCTGGCGGCGGCGGGAAATGACGGAAAGGTAGCCGGCGTGAACGGAACCAGCGTCTGCGTCATTGTTGCTGCACGCAATGCAGCGGACACGATCGCTACTGCGATCGCCTCGGCTCTGCAGGAGCCGGAGGTGGCCGAGGTGGTGGTGGTCGACGACGCCTCTTCGGACGCGACGGAGGCCGTCGCACGCGGGGCCGACGACGGCAGCGGCCGGCTGACGGTGCTTCGCCTGGACGTCAATCGTGGACCGTCCTTCGCCCGCAACGTGGCGATACGCAGTTCGCGGGCGCCGTTCATCAGCATTCTCGACGCCGACGATTTCTTCCTGCCGGGGCGATTCGGGAACCTCGTCGGCAGCGCGGACTGGGATCTTGCTGCCGACAACATCGTCTTCATCCAGGGCGGTTCCGCACGCGAGGTCCTTTTGGGGGACGTGCAGCATTTCGCCGCCGAGCCCAGCTTCCTCGATTTCGCGCAGTTCATCGCAGGCAACATCTCGCGTCGCGGCGCGCAGCGCGGCGAACTCGGTTTCCTGAAGCCGGTGATGCAACGCGCTTTCCTTGAACGGCATGGATTGGGTTATGACGAGACGCTACGCCTTGGTGAAGACTACGCCCTTTACGCCCGGGCGATGCTCTCCGGCGCCCGTTTCAAGCTGATCCGCTCATGCGGCTACGGCGCGGTGGTGCGGCGCGATTCGCTCAGCGGCCAGCACCGAACCGAAGACCTGCGGCAGTTGGCGGACGCAGACCTGTCGCTGCTGGCAGTGCCCGGCATCGCGGCCGAAGCCAAGGCATGGCTGCACCGCCATGAACGGCATGTCCGGGACAAGTATCGCCTGCGGCACTTTCTCGACCTGAAGACTGCAAAAGGTGCCGGCGCTGCGCTCGCCTTCGGCTTGGCTTCGCCGGCGAATTTTCTCGGTGTCGCGCGCGGCGTGGCGATGGACAAGTTCGAGCCGCTGCGCCGATACTTGGCACCTTCCCGGTCGGAAGGCGCGCTTCGCCAACGCTACCTCCTGCCTGGCAAGGTGCTTGCCGGCGACAATGCCGGAGCTTCATGATGCCCCCGGAATCGGCACGGAGTACCTAGCATGGCCGCGATCTTCGGCTTCAAGACCCGTAGCCCGGACCGCGATCGGGAAACCGACAAGACGCGCTTCGAGCAACTGTCGCAGGTTCTGGTGCGACTCGCCGCCGAGATCGACTCGGAAGGCGCCGGGATCAGAAACCGCTACGAAAACGTGTCGGCCAACGCCGCCTTTCTGGCGGAAGCGGTCGACAACGATGCTGCATCGCCGCAGCGCATTGCGGAGATGGACCAGTTAACCAAGTCGATAAAAGGATGCCGCCGCCGCATCGATGCCCTTGAGGCCCAGGCGGCGTTCATCGACCGGCTTCGTCATTTGGTGGACACGTTTGTCGTCGATGGTCGCAGGACCGACGAGGAGTCGGCGACCAAACCGGCAGGCGGAAACATATAGCGCCGGCCATAGGCGGCACAGTCACCAAGGGAGGATGGAAGCGATTTTTGCTGGCCGAGGGATCAGCCCTTCGGCCGGAAGTGCGAATGCGATTCCCGGGCGGGAGGCGCAAGCAGGACAAGGATGAACTGGCAATGGAAGCTGTCAAATCCCTCTCGATCGGCCGCCGTGGTGCAGGTGCCGCTTGTGCGGCACTCGCCGGCATGCTGGCGGCAACGTCGGGCGCGCAGGCTCAGGATGCCACCGGCAAGTCCTTCGTCGACAATTTCGATAGTCTCAGCGGCTCGCGCTGGTTCGTTTCCGACGGCTGGAACAACGGCAAGCACCAGAACTGCACCTGGTCGAAGAGCCAGGTCAAGGTTTCCGGAGGGATGCTGAATCTCAGCTTCGAGAAGAAGCCCTACAAGGAACGCCAATATTCCTGCGGAGAGGTCCAGACCCGGGAGCGCTTCAGCTACGGCGTCTACGAAGCGCGGGTGAAAACCGATACCGGGTCCGGGCTCAATGCGGCGTTCTTCACCTATATCGGCCCGGTCGACAAGCAGCCGCACGACGAGATCGACTTCGAGGTCCTGACCAAGGATCCCTCCAAGGTCCAGGTCAACACCTATGTCGGCGGCAAACCCTACAACGAGAAGCTGGTCGACGTGCCGGGCGGCGCCGACAAGGGCTTCCATGACTATGCCTTCGTCTGGGAGAAGGAGCGGCTGCGCTGGTATGTCGACGGCCAACTGGTGCATGAGGCGACGGGGGCGACGCCGCTCCCGAGCAATGCGCAGAAGATCTTCTTCAGCCTGTGGGGCAGCGATACCCTCGGCGAATGGATGGGACCGTTCACTGATCCGGGCAGGGTGGTGACCATGTCGGTGGACCGGCTGGCCTTCACGGCGTTGGGCGAACCGTGCCAATTTGAGGAATCGGTGGCCTGCAAGCTGCAGTGATCCACTTGCGAAACGAAGGGGCCGGCCGCCATTGGGCCGGCCAGCATCAACGGGATTGCGTTCATGAAATTAACGGTCTTTGGAATTGGCTATGTCGGCCTCGTGCAGGCGGCCGTGCTCGCCGAGGTCGGCCATGACGTGGTTTGCGTCGATATCGACGCGGCCAAGGTCGAGCGGCTGAACCAGGGCTTCATCCCGATCTTCGAGCCGGGGCTCGAGGCCCTCGTGCGGGAAAACCATGCGGAAGGCCGCATCGTCTTCACAACTGACGCCGCCGCGGCGGTAAACCATGGCGAAATCCAGATGATCGCCGTCGGCACGCCGCAAGGTGAGGACGGGGCCGCCGACCTCAAATACGTGCTCTCGGTCGCCGAGGCGATCGGCCGCGAGATGCAGGGACCGAAAATCGTCGTCGGCAAGTCGACCGTGCCGGTTGGCACCGCGGACCGCGTCAGGGCAACGATGGCTCAGGCCTTGAAGGCGCGCGGTCGCGAAGACCTTACCTTCGATGTCGTCTCCAATCCAGAATTCCTCAAGGAAGGATCGGCCGTCGCCGATTGCATGAAGCCCGACCGCATCATTGTCGGCACCGGCAGCGAAGAGTCGGAAATGGTGATGCGCGAGCTCTATGCGCCGTTCAACCGCAACCACGAGAAGATGATCGTGACGGACGTGCGATCGGCCGAGTTCACCAAGTATGCGGCCAACTGCATGTTGGCCACCAAGATCAGCTTCATGAACGAGATGGCGAACCTCGCCGAACTGCTGGGGGCCGACGTCGAGGAGGTTCGCAAGGGCATCGGCTCCGATCCTCGCATCGGCTACCACTTCATCTATCCCGGCCTGGGCTACGGCGGCTCCTGCTTCCCCAAGGATGTGCGGGCGCTGATCCGCACAGCGGAGGACGTCGGCTTCGACGCCACGCTGCTGAAATCGGTCGAAGACCGCAACAACGCCCAGAAATCGGTGCTGTTCGACAAGGTCATGAGCTTCTTCAAGGGCAACCTCGCCGGCAAGACCTTTGCGCTTTGGGGGCTGGCCTTCAAGCCGAATACGGACGACATGCGCGAGGCGCCTTCGCGGACGCTGATGGAGGCCTTGTGGAAGGCCGGCGCCAAGGTGCAGGCCTACGATCCGGAGGCGATGCAGGAGTGCCAGTCGATCTACGGCCAGCGCGACGACCTGCTCCTGTGCGGCACCAAGGAGGCGGCGCTGCGCGGAGCCGATGGCCTGCTGATCGCCACGGAATGGAAGAACTTCCGCGCGCCTGCCTTCGACGTCGTCCGCAACTCGCTCACCACGCCCGTCATCTTCGACGGCCGCAACCTGTTCGACCCGAGGATCGTGGCCCGCCACGGCCTGCAATATTTCAGCATTGGCCGGCAGGCCGCGTGAGGAAACCAACCGGAGCTAGCGCATGAAGGTTCTGTTTGCCGGCGGCAACGGCTACACCCCCGAATTCAGCGGCGGGGTGCAGTCGAGCACCCATCACCTGGTCGAGCAACTGCGTGCCCATGGCCACGAGGCCTCTGTGCTTGCCGCATTGTTCGGCGACGGCATGTTCGGCTTCAAGGCGCGGGCGAAGATGAAGCTGCTGGGGCAGCGCGCCGTGATCGACTGCTTCCCCGGCTACCCGGTCGTGCGCGCGTGGTTCCCGTGGGAGGCCGCAGATTTTGCCGTGGACAAGCTCAGGCCCGACGTTGCGGTGGTCCAGTGCCACAAGTCGGTGCCGATCGGCAAAGCGCTCGAAGCGCAGGGCGTGCCCCTGGTCGTCTATCTGAGGAACGTCGAATTCCACGAACTCGCCGGCGATCTCAGGGAATTGCGTTCGGCGCACTACATCGCCAATTCGGAGTTCACGGCCCGCACCTACAAGGACAAGTTCGGCATCGAATCGACGGTCATCCCGCCAACCATCAATCCGGCGCTCTATGCCACCACGACGAGCGGCCAGTACGTCACCCTGATCAACCCTTACAACGAAAAAGGGTTCGAACTTGCCGTCAGCATCGCGGAGCGTTGCCGCGACATTCCCTTCCTGTTCGTCGAGAGCTGGAAGCTGGCCGACGATCATCGCGCGCGCATCGAGGAAACGATCGCACCGCTCGGCAATGTCAGGCTCGAAAGCCGAACCAACGACATGAAGACGGTCTATGGCCGCACGAAGGTCCTGCTTGCGCCGAGCAAGTGGGAGGAGGCCTGGGGCCGTGTGGCCTCGGAGGCGCATTGCAGCGGCATCCCGGTCGTCGGTTCGCGGCGCGGCGGCCTGCCCGAGGCCATCGGCAGCGGCGGCATCGTGCTCGACTACGATGCGCCGCTCGACCTCTGGGTCGCGGCGGTACGGCTGCTGTGGGACGACCAGGTCGAATACGAGCGACTGTCGGCGGAGGCGCGCGAGTTCTCCCGGCGCCCTCAACTCGAGCCCGACGCGCAGTTCGCCACCTTCATGGGCGTGCTCGAGAAGGCGGCCGCACAGCGCCTCGACCGGGCCGCGGCCTAGGCGCTCCCGTTTTGCCGACGGATTTCCAAGGGCGCGGAGAGATGAAGGTCTGTTTCGTGGTCGACAAGTTCCCCTCCCTTTCCGAGACTTTCGTCCTCGACCAGATATCGGGATGCCTCGAACGGGGCATGGAGGTCGGGGTCGTCTGCAACCAGACGACCTTCGGCACGGAGCCGAACGTCGACAATGCTCGTTGGCGCAACCTGCCTGCCGGCGTGGCGAGGTGGTGGGGTCCGCTTGCGCCACTGCGTCCCCATCTGCGCTACTGGTCCGGCCGGCTGTGGGACAAGGCGTCGACCGCGCTCGACGTCGCTCTCGCCGGCAAGCTCGAGAAGTACGACGTCATCGTCGCCCATTTCGGCAACAACGGCCTCAGGGTCGCGAGGGCCATGAAGCGGCGGCGCATCTCGGCGCCGCTGGTGACCGTCTTCCACGGCCATGACGTGGGCGCCCCCATGCATGACGGCACGCTGTCGCGCTACTGCGCCGTCTTCGAGCAGGGGACATTGCAGATGCCGGTCAACGGCTTCTTCCGCGCCGCGCTCATCGGCGCCGGCGCCGCCCCGGAAACAGCCATTGTGCACCACATGGGCGTGAAGACCGAGGAGATCGCATTCCGGCCGACAGAACGAGGCGACGCGCTGGCACTGATTTCGGTCTGCCGGCTGACCGAGAAGAAGGGTATCGAATATGCGCTCCGCGCGCTGTCGCATGTCTGGTCGCAGCGTCCGGATTTGGAATGGACCTACACCGTCGTCGGCGGGGGCGAACTCCTCGGCGACATGAAGGAACTGGCCGCGAGGCTGGGGATCGCGTCGCGTGTCGACTTTCTCGGCCCCCTCCCGCATGCGGAGGTCAAGCGACGGCTCGGCAAGGCGCATGTCTTTCTGCTTCCCAGCGTCAAGGCAGGCGACGGCGACCTCGAAGGCATTCCGGTGGCGCTGATGGAGGCCATGGCGGCAGGGCTCACCGTCGTCAGCACCTTCCATTCGGGTATTCCCGAACTGATCGAGGACGGTGTCAGCGGCCTGTTGGCCCTCGAACGCGACGTATCGGCGCTCGCCGAAAAGCTGATCTGGGCCGCCGACAATCCTGAGGCATGCGCAGCGCTCGCGGTGGCGGCACGGCGGAAGGTGGAAGACGACTTCAATTCCACGCGGCTCAACGACGAGTTTGCCGACACGCTGGTTCGGCTGGTCGAGGCGAGGGCAGCGGCATGACCGCCGAGCCCCAATCACTTGGACGCATCGCGTTGCGCGGTGGCGTGTTCACTGCCGGCGCCCAGGCCGCCAAGATGGTCATCCAGCTGCTGTCGGTGGTCATCCTGGCGCGGCTGCTCGCGCCGGAGGATTTCGGCCTCGTCGCCTCGGTCGGCCCTATCGTCGCCTTCGTCGGCTTGTTCCAGAATCTCGGGCTGCAGCAGGCGGTCATCCAGCGGCCGCAGATCGACCAGGCGCAGCTCAACCGGGTGTTCTGGATAAGCGCCCTTGCAGGGCTAGTGTGCACCGCCGCTGCAGCCGCGCTGTCGCCTGCAGTGTCCGCCTTCTACGGCGACGCGAGGATGACCGGGATCACGCTGGCTGCGGCGCTGCCGCTGTTGTTCGGCAGCCTTGCCGCCTTGCCGCTTGCCCTCATGAACCGCCACTTGCAGTTCGGCCAGCTGGCTATCAACGACGTGTTGACCGCCATGGCGGGGCTTGTTGCCGCCGTGGCGGCGGCCTATGCCGGCCTCGGCTATTGGTCGCTGGTCATCGGTCCTGCGGTCGGGGCGGTGGTGACCCTGCTCGGCGCCTGGTGGGCGACACGCTGGCAGCCGGGCAGGCCCGACGTGAAGGTCGATCGCGAGATCCTGTCCTTCGGGGCGAACCTCACGGGGTTCAACCTGGTCAACTTCTTCTCCCGCAACCTCGACAACATCCTCATCGGCAAGTTCTCGGGACCGATCGAACTCGGCTACTACGACCGCGCCTACAAGCTTTTGCTGTTTCCACTGCAGAACATCAACCAGCCGCTGTCGCGGCTGATGGTGCCGCTGCTCAGCCGCATCCAGGACGACAAGCCGCGTTTCCGCGACCTCTACCTCAGGACCAACTGGCTGCTTGCCGCAATCACCGTTCCCGGCATCGCCGCGCTCACCATCGCCGCCGAACCGGTCGTGTCGATCCTCTTCGGCGAGCGCTGGCTGCCGGTGGCTCCCATCTTCGCCTGGCTCGGCATCGCCGGCCTCATGCAGCCCGTGTCCAGCACGACGGGCTGGATCTTCATCTGCCAGGGCAAGACCAGCACGATGTTCCGGTGGGGCATCTATTCGGCGCTGACGACGGTGCTGTCCTTCGTCGTCGGCCTGAAATGGGGCGCGGTCGGCGTTGCAGCTGCCTATGCGGTCAGCGGCTATGTGCTGCGGCTGCCGGTCCTTGCCGTGTTGATGCAGCGCGTCGGACCGGTGTCGTCGGTCGACTTCCTGATGGTCCAGGCGCTGCTCATCGTCGCCGCGGCCGTCGCCTGGGTCGGCTACGGCTACCTGCTGGAAACGCTGGTCGGCCAGTCCAACATTCTAGCTGCGGCTTCCGCTGCCATCCTAAGCTACGCGGTGGCGTTGATCTTCATGCTCGCCGTGCCGCAGTCGCGCCGCGCTCTTGCCGAGGCCTGGAAGACCGTCGCCCGCAACATTCGCTGACGGCTCAGCAAGCAGGGGCCGGAGAAGATCCGCCGCCGACATCGCCGACGCGTGCTCCTCGAGCACTGCCGAGAGCGTGTCCCGCCGATAGGCGTCGAGCCCCCCGACAAGGGCTGCGAGCTTGCCGCAAGCCTCTTCGGGCGTGATTGTGTCGATGTCGAGCAGCAGGTTGGCCACGCCGACCCGCTTGGCCAGTTCCTTGGTCTTGAATTCGTAGGCGATCGGCAGCACCGGGACGCCGACGCACAGCGACATGATCATCATGTGCATGCGGGTCGCCACCACGAAGTCGAAGCCCTTGACCAGTTCCATCAGCTGTTCGGGCGTGTGAAAGGAGGGATCGACCGTCACATGCTCGGCGATCTCGGGAGCCAGCCCCGAAAAGATGGCTCGCGCGGTCTTCGAATCGTCATGGGCGTATTCCGGCACGCCCTGGCAGGTCGACACGAAGGTCACCTGCTTGCCATGCTCGCGCACCAGCCTGGTGGCGATTTCGCGAACGGAATCCATGTAGCGGCCCATACCGCCGGCACCGTCGCTGACGTAGTTCCAGTGGCGCACCGAGATGCCGACGCGACCGGTCGGCGCGGGCGCTTCACCGGACGAGAGGATAGCCTCGATCCGCTTCCTGTCGGCCAGCGCGAACACCGAGTCGGCGACGACATGGCACTTGCCGGGATCGTCGACCAGGCCGCGCAGGTGTTGCCGCGAACGCTCGTCGCGCAGCAGGATGAGCGGGCTGCGGTCGAACACGGGCTTCAGTTCGCGGCGGTTGTAGTCCTTGTCGAACGGCCCGAGCGACTGGGTGAAGAATATCGGGTCCTTGCCGAACAGACCATCGATCCGGAACTGGTTGAGACGCCGTTCCAGATTGTAGTTCTCGACCAGGTAGGTGCCGCCGGTGGTGATGACCAGATCCGCCTCGCGATACATGTCGAGGCTGCGGCGGTCCTCGGCGCCGAACATGGTTTCGTCGAGCGCCCGGCTCTTGCCGTAGTGCCGCAATGCGCTCAGCGCCAGCCTGTTGTAGATCGGCTTGGCGAGGTTCTTCAGCCGGTTGTCGTCGTAAGGGTACTTGAAGATCGATTCGGACAGGAGCTTGCGGATCTCGATGTCGGGATAATCCCGCTTCGGATAGAGCCGCGAGGCCACCTCGGGCTGGCTGTCGAAAACCTGGATCTGAAGGCTGCCCTCATAGGCCGACTTCAGAATGTGCCTGATAGCGAGCAGGATCGCGGCGTCTCCGGTGTTCAGGCAGACCGTGTTCTCGACAATGACTTTCTTCATGCAGGCTCGGCTCCTCGTTTCCATCCGGTCGATGGGAAAAGGCCAGACTAAACGGGCTATTTTGCGGCGCAACAAGAGTTGAGTGGTTGCCGGTCAATAATTGTTGCGGCGCAGCAAATCGTCCTCTAGCTTTCCCCGCGGGTGGGCCAAACTGCGAGCGTGGATTCATGCTGCATGTTCTGTACCTCGTGCATGACGTATCCGATCCAGCTGTTCGCCGTCGGGTCATCATGCTCAAGGCCGGCGGTGCACGTCTTACATTGGCCGGCTTCCGCCGGACCGCGGAACCGGTCGAAGACGTCGAGGGCTTGAAGCCCGTCGACCTCGGCCCGACCCGTGATGGCCGCTTCGCGCAGCGGCTCGGCGCGGTGGCCAAGGCCGCCGCGAGCATCTCCGCGTCGCTGAAAGGCGTGCCGGCCCCCGATATCGTCATGGCGCGCAATCTGGAGATGCTGGCGCTGGCACAGCGTGCGCGAACCGCGTTCGCTTCGTCCGCGCCCGTCGTCTACGAGTGCCTGGACATACATCGGCTTGTGCTTAGGGAAGACCTGGTCGGCATCGGCCTTCGTGGTGTCGAGCGTATGCTTGGCCGCAACGTGAAACTTCTGCTGACCAGTTCGCCTGCCTTCGTAAGGCAATACTTTCAGAGGTTCGGCCAGATCGACGCCCCCATCGAACTGGTCGAGAACAAGCTGCTCGACCTTGCCACCGATGCGGCCCAGCCGCCCTCCGGTCCGCCCCTGGCAGGTCCGCCCTGGCGCATCGGCTGGTTCGGCGCTTTGCGCTGCCGTCGCTCGCTCGAACTCTTGGCGGCCTTTACCCGCAACAGCGGGGGTCGCTTCGAAGTGACAATGCGCGGCAGGCCGTCGCTCACCGAGTTCCCGGATTTCCACGGTTTCGTCGCATCCGAGCCCCATTTGCAGTTTATGGGTGCCTATCGAAACCCGGAGGACATGGCCGGCATCTACAGGCAGGTGCACTTCTCCTGGGCGATCGACTTCTTCGAGGACGGCCAGAACTCGAAGTGGCTCCTGCCCAACCGGTTGTACGAAGGCGGCCGCTTCGGCGCTGTGCCAATAGCCATGGCGGAAACCGAGACCGCCAGTTTCCTGGACCGGCAGGGCGTCGGACTGATCCTCCGCGAACCCACACAAGAAGCTTTGACGGAAGCGCTCTCCGGCATGACGGCGGAGCGCTACGAGGTCCTGCGTCGCGGCGTGCTTGCTCGCGATCCGAAGACCTGGAGCTGTGACCGCTCCGACTGCCGCGCACTGGTTGCGACGCTCGAACGCGTCGCCTCCGATTCACGGGCCGGCGCGACCGGCGCCATCGCCGCCTGAAACGAAACAATCTCCATAGCGACGCATGCCTGAAGACCCTTCCTGCATCATTGTCATCCCTTGTCTCAACGAGGAGCGCCACATCGGCGCCTTGCTCGACCAGCTCCGGCCGGCTGCAGAACGCCTCGGGGCGCGCATCATCGTCGCCGACGGCGGCAGCCGCGACGCGACCCGTGCCATCGTCGGCATGGCTGCGCTGGAAGACGCCAACGTGGTGATGATCGACAATCCGGGGCGGATCCAGAGCGCGGCGCTAAACCTGGCCGTCGAGATCTTCGGTGAAGGCGTCGATTATCTGATCCGCATCGACGCGCATGGCGGCTACCCCGACGACTATTGCGATTGCCTCATCGAGGAAGCCCGTGAGACGGGGGCCGATTCCGTGGTCGTCTCGATGCTCACCAAGGGCACCGGTCTGCTGCAGCAGGCCGCCGCAGCCGCGCAGAATTCCAAGCTTGGCACCGGCGGCTCGAAGCACCGGCATCGTTCGTCGGGCGAGTGGGTCGATCACGGCCACCACGCCTTGATGCGCGTGAACGTGTTTCGGGATCTCGGTGGGTACGATGAGAGCTTCAGCCACAACGAGGACGCCGAGTTCGACCATCGCCTGCGCCAGGCCGGCTGCAAGATCTGGATGAGCGGCCGGACGCGCATGACCTATTACCCGCGCAACTCGCTCGTCGGCCTCTATCGCCAGTATTTCGGCTACGGGCGCGGCCGCGCCAAAAACGTGCTCAAGCACCGGGTTGCGCCCAAGCTCAGGCAATTGGCACCGTTGATGGTTGCGCCCGCGGCTTCGCTGGCGCTGCTTGCGCCGCTGCACGCGGTCTTTGCCGCACCGCTTATGCTGTGGGCGGCGACCTGCCTCGGCTATGGCCTCATGCTTGGCCTGCGTACGGGAGCTCCCAAGCGGGCGCTCGCCGGCATTTCGGCCATGGTCATGCATTTCGCCTGGTCGCTGGGCTTCTGGCTGCAACTGCTCGACGCCGGAACGAGAGGCAGGGCCGCATGATGATTGCCGCCAGCATAGACATCTGCGTCTGCACCTTCCGGCGACCGGCTCTCGCCGAGACGTTGCGCTCGCTTGCCGCCATGGAAATGCCGGCGGGCTACCGGATCGGCGTGATCGTAGCAGACAACGACGACGGGCCCAGTGCACGCGCGCTGGTGGACGAACTCGCTGCTCAGTTGGCGCTGCCGATCAGCTATGTCCACTGTCCGGCACGCAATATCTCGATCGCCCGCAACGCCTGCCTGGAGGCGAGCTCCGCCGACTTCGTCGCCTTCATCGACGATGACGAGAAGGCGACGAGCCAGTGGCTCGCGCGCCTGGCCGAGACCGCGGAGGCAACCTCCGCCGATGTCGTGCTCGGGCCGGTCCGGGCACGCTACAGTTCGACCGCACCGCGCTGGATGCGCACGGGCGATTTCCACTCGACCTACCCGGTCTTCGTCTCGGGGCAGATCCGCACCGGCTACACCTGCAACGTCCTGCTCAGGACGAAGGCTGCGAGCATCGCCGGCCGGCGCTTCAGCCTGGCGCGGGGCCAGACGGGCGGCGAGGATACCGAATTCTTCGACCAGGTCTTCGAGGCCGGAGGGGCCATTGCCTATGCCGCGGACGCATGGGTGGAGGAGCCGGTTCCCGCTACGCGCGCGACCCTCGGCTGGCTCACCAAGCGCCGCTACCGCGTCGGGCAGACGCATGGCAGGCTGCTGGCTTCGAAGACCTCTGGCATGTGCCTGATCCCGGCATTTGCGCTCGCCTCGGCCAAGGCGGGCTATTGTTTCTTCGCGGCCGGCATCGGCGTCTTTCGGCCGGTTGGGCGCAGCCGGAGCCTGCTCAGGGGCGTCATGCATGTCGGCGTGTTGAGCGGGCTGATCGGCGTGCGCGAAATCCGCCTCTACGGCAGCGAAGGAGGCCAGCGTGCAGCCTGACATCAGCTTCGTCATCGCGGCGTACAATGCGGAAGCCACGCTCGTCCGCGCCGTGGACAGCGCCCTGGCCCAGAGGGGCGTTTCGGTCGAGGTGATCGTGGTGGACGATTGCTCCTCGGACGGGACGCTGGCGGTGGCGCGGTCCTATTCCGACGACCGCGTGCGCGTCGTGCCGCTCGAACACAACGGCGGCCCCGGCGCGGCCAGGAACGCCGGGCTCGATGCGGCCCGCGGGCGCTGGGTGGCGGTGCTCGACTCCGATGACTCCGTGTTGCCGGACAGGCTCGCGACGATGATTTCGCGCGCCGAAGTCGAAGATGCAGTCATGGCTGTCGACAATCTCGTGGTGATTCGAGCGGACGGCACCGCCCCCGAGACGATGTTTGCCCCAGGCCAGCTCGAACAGTTCCCGGAACTCACCTTGGCCCGTTACATCGACGGCAATCTGCTGTTCGAAGTCACGTTCAATTTTGGTTACATGAAGCCGATATTCTTGCGAGGATATCTGGATCACAACCACCTCCGCTACGACGAAGACCTGCGCATCGGCGAGGATTTCATCCTGCTGGCCAGCGCCCTCGCCAGGGGCGGCCGATGTGCCGTCGAACCCTCCGTAGGCTATGCCTACCATATCCGCAGCGGCTCGATTTCGCGGGTTCTGGAGCTTCGCCATGTCGAGGCGATGCAGCGCGCCGATGCCGTTTTCGAGCGTGTCAACAGGCTCGACGGAGAGGCGCGTCAGGCGTTCACGCGCCGCACTCGAAGCCTGAGTAGGGCTGCCACATTCCTGTCATTGGTTCAGCACATCAAGTCGCGGTCGCCGCTCAAGGCGATGCGGACGGCTTTGCGCGACCCGTCGGCGATCCGCCATTTGCGGATGCCGATCGCGGTACGGTTGCGGCGGGTCGCGGATCAGTTCGCGGGTCGGCCGGGCAGGTGAGGCAATTGCCTGTCCGCACGGCCAGACGAAAGACGAGGAGACTATAGTGATCGATAGGAAAGGCACGATGAAGAAAGTCAGGAAGGCGGTGATACCTGTTGCGGGTCTCGGAACGCGGTTCCTCCCGGCCACCAAGTCGATGCCGAAGGAGATGCTTCCGGTCGTCGACCGGCCGGTGGTGCAATATGCGGTCGACGAGGCGCTGGAGGCGGGCATCGAGCACATTGTCTTCGTGACCGGCCGCAACAAGGCGGTCATCGAAGACTATTTCGACCTTCATCCCGAACTGGTCGGCACGCTCGAACAGGCCGGCAAGGTCGAGCAGATCAAGTCGCTGGAAAGCCTGCTGCCCGTGCCCGGCGCTACCAGCTTCACGCGCCAGCAGGCGCCCCACGGCTTGGGCCATGCGGTGTGGTGCGCCCGCGACATCATCGGTGATGAGCCGTTTGCGCTGCTCTTGCCCGACATGGTGTCGTTCGGAAAGCGCGGCTGCCTTGCCGAGATCATGGAGCTCTACGAGCAGACCAGTGGCAACGTGATCGCGGTCGAGCAATGCGATCCCAACGAGACGAACAAGTACGGCATCGTTGGCAAGGGCCCGGACGTCGGCGCTGGTTTCGAGGTGACCGCGATGATCGAGAAGCCCGCCCCGGCCAAGGCGCCTTCGAACTACTACATCAACGGCCGCTACATCCTGCAGCCGGAGATCTTCCAGCTGCTCGGCACGCAGACGCGCGGCGCCGGTGGCGAGATTCAGCTCACCGACGCGATGGTGCGCCTCGCCGCCGGCCAGGCCTTCTTCGCCAGGCCCTTCCAGGGCCGCATGTTTGATTGCGGCTCGAAAGAAGGCTTCATCCAGGCGAACGTGGCCTTTGCGCTGAAGCGGGCCGACATCCGCGACTCGGTGCTCGATGCGATCCGCGACATGGTCGCCGAGCAGGATCACGTCGCCGCCGCCTGAGTTCGCCAATCATCGAGGGCGGCCGCTCGCGGCCGCCCTCGATTCCGTTTCGGCAGTGCTGTAGGCACGCCAGCTTGCAACTAGAATGCGTGGCTGAATGCGGCTTCGCCCAGAACCCTTCGAGCGACTGTTCGCTCAAGCAAGAACTGGAACGCAGATGAACTACGCCAGCTTCCCTTTCAACGGCCGTGTTGCGCCTGCTTCCCAGGAAGCAGGGGAGGCGAGCGACTTCATCGATCTCGAGCGCCTTCTTGCCATGGCCAAGCGCCAGGCCAGGGTGGTCGGCATCGGCGCGCTGGTCGGACTGCTGTTCGGGCTGGTCTACCTGCAGACCACGCCGCCGACATTCACCGCCATGACCCGCGTCCTCATCGACGAGGGCATGAACAAGATCGTCGACGAGGTGTCGGCAACGCCGGTCAACATGCAGACCGACGCGGCCATCCTCAGCCAGATCGAGATCATCAAGTCGGCCCGGCTGGCGGCAGTCGTGGTGGAGAAGCAGAAGCTGGACAAGAACCCCAGCTTCATGCAGCCGCCGCAATCGCTGGTGTCTCGGCTGTTAGGCTATGCGCGCGGTGTCGTCCAGATGTTCCGCTCGCGTCCGGACATCGCCGCCGGTGGGCCGGAACTGACCGAGGCCCAGCGCAAGGCGGCGGCAGATGCGGCCCTCAAGGAGCAGGCCGTGCAGACCCTACAGGCCAATGTCATGGCCGAACGCCTGGGCCGCAGCTACGTCATATCCATCGCCTATCGCTCGAATGATCCGCAACTGGCGGCGGCCATCACCAAGGCCTATGCCGATGCCTTCGTCTCGGACCAGCTCGACGCCAGCTTCGATGCCACCGAAAAGGCCGCCGTCTGGCTCCAGGGTCGGATCGAGGAACTGCGCGTGAGCTCGCAGGCGGCGGCTCTCGAAGTGGAGAAATTCCGCGCCGCAAACGGCCTGACCGCGGCGCGCGGCGAGACGATCGCCGAGCAGCAGCTTTCCGACCTGAACGCGCAGCTCATCCTTGCCCAGGCGGACTCGGCAAAGGCGCGCGCCCGCTACGAGCAATATCGCATCATCGTCGAGAGCGGGCCGAAAGCAGCCGTTAGCAACTCGACCCTGTCGGCGGAGGATCCGGGAAACCCGGTCATCTCGGAGCTGAAGAAGCGCTACGCCGCCGTGTCGAAACGCGAGCAGGAAATCTCGTCCGGCTTCAGCGCGGACCATCCGCAGGCGGTTGCGCTGCGCAAGGAACAGGCGGATCTCGCCAACCAGATGTTCCGCGAGCTCAGCCAGCTGTCGGAGACCTATCGCAACGAGTACGAGGTGGCGCAGTCGCGGGAGACCGCGCTCCGCGACAGCGTGGCAAAGGCCACGGGCCAGAACTCGGACGCCAACCAGGCCCAGGTTCGCCTGCGCGAACTGGAGCAGCAGTCGACCGCCCTCAGCACGCTCTACCAGACCTTCCTGTCTCGCTACGAGGAGGCCTCGCAGCAGCAGTCGTTCCCGATCGCCAAGGTGCGCGTGATCTCCGAGGCGACCATGCCGCGTGGGCCATCGAGCCCGCGGACGTCCCTGGTGCTCGGTCTCTCGCTGGTGCTGGGGTTGATGATGGGATCGGCATTCGGCGCGCTCAACGAATTCAACGAGCGCTTCTTCCGGACCGCCGACGACGTTCGCCAGCGCCTTGGCGTCAAATTCCTGGGATACCTGCCGCTGATCGGCGCGTCCGACGACAAGAAGAGCAAGGCCAAGGACGGCAAATATGTCAAGGATGGGGCTCCGGCGGAGCCGCCGACGAAGGTCTCGGCGGCTGCCGACAGGCGGGCACGCATGCGCATCGCGGTCGATTCACCTGCCTCGATGTTCGCCGAAACGTTGCGCAACACGAAGATCGCCGCCGACGTCGTGCTGCAGGACGCCGGCAGCAAGGTGATAGGCGTCATCTCGATGCTTCCGGGGGAGGGCAAGTCGACGGTGGCGGCCAACCTGGCCGGGCTGCTCGCGAACAATGGCGCAAGGACGTTGCTGGTCGATGGCGACCTGCGCAATCCGGGCCTCAGCCGCAGCCTCGGCATCGACGCGGACCAGGGGCTGGTGGAGGCGGTGGTCAACGACCAAGGCTGGCAATCGGTGGTCAAAGTCGACCGTCAGTCGAAGCTGGCCATCGTTCCGGCTGTCGTGCGTGGCCGCTTCTCGCATACCAGCGAGCTGCTCTCGTCGGCGCGCATGCGCCGCTTCATCGAGGAAGCAAAAGGGACGTTCGAATACATCATCGTCGACCTGCCGCCGCTCGGCCCGGTCGTCGACGCCAAGGCGTTCGCGCCGCTCGCCGACGGCTTCGTGCTGGTGGCTGAGTGGGGTGCCACGCCGCGCCCGCTGGTGCGCTCCGCCCTCAATGCCGAGCCCCACATCGCCAACAAGATTCTCGGGCTGGTGCTGAACAAGGTCGATCTCAAGCGCCTGCCGAGCTACGGCGCCTATGGCGGGTCCGAGCAGTTCCTCGGCCAGTATTCGAGCTACTACATCGACAAGAGCGAAGCCAAGGTGAAGGCTGCTTCCTGAGTCCGTTCGGCGATCAGCGCCGGCGCCGTCATTGCTTGGTCTTGAACCGCACGGCCTCTTCCGAACCGCGCGTGGCATCGCCCGCGCTGTAGGAATGCGCCCCGGAGCCGGCAAGCTTGCCGCCGTCGACGATCAGATATTCTTCCCGGATCGGGCGGCCTTCGAACCAGCATTCCAGGATCTCGCGCGTGCCTGCCGCATAGCGCGCCTGGGCTGACAGCGACGAACCCGAGATATGCGGCGTCATGCCGTGGTGCGGCATCGACCGCCAAGGATGATCCTTGGGGGCCGGCTGCGGGAACCAGACATCGCCGGCATAGCCGGCAAGCTGGCCGCTCTCCAAGGCACGGGCGACGGCGTCGCGATTGCAGATCTTTCCGCGAGCGGTGTTCACCAGATAGGCCCCGCGCTTCATGCGGGAGATCATCTGCTCGTCGAAGAGGTTCTCCGTTTCCGGATGCAGCGGGGCATTGATGGTCACCACGTCGCAGATGCCTATCATCGAGGCAGCGTCTGCGTGGAAGGTGACGCCGAGCTCAGCCTCGACCGCGGCGGGCAGCCGGTGGCGATCGGTGTAGTGCAGCTTCACGTCGAAGGGCTTCAGGCGGCGCAGAACGGCGCTGCCGATACGGCCGGCGCCGACGGTACCGATCTGCATGCCCTCGACGTCATAGGAGCGAGCCACGCAGTCGGCGATGTTCCAGCCGCTGCGGACGACCCAGTCGTAGGACGGGATGTAGTTCCGTACCAGCGACAGGATCATCATCACCACGTGCTCGGAAACGCTGATCGAGTTGCAGTAGGTCACCTCGGCCACCGTGATGCCGCGCTCCATCGCCGCTTCGAGATCGACATGATCCGACCCGATGCCGGCAGTGATCGCAAGCCGCAGCCTGCCGGCCTTGGCGACGCGCTCCTTGGTGAGGTACGCCGGCCAGAAAGGTTGCGAAATCACGATCTCGGCGTCGACGAGTTCCCGCTCGAAAACGCTGTCGGGGCCGTCCTTGTCGGAGGTGACGACGAGGCTGTGTCCCGCATTTTCGAGGAATGTCCTCAGGCCGAGTTCGCCCGACACGCTGCCGAGCAGGTCTCCGGGTGCGAAGTCGATCGCCTTGGGGGTAGGCAGTGTCTGGCCGCCGGGATAGCGATCGAGCTTCGGCAGGCCGTCGCGGGCATAGGATGCCGGGTAGCCGTCGACCGGATCATCGTAGAGGACGCAAAGAACCTTGGCCATGTTTCATCTCCCTTCGTCTGGCAGCGACGAGGAAGATCCTGACTGTCGACGCGTCCGGGAGGGGCGGTGTGTTTCGAGAGACCGCAGGGCCTGCGACCCGCTCCTGGCACTTCCTCGGCTGGAAAGCTGTGCGCTCTTCCCAGATAGATGGAAGGGCGGGGCGTCGTTTCAAGATACGGCGGCCGCGCCTTGGCAAAGGCCCCGCAACTAGGAGTACAGAAGGCGACCGCTCTTGCCGCCGACCCGCACCGCCGTCAGCCGGCCGGTCTTGAACGCACCGGTGTCGATGTCCAGCCGACGCCCGTCGAGGCGAGGGCGCTCGATCGGTGTGTGGCCGTGGATCACCCAGCGGTCGAGGCGACGAGATGCTTCGAAGAAGTCTTCCCGGATATAGAGAAGATCGGTCTCTTCCTGCTCGAGCAGCGGTACGCCCGGCCGGATTCCTGCATGTACGAAGACGAACCGGTCCGAATAGGCGAGGATCGGCAGCGATCGCATGAATTCGACGTGCTCGCGGGGAAAGTTGGCGCGGATGTAGCCGTCGAGCCTGGCGCTGCTTCCATAGATCTCGGCGAGATGCTCGGGGTCGATGTCGTAGGAAAACAGCGTGCTGCGCGCCCCAGTGGCCAGCCATGCGTCGAGCGATATCCTGCCGTCGAGATAGTCGAGTGTCTGGGTCTCGTGATTGCCGACTAGGCAGATGCGCTCGAAGCCGTCCGGCGGCGCAGCGAGCAGATGATCCAGGACCTTCGCCGAGTCGGGTCCGCGATCGATATAGTCGCCGAGCATGATGATGAGCTTTCGCCCGGGCAGCCGTGCCGCGTCGGCGACGATTTTTTCCTCCAGCGAGCGCAGTTCGCGGTAGCAGCCGTGCACGTCGCCCACCGCGTAGGCGACGGTGTCGGCGAGGTTCAACCGGAGGCGCTCGCGTTGCCCCTGCCGGTCGGGTGTTCGGAATTTCAACAGACTGTCGACCTTGTTCGAGCGTTGTCGGTTGCCGCAAGTCTATCGCCCGTCATGCTCCCGATGGCAATCTCTGCTGCGAAACAGCAGGGTGCAGTGTGTTCGTTGGGCTGCAAGATTGCGTCGCGCCAAGCCTCCGCCGGGCGCCGGTCATCCCACAAAAATATGCGGAGCGAACTGTGCTGCCTGTGCGTGAATCGTTTTCGACAATGGCGAAACATGCCGCATGACGACGAAAGCGAAGCGCCAAATTGAGCGACTCAGCTATGCTGACAGGCAGCTAAACCTGAGGGAGCCGAAGCTCCCGACCGATACAATCTTGCGATGCAGGCCTCCCCGAAGAAAGCGGTTCCATCCGATCAAATCGTGTTTCCAACGTCGCGCCACGGTGCTGCGTTAACCATTGGTTAACCATCAATCCATAGGCATCGAAGCAACGGAAAATTAACCAAGATGACCAGAGTGCTAACAGACACGCGTCCGATCCGCCTCAAGGGCCGCTCCTTCCTGGCGCTTACGCTCTCGCCGGATCTGCCCTTCGACGAATGGCTCGATCGGCTCGATGACCTGTCAGGGCGTTCTGCGGGCTTTTTCCTCGGGCGCCCCATCGTTCTCGATGTCGAGAACCTCGACATCACCCGGACGCAGCTGGCGGACCTGATCAGCGCGCTCGCTCAGCGCAACGTCTGGATCATGGGGATCGAGGGCGCTCGTCCCTCGCTGCTGGGCCCAGGCATGCCCCCTGCCATGAAGGGTGGCAGGCCGGCTCCCGATTTCGAGGCGCCGGCGACCGAAACGAACGGGCAGGTCGCTTCTCCGGCGCCTGCGCTGCCGGCCGAGACCCAGATGGTCCGGCCAGTGCAATCAATCATCATCCATGAGCCGGTGCGGTCCGGCCAGTCGATTGTCTTTCCGGAAGGCGATATCACCATTCTGGGGTCGGTCGCCTCGGGTGCGGAAGTCGTCGCCGGCGGATCGATCCATGTCTACGGGGCATTGAGGGGGCGGGCCTTGGCGGGCTCGGTCGGCAATGCGTCGGCCCGGATCTTCTGCCGGAAGCTGGAAGCGGAGTTGCTGGCGATCGACGGCCTCTACATGACCGCCGAGCACATGGACCGCAAGCTTCGCGGTCAAGCCGTCCAGTTCTGGCTCGATGGCGATGCGATCATGGCGGAACTTCTAAACTGAAACGGCGGCAGACCGGAGGACAGGAGAGCGAGATGGCGAAAGTAATCGTGGTTACATCGGGCAAGGGCGGCGTCGGCAAGACGACCTCGACCGCGGCCCTCGGAGCGGCGCTGGCGCAGCGGAACGAGAAGACCGTCGTGGTCGATTTCGACGTCGGTCTGCGCAATCTAGACCTCGTAATGGGGGCCGAGCGGCGCGTGGTCTATGACCTGATCAACGTCATTCAGGGCGACGCCAAGCTGCCGCAGGCACTGATCCGCGACAAGCGCCTGGATACGCTACACCTCCTGCCGGCATCGCAGACCCGCGACAAGGATAACCTGACGCCGGAAGGCGTCGAGCGGGTGATCGGCGAACTCAAGCAGTCCTTCGATTGGATCATCTGCGACAGCCCGGCCGGCATCGAGCGCGGCGCAACCCTGGCCATGCGCCACGCCGACATCGCGGTCGTCGTCACCAATCCGGAGGTCTCGTCGGTACGTGACTCCGATCGCATCATCGGCCTTCTCGATTCCAAGACCGAGCGGGCAGAGCGCGGCGAGCGGGTGGAGAAGCATCTCCTGCTTACGCGTTACGATGCTAACCGCGCCGAGCGCGGTGACATGCTGAAGGTCGATGACGTCCTCGAGATCCTGTCGATCCCGCTGCTCGGCATCATTCCGGAAAGCATGGACGTCCTGCGCGCCTCCAACTTGGGCGCACCGGTAACGCTTGCCGACAACCGCAGCGCGCCGGCTCTCGCCTATCTCGACGCGGCGCGCCGGCTTGCCGGCGAATCGCTGCCGGTAACCATTCCGGGCGAGAAGCGCGGCCTGCTCAGCAAGATTTTCGGGCGGAGGGCGGCGGCATGAGCATCTTCAATTTCTTCAACAAGAAGAGTTCGGCGCCGACCGCACGCGAGCGGCTGCAGGTGCTGCTTGCGCACGAGCGGGCGACCGAGGGACACTCGGACCTCGTGGCGGTCCTACGTGAGGAAATCCTCGCCGTCATCGCCAAGCACGTCCAGATCGATCGCGACAAGGTCAATGTGAAAATGGACCGCGGCGAAAAGGTATCGACGCTCGAGGTCGACATCGAGATCCCGCTCAACGCGCGTGTCCGCGCTGCTGATGGCACTCGACCCGGCGGCAGCGCCGCTACCGCCAGGCCGGGCCAAAGGAGGACGGCATGACCCGAGCGGAACTGCTTGCAAGGCTTCAGGAACTCCAGCAGATGCCCAAGTTCCAGAACCGCGACATCTGCACGATCAGCGCGGTGCTCTCCAAAGAGGCGCTGACCAGGCACGTGGAGGTCTGTGAAACGGCCGCCGGCGCGCTGAGCCGGACGGACGGGCGATAAGCCGAGATCGAACTTGCGGCACGAGGTAATTCCTGGCCCTCGTCACTTCGTTCCAATGCCTTCAACGATCGCCTGGGCCAGCGTCTCTGCAGCGTCCTGATCGGGCAGTATGCCGATATAGGCGCCGGAAGGAAGCAGCAGCGTGCCCTCCATATGCGCGGGGGCGTCGCTGCCAGGCACAGTCGACGAGCGGATGTCGGTGCCAAACGACCAGTTGGCGAAGCCGGCATTGTCCAATAAGACACCAGTTCCATAAGATAGATTATGCGAGGCGCGCACATCTGCACGCACGTCACTGTTGCATTTCCAAACTGCCGTCGCCCAGCCCTCTGAATCAATCATCCGTGCCGCCTACTCTTCAAAGCGGCCGGTGGCGTCACGATCGCGCTCGTATCGTCTGGCGAGCGGAAACGGCGGCAACCAGGACTCGCGACGGACGGTCCAGAGTTCGTAGGTTGGCATCAGTTGGTCAGGGGCATCCAGGGATCCCAGGCTCACTTCTATTTCGTCTGCGGTGCGTGCGAAAACGGACGAGCCGCAGCGGGGACAGAAAAATCGCCCGGCGTAGTCGCGCGTTTCGCCATCGATCGTCACCGCATCCTGCGGGAACACCGCGGAAGCGTGAAAAAGAGCCCCGTGATGCTTGCGGCAGTCGAGACAGTGACAAAGGCCGACCCGGTATGGGCGGCCCAATGCCACAATACGGACGTTGCCGCACAGGCAACCGCCGGTGAAACGGTCCATGCTGCGTCTCCTCCAGGATCAGCGGTCGGAACGTTAACAATGAACCTCGTCGGGCGTCCATGAAAGATACGCCAGCCTTGCCTGCTGCAGCTTTGCAGCGTCGAGAAGGAGCGTGCCGACCGCGACGGAAGCGCCGCTCGGGCGCAAGCCGGTCGGGGATGCGTAAGCCTGATCGGAGGGCGGTCCAGTAGGTGTTCGATCCCGGTATCTGCCGGAGCTGTTGCGGATGAAACATTGCCAGTGAAGTTGTTTCTGAAATACAATCCATTACTGTAGTATGACCGTGGCCAATAGCCAAAGGTTATGATGAATTCGAGTGGAGCAGACTGCGAGTGCTTCGGCAAATGCCTACAGTCGCCTCCTGAAACGAACGATGCATTGTGCATCCCTGTGCTCACGAAGTTGTGATGAAACGCTAACGGATGAAAAACTGTCGGGGACCAGACTGTCTTTCATGAAGTCCATGTATCTGGCTCGGTCGTTGTTGGGGCTGGTCGTCGTACTGGCGCTGTCGCTGCATTTTGCGGCGCCAGCGTCGGCCGCGGTCCTGAGCACGGCGCCAGCCAAGCACTCGGTGATCGAGACGGGCGGATGCGGTCAGGCCGGGCCCTTCAATCCCCCGCCCGCTTCGGGATGCCATTCCGTGCATGCCTTCACCGGTATCATCCAGTTCGGCGCGCCCATGCAACTCCGCGAACATAGCCAACCGCCGGCTGCACTAACGCTTGCCGGCATCGAACCTGTCAGAGACGACCGACCACCCAGCTACGAGGCGCTCTCCTAGCCTTTTCGCAAAATTCTCTCTCACAGGTGCATCATGATAAATCGTCGTTCCCTCATGCTCGGGGTGGCTGCTCTGTTTGCGGCGCCGTCCGTGGCCACAGCTCAGAAGGCGAAGGCCAAGGCCTTCGTCCTCGACCCGAAGTTCCAACCGCAACTAGTGGATTTCGAACCGCAATATTCTCCGGGAACAGTTGTGGTCGATCCCAAGAACCGGTTTCTCTATCTGGTGGAGGAAACTGGGGTCGCCCGCCGCTACGGGGTTGGCGTCGGCCGCGCCGGCCTGGCCTGGTCGGGAACGGCCGAAGTCGCCCGCAAGGCGAAGTGGCCGACCTGGACACCCACCAAGAACATGATCAAGCGCGATCCGGAGAAATACGCCAAGTATGCCGATGGCGTTCCGGGCGGACAGTCCAATCCGCTGGGTGCGCGAGCCTTGTATCTCTACCGCAATGGTCGCGATACCTACTATCGCATCCATGGCACCAACGAACCCTGGACGATCGGTCGGGCAGTGTCGAATGGCTGCATCCGCATGACCAATGAGCACGTCCAGGATCTCTACGAGCGCGTGCCGGTTGGGGCGACGGTCGTGGTGCTGAGCTGAGGTTTTGCCAACGCCTGCCCGCCAGCGCTGACGCCGCTGGCGAGCTTGGCATTGGAACCTGACTCCTCACCCGTCGGTGACGACGGCATCCATCGGTATGTCGTGAGCCTGCGGATAGATGGTGCGGATGCGACTTTCCGCATAGCCGATGCCGATGGCGAGCGGTCGCTTCGGCGTGGCCGCGAGCGTGCGGTCGAAGAAGCCGCCACCGTAACCCAGCCGGTAGTTTGCCGCGTCGAAGCCCACGACCGGGGCGATGACGACGTCGGGCTGCACGGCAGGACCATGGGCGGGCACGAGGATGTTCCAGACGCCGCGCTCGAGCGGATCGCCCGGCGCCCAGCCACGGAATTCCAGCGGCCATGCCTTCCTGATGACGACCGGCAGGGCGATTCGGCCGCCCCGGGCGATGACACTGACGGCCCAGTTGCGAAGATCCGGCTCGCCGCGGAACGGCCAATAGACGCTAATGAGCCGCCCGCCCACCTTGCCGATGGCCAGGTCGAGAGCCGAAGCGATCCTTTCCGACCTGGCCTTTCGCTCGTCCGCGCCGACGGTCAGGCGCTGGTCGATCAGGCGCGCTCTTTCCACCTTCCGCCAGCCTGCCACTTCGGGCCAGTTGTCCTTGTGGACCGGTGCAGTGTCCGGGCCCGGCTCGAATTCGTGCATGTAGCATGGCGGGGACGCATATTCGGCTGGCTCATGGGGCGAATCGTTCTTGTCCGACATCGTGTTCCCTCTCCCGTAGCAGCACGACGATAGCATCGCCTCGAGAGGCTGGGCCGATCCAGGCCGGAAGGCAAACGGAATTAAATGCTGGATTACTGCAAAAAAATTGCACTTAATCGGTACCATGGATATCGATCGCGCACGCACGTTCCTCGAAATCGTCCAGGGCGGCAGCTTTCTCAAGGCTGCCGAGCGCCTGCATGTGACGCAGACTACCGTCAGTGCGCGGATCCGCACGCTCGAGCAGGAACTCGGGCGCCAGCTGTTCGTCCGCAATCGAAGCGGCGCGCAACTGACGGCTGCGGGGCGGGACTTCGAACGCTATGCGCAGTCTTTCGTGCAGGTTTGGGAGCGCGCCCGCCATCAGCTTGCCGTCCCCTCGGGGCGCACGAGCCTGCTGGCGATTGGCGGCGAGCTGAGCCTGTGGAATCCGCTGCTGCTCGACTGGCTGGTCTGGATGAGGCAGGCAAGCCCGGAGATCGCCATCCGCGCCCATGTCGGGGTCCCCGACCAGCTGCTCGACCAGCTGCGTACGGGCGTGCTCGATATCGCCGTGCTCTACGCGCCGAAGCTGTTGCCCGGTTTCAAGGTCGAGATCCTGCAGGAGGAGCAACTCGTGCTGGTCAGGACCACTTCGAAGCAAGGCAGGCGGGACCCGGCGGAGAACTATGTCTATGTCGACTGGGGCCCGACATTTGCCGCCCAGCACGATGCCGGGTCCAATCCGTTCGGCGAGCCCGGCCTGTTCGTCGGCCTCGGCCCGCTCGGCCTGAACTACATCCTCAGGGCCGGGGGCATGGGCTATTTTCGCAGAGGCATCGTCGCGCCGCTGGTCGCGGCGGGCGAACTCGAGCGGGTCGAAGGCGCGCCGGAATTCACCTATCCGGTCTATGCCGTCTATCCCGAGGCGATCGAGGCGCGGTCCGACCTGCAGGATGCATTGCTCGGTCTGCGGCGGGCCATGCACGAGGCCGACTGACACGCCTGTCGCTTTCGGAATTATTGGCGACGGGACGGTCACCACCGGAGACGCTTGCGGCTCTGACTTTGTTGGGCGCCGTCCGGCTCTGTCTATTCCGAGATCAGTGCCCTGGTCAGAGGGTGCCTTGCATCCGCGAGCCCGTCGATAACGCTGAAATGATGACGGTCGGGCTCGACCACCGCTGACGTTGTGGCGCCGAGGCCGGTCCAGATACTGGCGAGAAGCTCGTTCTGGCGTAGGAACTCGGCCCGCTCGCCGCCGCCGACCCAGCAGGTGATGCGTGTGCCGGCAACCGGCCGCAGCAAGGCCGGGCTCTCGGCCAGCGCCTCGGCCTCGTCGATATGGAGCGTCTTGTTCATGCCGGTGTTCATCAGCGGCCTGAGGTCATGGACACCGGACAGCGAGACGACATGGCGAATGCGCGAAAGCACATCCGAGCCAAGTGGCGAGCCCGACGCGACCATGCGCGACACCAGGTGCCCGCCGGCGGAATGGCCGGTCAGCATGATGGGTCCATCGACCAGCGTGGCCGCCTTGGCAATGGCCGCGCCGACTTCGCGCACGATGTCGCCGATCCTGGCCTCGGGGCACAGCGTGTAAGACGGCATGGCGACGGCATAGCCGCTGTCTACCGAGCCCTTGGCGAGATGCGACCAGTAGCTCTTGTCGAGCGCCATCCAGTAGCCGCCGTGGACGAAGACGACGAGGCCTCTGGCCTTGTCTGCGGGCAGGAAAAGATCGAGCCGATTGCGCGGCCGCTCGCCGTAGGCGACATCGAGCTGAGCCCGGCTCACAGCCGCCAATCTGTCGCGAAATCCCTTGGCCGGCTCCACCCACGCCGCCGGCCAGCGGTCGCCGCCAGCGATATTGGCGCCGTTGGTGTAGGCATTGTCCCAATCGGCGATATGACGTTCGAGCACCGGCGCCCTCCTCTGGCGGTATCGTTCGTGGAGCACAGAAATGGCGGGCGTGCCGGCCGGCGTCAATGTACCAGCGGCCAAAAACTTTAGGCTTGAAATAAATTTGGTCTGATGCGATGCTTGGCCATCAGTGAGAATGGGAGGTCTCGCTGCGCCGAAAGCCGGTCAAATCGTCGACTGTGCGAAGGGTGTCGCCGGAATGCCGGCTTGGCCTGGAACCGGTGCTCGATCTCCCCTCAAAAATTCAAGAACGCAAGCGCGGCGATGCGGTCGTTGCGATGGGCAATATAGGGGGCAGAATGCTTGGACCGTCAGCGCATACCGACACGTTCACGCGCGACAACCTGCCCCCTCAGGGTCAG
This sequence comes from Aminobacter sp. Piv2-1, assembly GCF_037625995.1. Classification (NCBI taxonomy): domain Bacteria; kingdom Pseudomonadati; phylum Pseudomonadota; class Alphaproteobacteria; order Hyphomicrobiales; family Phyllobacteriaceae; genus Aminobacter; species Aminobacter sp. Piv2-1. The sequence goes on from NZ_JARKMU010000004.1 coordinate 319,520, forward strand.
TGGCCGGATTTCCTGCTCGACGGCTTCCAGTATCCCGACCACCTCAATGCCGGCGTCGAACTGACCGACAGGTTGGTCGAAAGAGGCTTCGGCGATCACACCGCCCTGATCGGCAATGGCCGCCGTCGCACCTACAAGGAGCTGTCGGACTGGACCAACCGGCTGGCGCATGCGTTGGTTGAGAATTACGGCGTAAGGCCGGGTAATCGCGTGCTTATCCGTTCGGCCAACAACCCCGCCATGGTTGCCTGCTGGCTCGCCGCCACCAAGGCCGGCGCCGTGGTGGTCAACACCATGCCGATGCTGCGCGCCGGCGAACTCGCCAAGATCGTCGACAAGGCCGAGATCACGATCGCGCTGTGCGACACGCGCCTGATGGACGAAATGGTGGCCTGCGCCAAGGACAGCAAGTTCCTCAAGAAAGTCATCGGCTTCGACGGCACCGCCAACCATGACGCCGAACTCGACCGCATCGCCCTCGACAAATCGGTGATCTTCGAAGCTGTGAAGACTGGCCGCGACGATGTCGCTCTGCTCGGCTTCACCTCAGGCACGACGGGCGTGCCGAAAGCGACGATGCATTTCCATCGCGACTTGCTCATCATCGCCGACGCCTATGCCAAGGAGGTGCTCGAGGTCACGCCCGACGACGTGTTCGTCGGCTCGCCGCCGCTGGCCTTTACCTTTGGTCTCGGCGGCCTCGCCATCTTCCCGCTGCGCTTCGGTGCTGCAGCCACGTTGCTCGAGCACGCGACGCCGCCGAACATGATCCACATCATCGAGACCTACAAGGCGACGATATCGTTCACTGCCCCCACCGCTTACCGAGCCATGATGAAGGCCATGGACGAGGGCGCGGATCTCTCCTCGCTGCGCGTCGCCGTCTCCGCCGGCGAGACCCTGCCGGGGCCGGTGTTCGAGGAATGGACGGCCAAGACCGGCAAGCCCATCCTCGACGGCATCGGCGCCACCGAGATGCTGCACATCTTCATTTCCAACCGTTTCGCCGACCGCAAGCCGGCCTCCACCGGCAAGCCGGTGGGCGGCTATGAGGCGCGCATCGTCGATGCCGACATGAACGAGGTGCCGCGCGGCACGGTCGGCCGGCTTGCCGTGCGCGGCCCGACCGGCTGCCGCTACATGGCCGACGAGCGCCAGCGCGAATATGTCCGCGATGGCTGGAACCTGACGGGCGACGCCTTCTTCCAGGACGTCGACGGCTTCTTCCATTTCGCCGCCCGCTCCGACGATATGATCGTCAGCGCCGGCTACAACATCGCGGGCCCCGAGGTGGAGGCAGCACTGTTCTCGCACCCCGACGTCGCCGAATGCGCCGTCATCGGCACAGAGGACGGCGAGCGTGGCCAGATCGTCGAGGCCTATGTCGTTCTGGTCGAAGGGATCGCCCGCGACGGCGAGACGATCAAGCGCCTGCAGGACCATGTCAAGGCGACGATCGCGCCCTATAAGTATCCGCGCTCGGTGAAGTTCATCGACGCACTACCCAAGACCCAGACCGGCAAGATCCAGCGCTTCCGGCTGCGTGCGGAGAAGGCAAATTGAGCAAGCCCTACGATCCCGCGGCCGAGGGTGCGCAGATGTCGTTCAAGGACCGCATGTCCTACAGCGACTACCTGCACCTTGAGAAGGTGCTGGACGCGCAGGCGCCGCTGTCGACGGCCCATGATGAGATGCTGTTCATCATCCAGCACCAGACATCGGAGCTGTGGATGAAGCTGGCGTTGCACGAGATCGGCGCCGCCATCCGCTCGATCCGCGCCGACAAGCTGGAGCCGAGCTTCAAGATGCTGACGCGTGTGTCGCGTATCTTCGAGCAGCTCAACAGTGCCTGGGACGTGCTCAGGACGATGACGCCGAGCGAATATACCGAGTTCCGCAACTCGCTCGGCCAGTCGTCGGGCTTCCAGTCCTGGCAGTATCGCGCCATCGAGTTCATGGCCGGAAATCGTAACCTCGCCATGCTGCGCCCGCACGCCCACGAGCCGGAGCTGACGGCGCGGCTGGAGGCGATCCTGGCTCAGCCGTCGCTCTATGACGAGGCGATCCTTTTGCTTTCCCGTAGCGGCTTCGATGTCGGCGCCGAGGCGAAGAAGACCGACTGGCGCGAGACGCGCAGCGAAAGCGAGGAGGTGCTGGCCGCCTGGCAGACGATCTACCGCGAGCCGCAGCGCTACTGGATGTTCTACGAACTGGCCGAGAAGCTGGTCGATTTCGAGGACTACTTCCGCCGCTGGCGCTTCAATCACGTCACTACGGTCGAACGCATCATCGGTATGAAACGCGGCACCGGTGGAACGTCCGGCGCTTCGTATCTCAAGAAGATGCTGGAGGTTGAACTGTTCCCCGAACTCTGGAAAGTTCGCACCCGGCTCTGAAGCTTTTTGAATTTCAATTAAAACACTGGGAGGGAGAACCTGATGAAGAAGATTATTGTGGCCGGCATCTTCGGCCTCTCGATGGCGGCGTCCAACCTAGCCCATGCCGAGCCGGTGAAGATCGGCGTCATCACCACGCTGTCGGGTGGCGGCGCCGGCCTTGGCGTCGACATGCGCGACGCTTTTACACTCGCCATGAAGAAGTCGGGCAACAAGGACGTCGAACTCGTCATAGAGGACGACGCGCAAAAGCCCGAGATCGCCGTGCAACTGGCCGAGAAGATGATCCAGAGCGACAAGGTCGACCTGCTCACCGGCATCATCTGGTCGAACCTCGCCATGGCGGTGGTGCCGAACGCGGTGGCGCAGGACATCATCTACCTGTCGCCCAATGCCGGCCCGTCGGTCCTTGCCGGCGCCAAGTGCAATCCGAACTACTTCAACGTCGCCTACCAGAACGACAACTTCCACGAGGCGATGGGGCAATACGCCAACAAGGACTACAAGAAGACCTTCATCCTCGCCCCGAACTATCCGGCCGGTAAGGATTCCTTGACCGGCTTCAAGCGCTACTACAAGGGCGAGCTGGCCGGCGAGATCTACACCCAGGTCGGTCAGACCGACTATGCCGCCGAGATCGCCCAGATCCGCGATTCCGGCGCCGACTCGGTGTTCTTCTTCCTGCCCGGCGGCATGGGTATCGCGTTCATGAAGCAGTACGCCCAGTCGGGCGTGAAGATCCCGGTCATGGGCCCGGGCTTCTCCTTCGATCAGGACATCCTGCCGGCGGTGGGTGACGCGGCCCTCGGCGTCAAGAATTCGGCCAGTTGGTCCAAGGATCTCGACAACGCCGCCAACAAGGAATTCGTCGAAGCCTTCCAGGCAGAATACAAGCGCCTGCCGTCGGTCTATGCCGCCCAGAGCTGGGACACGGCCAACCTGATCCTGTCGGCGCTCGGCAAGGCCAGCGTCAAGGACAAGGACGCATTCCGCGCAGCACTGAAGGCCGCCGACTTCAAGTCGGTGCGCGGTGACTTCACCTTCAACACCAACAACCACCCGATCCAGAACATCTATGTTCGCGAAGTGGTGAAGGAAGGCGACGTGTTGACCAACAAGATCGTCGGTACCGCCTTCGAGAAGCGCGGCGACGCCTACGCCGAGCAGTGCAAGATGTAAGTTCCCTTCTCCCCGCCTGCGGGGAGAAGGTGCCCCCGCAGGGGCGAATGAGGGGCGGCGCATACGCCCGGACGTCCGAGCTGCCCCTCACCCTTGACCTCTCCCCGCAGGTGGGGAGAGGGGGCGTCTTCGTCGCACATTTCCCAGCCAGCGAAAGTATCCGCTTGTCCATCGCACTGCTCATCGAGCAACTTCTCAACGGCCTGCAGCTCGGGGTGATGCTGTTCCTGATGGCAGCCGGCCTGACGCTGATCTTCGGCGTGATGGGGCTGATCAACCTCGCCCATGGCTCGCTCTATATGGTCGGCGCATTCGCCTGTGCGGCGGTCGCGGCCGCCACCGGCTCGTTCTGGATCGGACTCGTCGCCAGCCTGATCGCCGCCGCCGCGGCCGGTGCGATCGTCGAGGTGACAGTCATCCGCAGGCTCTACGACCGCGACCATCTCGACCAGGTGCTCGCCACCTTCGCGCTGATCCTGATGTTCTCGGAAGGAACGCGCTGGCTGTTCGGCTCCTTCCCGCTCTACCTCGACATTCCGCCCCTGCTGCAGGGAGCGGTGCCGCTGCCCGGCGGCGGCCAGTACCAGCTCTATCGCCTCGCCATCATCGGCGTCGGTATCGTCGTCGCCATAGGGCTCTACCTGCTGATTTCGCGCACCCGGCTCGGCATGCGCATCCGCGCCGGCGAATCCGACCGCGAAATGATCGCGGCCCTCGGCGTCGACATCCGCACGCTCTACACCGTCGTCTTCGCACTGGGTGCCGCCCTTGCCGGCCTCGCCGGCGCCATGGTCGGCGCGCTGCAATCGGTGCAGGTGGGCATGGGCGAGCCTGCCCTCATCCTCGCCTTCGTCGTCATCGTCATCGGCGGCATCGGCTCGATCAAGGGCGCGCTGTTCGGCGCCATCCTGGTCGGCGTCGTCGACACGATGGGCCGCTTTCTTTTGCCCAAGGCGCTGGCGCTCGCCATGCCCGCGGCCGAGGCCGGCCCGATCGGCGCGGCCCTCGCCTCCATGCTGATCTACATCGTCATGGCGCTCATCCTCGCCTTCAGGCCGAGCGGCCTGTTTGCGGCGCAGTCGTGAGGCGGCCATGACCAACGCACCTTTCATGACCCGCGAAACCATCATAAACGCGCTGCTGGCGCTGTTGCTGCTCGGCTTTCCGCTGGCCGCGCAGGCGATGGGCGAACCCTTCTACATCACGCTCGCCACCCGCATCGCGGTGCTGGCGCTCGCCGCCGTCGGCCTCAACATCGCGCTCGGCCTCGGCGGGCTGGTGTCGTTCGGCCACGCCGCCTTCTTCGGCCTTGGCGGCTATGTTGCCGGCATCCTGGCGACGCATGCCTTCAACGCCGAGCCGATGCTGTTTGGTTTCGAGGGCACGACCTCGATGCCCGCCATCTGGCTGGCGGCAATCGTCGTCTGCGGGCTCATCGCCCTGCCCATCGGCGCGATCAGCCTGCGTACGGCTGGCGTCTACTTCATCATGATCACGCTCGCCTTCGCGCAGATGATCTACTACTTCGCCGTCTCCTGGCCGGCCTATGGCGGCGAGGACGGGCTGTCGATCTATGTGCGCAACGAGTTCCCTGGCCTGAACACGGCGCAGCCCCTGCCCTTCTTCCTGATCTGCTACGTCCTGCTGCTCGCGGCACTCGCCCTGTTCTGGATGCTGCGCGGCTCGCGCTTTGGGGCAGCTCTCGAAGCAGCCCGGCAGAATCCTGTCAGGCTGTCTGCCGTCGGCATCGCCCCCTTCACCATCCGCCTTGTCGCCTTCGTCATATCGGCGATGGTCACGGGCGTCGCGGGCGCACTCTTCGCCGACCTCAACAAGTTCGTGAGTCCGTCGATGCTGTCCTGGCAGATGTCGGGCGAGTTCATCGTGCTGATCATCCTCGGCGGCAAGGGCCGGTTGTTCGGCCCGGTCGCCGGCGCCATGCTCTATGTGCTGATCGAATATGCGCTGGGCGGCATCACCGAGCGCTGGCAGTTCTTCCTCGGGCTGATCCTCCTCTGCGTGGTGCTGTTCGCGCGCGGCGGACTGCTTGGGCTTTTGGCCGGAAAGGCGCGTCATGGCTGAGCCGGTCCTCGAAATCAAAGAGCTGCGCAAGACCTTCGGCGCGCTGAAGGCGACCGACGGCGTCAGCCTCACCCTCATGCCAGGCGAGATCCATGCCCTGATCGGGCCAAACGGCGCGGGCAAGAGCACGCTGATCCACCAGATCTCCGGCTCGATCCGCCCCGACAGCGGCACCATCCGCTTCCTCGGCCAGGACATGGCCGGGCTCGACATGGCCGCCCGCGCCCGCCTCGGGCTCGGCCGCAGCTTCCAGATCTCGTCCCTGGCGCCGGAATTCTCGGCAATGCGCAACGTCATGCTGGCAGCGCAGGCGCGGCAGGGTTCGAGCTTCCGCTTCTTCAAGCCCGTCATGGGCGACAGGAGCCTGACCGGACCTGCCATGGCCATGCTTGAGCGCGTCGGCCTGGCCTCTCGCGCGCATCTGCCGGCGGCGGAATTGTCGCATGGCGAACGCCGGCAACTCGAGATCGCCATTGCACTGGCGCTGGGTTCGAAGTGCTTCCTGTTCGACGAGCCTATGGCCGGCATGGGACCGGAAGGCTCCAAGGCACTGACGGCGTTCCTCGACGGCCTGCGCCGGGAAGCGCCGATCCTTCTGGTCGAGCACGACATGGACGCCGTATTTGCGCTCGCCGACCGCATCTCGGTGCTGGTCTATGGCCGCGTCGTTGCCACCGGCAGTGTCGACGAGATCCGCAACGATCCGGAAGTCCGCCGCGCCTATCTCGGAGAAGCCGCGTGAGCCTGCTCGAACTCAAGGGCATCGAGACCTTCTACGGCGCATCGCAGGCACTGTTCGGTGTGACGCTCGACGTGCGCGAGGGCGAGGTCGTGGCGCTCATGGGCCGCAACGGCATGGGCAAGACCACGACCATCGGCTCGGTGCTCGGGCTGGTGCGCCCGCGCGGCGGCTCGATTCGCTTCGGTGGTCGCGAGATTTCAGGCCAGCGGCCGCACCGCATCGCCCGCCTCGGCCTCGGACTGGTGCCGGAGGGGCGCCGCTGCTTCCCCAACCTCACCGTGTTCGAGAACCTCGTCGCCGCCGCCCGCGGCAACGACTGGACCTACGACAAGGTGGTCGACCTGTTCCCCCGCCTCGGCGAGCGCCGCGACCAGTATGCCAACACTCTGTCGGGCGGCGAGCAGCAGATGCTGGCCATCGGCCGCGCGCTGATGACCAATCCAAGCCTTTTGATCCTTGACGAGGCGACCGAAGGGCTGGCGCCCGTCATCCGCCACGACATCTGGGCTGCCATCCGCACGCTCAAGGCAGCCGGCCAGTCGATCCTGGTGGTCGACAAGACGCTGTCGGAGCTTCTGCCCGTCGTCGACCGCTGCTTCGTGCTGGAGAAGGGCGTGACGGTGTTCGAGGGCACGCCCGAAGCGCTGACGCCCGACATCCAGGACCGTTATCTCGGCGTATGAAAAAGGGCGGCCAGTGCCGCCCTTTTTTGATTTCCATTCGACCTGAGGTCAGGTTACCGCCGACTTGACGGCAAAACGGGCGTCCTTCCAGGTGCCGGTGCGCAGGATGTCCTCCAGCACCTCGACCGCCTGCCAGACGTCCCTGTAGCCGATATAGAGCGGTGTGAAGCCGAAGCGGACGGTGGCTGGCGCGCGGAAGTCGCCTATGACGCCGCGCTCGATCAGCGCCTGCATCACCGCATAGGCGTTCTCGTGCTCGAACGACACCTGGCTGCCGCGCCTGGCACCATCGCGCGGGCTTTCGAGCTTGAGCCCGTAGCCGGCGCACTTCGCCTCGACCAGCTGGATGAACAGGTCGGTCAGCGCTATGCTCTTGGTCCGCAGCGCCTGCATGTCGACGTCGTCCCAGATGTCGAGTGCGCCCTTCAGCGCCCGCAGCGACAGCACGCCCTGGGTGCCGCACTGGAAGCGGCGGATGCCGGCGTCACCCGCATAGCCCTGCTCGAAGGCGAAGGGCCGGGCATGCCCCCACCAGCCGCTGAGCGGCTGCTCCGCCTTGCCGAGATGGCGCGCGGCTACATAGATGAAGGCTGGCGCTCCCGGGCCGCCATTGAGGTACTTGTAGGTGCAGCCGACGGCAAAGTCGGCATCGCAACGGTCGAGTTCGACCGGCAGGGCACCGGCGGTATGGCAGAGGTCCCAGACCACCAGCGCGCCTGCCTCGTGCGCACGCTTCGTCAGCGCCGCCATGTCGCGCAGCTCGCCCGACTTGTAGTTGACGTGATTGACCAGGACCACCGCGACATGATCGTCGATCAGTTCCTCGATCGTCGGCGCGTCGACGCCCTCAAGCCGAAGCACGGCGCCCGGCCGGGTCGAGACCACGCCTTCGGCCATGTAGAGGTCCGTCGGGAAGCTGCCGCCCTCGGCGACGATGACCTTGCGGTCCGGCCTCAAGCCCATCGCCGCGTGCAGCGCCTTGTAGATGTTGATCGACGTCGTGTCGGCGACCACGGTCTGGCCAGGTGCCGCGCCGATCAGGCGGCCGATGCGGTCGCCGAGCTCGACCGGCATGTCGAACCAGCCGGCCGTGTTCCAACTGCGGATGAGGTCCTTGCCCCATTCCTCGCGGGCCGCCTTTTCCAGTTCGGCATAGGCGGCCGGCGAGGCCGCCCCCAGCGAATTGCCGTCGAGATAGATCAATCCTTCGGGCAGGACGAAGCGGTCGCGCATGGAACGCAGGCTGTCGGCAGCATCCATCGCCTCGACAGCGGCGAGATCCGGAATTCCAGTCATGATACAGGCAATCCTCGATTATTCGCGGACGGTTTCTCGGGCCGGTGCCGGGCCGCGGCTGCGGCGCAGGCTGGGCAGAGCCAGCATGGCGAGCACGAACAGGCCGGTGGCCAGCTTGAGATCGGGGGGCGGCATGCCGGCGGCCAGGCAGAGCGAAACCAGCTGGTAGTAGACGATGGCCCCGACGAAGGGTGCCGCGAGTTGGCGGAACACGGTCTGCTTGCCGACGATCGCTTCGCCGATCATCAGTGCGGCGAGTCCGTTGATCAGGATGCCGAGGCCCATGTTTACGTCGGCGAAGCCCTGAGACTGCACCATCAGCGCACCGCCGGTAGCGGAGAAGGCGCTGGCAAGGCCGACGCCGCCGATGGTGGCGACCCAGACATTGATCCCCTGCGCCTCGGCCATGTCGGGATTGGAGCCGACGGCGCGGATGGCCGTGCCCTTCTCGGTCTTGAAGAACAGGTTGAGCAGCACGAAGACGACGGCGCCGATCAGGCCGGCAACCATGATCTTGCTCGCCGGGAAGCCCGGCTGGACGAACGGCGCCCAGTCGAAGACGGTGGGCGCGCCGAAGACGGACAGGTTCGACTTGCCCATAATCCTGAGATTGATGCTGTAGAGCATCGTCATCATCAGGATGCCGGCGAGCAGCGTGTGGATGCGGAAGCGCAGGTGGATGAAAGCCGTGCAGCAGCCGGCGAGGAAGCCGGCGATGATGGCCACCGCGATCGCGGTCAACGGCGAGGCCCCGGCGGCAAGCAGCACGCCGCAGACGCAGCCGCCGAGCGGAAACGCGCCCTCGCTGGTGAGGTCCGGGAAGTTGAGCGTGCGGAACGGGATCATGATGCCCAGCACCACGAAGGCGAGGATCAGACTCTGCGCCAGCGTGACGGGGATCAGCGAGACGAAGCTCGAGAAGATGGTCTGGATGAAGTCCATGGTGATCAGCTCGCCAGCAGCATGCGGTCGGTCTTGACGGCGAAGTGGCCGATCAGGTCGGGAACCGTGACCTTCGTCTTCTCCTCGCCGGTGATCTCGAGCCGGAGCTTGCCGGCATCGAGCATGATGACGCTGTGACCGAAGTCGACGGCGTGCTGCATGTTGTGGGTCACCATCAGGGTGGTGAGCTTCAGCGCGTCGACGGCACGCACGGTCGCCCGCATGACGATGTCGGCGGTGCGTGGATCGAGAGCCGCCGTGTGCTCGTCGAGGAGGAGTAGTTCAGGCTGGCCGCCGACGGCCATGATCAGCGACAGCGATTGGCGCTGCCCGCCGGAGAGAAGTTCGACGCGGGTGTCGAGACGGTTTTCGAGGCCGAGGCCGAGCAGCGACAACCGCTCCTGGTAGTCGGCAAGCCGCTTGGCGTTGAGGCCCTGGCGCAAGGTGCGTTTCTTGCTGCGCAACTCGGCGAGCAGCATGTTCTCGGCCACCGTCATGGACGCTGCCGTGCCCTTCATCGGGTCCTGGAACACGCGGGCGAGCCGCATGGCGCGCTTGTGCACCGGCATGCCGGTGACATCGTCGCCATTGATGATGACCTGGCCGGAATCGAGCACCAGCGCGCCCGAAATGGCATTGAGCATGCTGCTCTTGCCGGCGCCGTTGGAACCGATGACCACGCCGAACTCGCCCGTGGCGAGCTTCAGGCTGAGGCCGTCGAGCGCGGTCTTCTCGTCAGGCTGGCCCTTGTAGAAGACTTTACGTGCAGATCGGATTTCGAGCATCCGTCCCTCCCGAAATGGCGACGGCGCCCTGGAGCGCCGCCGCCTGTTTGACGAAGCAGGAAATCAGTCGACGATGCAGCCGCAATCGGCCATCGACTCGGGGATCTCGACGCCAAACGCCGCCATCGCCTTCTTCGAGATAGTCGGCGCATGGTCCTCATAGGCCGGGCGCGACGGCGCGATCGTCTTCGGGTCCTTGCCCTTGAGGATCTCGGCGGCGATCTTGCCGGCGTTCATGCCGACCTGGGTGTAGTTGACGGCGAAGCTTGCCGGCACCACGCCGTTGCGGACCGCGCCGTCGTCGGAGTTGACGATCGGGATGCCCGCCTGGCGGGCGGCGGCCGAGACGGCGGCGACGGCCGGCTGGAGCAGGTTCGAGGCAGGCGTGTAGATCACGTCCGCCTTGCCGGCGAAGGAAGCGATGCGCTGCTGGATGTCGTTGACGTTGTCGACGCCCACGGCGACCACTTCGAAGCCGGCCGCGGGGGCAACTTCCTTGATCTTTTCGAGCAGGGCCACGTCGTTGGCCTCACCCGGATTGTAGGGCACGCCGAAACGCTTGGCGTTGGGCAGCAGCTTCTTGGTGAATTCCATCACCGCCGCCATGTCCTGCAGGTCGGTGGCGCCGGTCATGCCCTCGTCGCCGGCATCCCACGAGGGCACCAGCTTGGCGGCGACCGGGTCGGTCACGGCGGAGAAGACGATGTTGATGCCCGAGCCGGCGAGCGCCTTCTTGGCGATCTGCGAAACCGGCGTGGTCACAGTGTAGATCAGCTTCGGCTGCTCGGCCTGGAGCTTGGCGATCATCTGCGGCACCAGCGAGGCGTCGAAGTTGGTGTGGCTCTCGGTGTAGACCACGTCCTTGCCCTCGACGAAGCCGTTGTCGGCCAGCGCCTTCTTGAAGCCGGCGATCGAAGCGTTGAGCTGCGGGTGTTCGCCGAAATTGGCGATGCCGATCTTGATCGGCTCGGCAATTGCGGCGCCGAGGCTGGCAGCGAGCGCGCCGGCCAGCACCAGGCCCGACAGCAGGCCGGACTTCAGGTTTCTCATCTATTCCTCCCAGATTTGACAAGGCGCCGCACATCCCGGCGGCGGCTGGCGCGGATCATGCGCAGTCCGCGGGCTCCTGTCAAACATTATATATAATTCTTGCCAGTTGCTCGCATGATATATAATTTTTGAATCGAACGGCCTTGCGGATGAACAGCGATGCAGGATGACGAGCACTCCTCGAAGACGGAAGCGGCCTATCGCCTGCTGCGCCGCGACATCCTGACGACGCGTCTCATGCCGGGCGCCCCGCTGAAGCTCAGCGCGCTGCGCGATACCTACGGGGTCGGCTGGACCCCGCTGCGCGAGGCGCTGTCGCGGCTGGAAGCCGAACGGCTCGTGACCGCCATCAGCAATCGCGGCTTCACCGTCGCACCCGTCTCGCGCGAAGAGTTGGAAGACCTCGCCCGCGCGCGGATGGTGGTCGAACTGCCATTGCTGCTCGAATCCATGGAAAAGGGCGGCAGCGAGTGGGAATCGGCGGTGGTGACCGCCCACTATCGTTTGTCGCGCTGCAAGACGGCGCCCGACGATCCCTCGGACGAGGCGGTCGACGAGTGGGACGAAAAGCACGAGGCTTTCCACACCGCGCTGCTGAGTGCTGCGACCTCGAGCTGGCTGCTGCGCTTCCGCTCGACCATTTCCGACCAGTTGCGCCGCCATCACCGCTTCCTTGGCCTGGCGCCGACGCTGCGCGCCGCCGCCGGCCAGAAGGAAGGGTATGAAGAGGCGATGGCCGCGCTGCGCGAAGCCATGGCGATCGAGCACCACACGGAACTCATGGAAGCGGCGCTCGACCGTGATGTCGAGCGGGCCAAGTCGCTCATGATCGCCCACATCGGCTACACGCTGCACGTCTATATCCACACCGAGGACTACAGCGGCGGCAAGCATTCTTCGCGTCCGGGCAGCCTGAGGAAGCGACAGGCGGCCGAATGAACTCGCCCCGCCGTCCATCGCTGCAGGAGATCGAGCAAGCGCGGAACAGGCTCGCGCCACACGTTCCGCCCACCCCGCTGGTGCGGCTCGATCTCGGCCTGCCCGACCGGCAGATCTTCCTCAAGCTCGAGACGCTTTCTCCTATCGGAGCTTTCAAGCTCCGGCCGGCGCTGAACGCGCTGCTGTCACGCGAAAGCGACGCATTGGCAAGCGGCGTCGCCACCACCAGTTCAGGCAATATGGCCTACGGCATGGCCTGGGCCGCCAACAGGCTGGGCGTACCGATGGCCGCCTACATGTATTCGGGTGCGCCCCAGACCAAGATCGACGGCGTGCGCCGCCTCGGCGGCGACGTCCGCTTCATCTCGATGGAGACATGGTGGCGCTACATCGTCGGCGCCGAGAAGCCCGATTTCCCGGAGCTGCTGATCAACCCGGTGACGGACCAGGCGGTGCTGTCAGGCAACGGCTCGATCGGCATGGAGATCGTCGAGGACCTGCCCGAAGTCGACGTGGTGCTGACGCCCTATGGTGGCGGCTCGATGACCACCGGCGTCGCGAGCGCCGTGAAGGCGCTGCGCGCGGAAGCAAAAGTCTTCGCTGTCGAGGACGAGAATGCGGCGCCGGTGACTGCGGCACTTGCCGCAGGCCGCATCGTCGACCTCGAGACGCGCCCGTCCTTCATCAAGAGCATCGGCGGCCCGTCATTGGTGCCGCAGCTGTGGCCGGTGGCACGCAAGCTGATCGACGGCGCGGTGACCGTCAGCCTCGAACAGGTCACCGATGCGATGCGGCTGCTTTTCTCGAAGTCCAAGGTCGTCGCCGAGGGCGCGGGCGCCGCCTCGCTGGCCGCAGCCCTGAAAAGCGAACACGCCAGGGGCAACGTCGTCTGCGTGATCTCGGGCGGCAACATCGATGCCTGGGCCTATGCCGCGGTGCTCGCCGGAGACATTCCCGCTCCTTGAACCTTCAAGCTTGTAATAATCTGCGAAACGGCACTACAACTGCTTGAGCGAACCGGCCAAAGCACCGGCTCGCGCGACGAGGGAAGACCTGTAGGCAGATGGAAGAACGCAAGGATACGGCAGGCGCCGAAGGCTGGGTGGACGGCGAGACCAAGGTGCTGGAAGCACCTGCCGATCACGGCACCGAGCTTCGCCTGTGGCTTCGCCTGCTCACCTGCTCGACGCTGGTCGAGACCGAGGTGCGGCGGCGCCTGCGCGAGGAGTTCGATTCCACCCTGCCCCGCTTCGACCTGATGGCGCAGCTCGAGCGCGCGCCCGACGGCATGGTGCTGGGCGAGGTGTCCAAGCGCATGATGGTGTCGCCCGGCAACATCACCGTTCTGGTCGAGCGCCTCGCCGAGAGCGGCCACATCAGCCGCACCACGTCACCCACCGACCGCCGCGTCCAGATCATCGCGCTGACGCCCTTCGGCCGCGCCGAGTTCGAGAAGATGGCGGCAGCTCACGCCGACTGGATCGGCGCCCTCTTCGGCACCTTGTCAGCCAAGGATGGCGGCATCCTGCTCGATGAACTTGGCAAGCTCAAGCGATCGATCGTCGCGTCGCTCGCCAAGGGCAGCTAGCGTTGCCCGACGGAGAACCGCATCGCAGCTTTCCTGGAATTGCCCTACGCCCGGAACCTGGCGCGATAATCGCTCGGCGTCAGCCCGACGATGCGGGCAAAGACCTTGCGGAATGCGCCGGGGTCGCCATAGCCGACCTCCCACGCCACCTTGTCGACCGACTGCGTGGTGAATTGCAAAAGCTCGCGTGCCTTGCCGACGCGCAGGCGCTGGCCGTATTCGGTGGTCGTCAGTCCCGTCGCCTTCTGGAAACGGCGCAGGAAGGTTCGCTCCTCCAGCCCGGCCAGCGCGGCTAGCGTCGCGAGGTTCAGGTCCTTGCCCTCGCCGGCCTGCAGCCAGTGCTGCACCTTGAGGATGGCTGCGTCGCCATGGCTGAGGCGCGGCGCGAAGGCGCTGTAGTAGCGCTGCTCGCGGCCAGGCGGATCGAGCGCCAGGATGCGGGCGGTCTCGATCATGACCGTCGGCCCGAGGAAGCGGTCGACGAGCTTCAGCCCGAGGTCGGTCCAGGCCATCAGGCTGCCGGCGGTGATGATGTCGCCGTCATCGATGAGCAGCCTGTCGGTGTCGAGCTTGGCTTCCGGAAAGCGCGTGCGGAACGCCTCGTCATAGACCCAGTTCGTCGTCACTGCGCGCCCGGCCAGCAGCCCGGTCTCGCCAAGCACGAAGGCGCCGGCGCAGACCGAGGCCAGCACGCCGCCGCTGGCATGGCGCTGGCGCAGCCAGCCGGCCACGGGCGCGGCATATTCAGGCGAAATGGGATCGCCGAGCGCCGGCGGCACGACATAGACCTCGGGAACGCCTGGCGCGTCGGGATGGGTGTCGAACACCCGTATTGGGGTTTGTCCCGGCTCTTCCAAACGCCAGTGGCTGACGCGCAAGGTGGAGGGCGGCGCGCCGCGGCTCTTGCGCCCGGCGGTGCGGTTGGCGAGCTCGAACAGGTCCGTCATGCCGAGCACCGCCGACATCTGCGTCCCGGGGTAGAATACCAGCCCGATCTCGATGACGCCGGCCTTTGCCATTTGTCGAAATCACCCCTTGTTATGTCGATATCGCCAATGGGCCGGCACCATAATCCATTGCATCTTCCGTGCAACATCCTTCCCAACAGCAAAGGCATCAGGGACATGAGCAAGCGCGCGGTGATCGCCATCGACATCCAGAACGAATATTTCCCCGGGGGCCGCATGCCGCTCGTCGGCATCGAGCAGGCAACGGACAACGCCGCCCGCGTCATCGAGGCGGCACGCGCCAAGGGCGACACCGTCATCCATGTGCGCCACCTCTCCAAGGCAGCCGACGCACCGATCTTTGCGCCAGGCACCCCAGGCATCGAGATCAACGCCACTGTCGCCCCGGCCGACGGCGAAAAGGTCATCACCAAGAACTATGTCAACTCGTTCCGCGAGACCGACCTAAGGGCAACGCTGGACGCCGGCGGCATCGACGAAGTGGTGATCGTCGGCGCGATGAGCCACATGTGCGTCGAGGGCGCCACCCGCGCGGCCACCGACTTCGGCTACAAGACTGTTGTCGTCCACGACGCCTGCGCCACCCGCGACCTCGAATTCAATGGCAAGACCGTGCCCGCAGCCCAGGTCCACGACGCCGTCATGGCGGCGATCGCCTTCGGTTATGGCGAACTGGTGGATACGGCGACCTACCTGTCGCGATAGTGCGCGCTCCCTCTCCGCCCCGGTCGCGCCGACGCCGACCGGGGCGTGCGCTTTGCGTCCGGTCCCCAAAAATAACTTTAAGCTTGAAGTTTTTTTGGAAACCGTCCATGGTGCCCGCATGGTCAGGGTCGGGCACGCATGCCCTCCTGATCGCACGGCTTCAGGAGGAGGACGGCATGCGCATTGTCTGTATCGGTGGCGGACCGGCCGGTCTCTACTTCGCCCTGCTGATGAAGAAGCAGCACCCCGGCCACCATGTCACCGTCGTCGAGCGTAACCGTCCCTTCGACACATTCGGCTGGGGCGTGGTCTTCTCCGACGCCACCATGCAGTCGATGCGCCAGTGGGATCCGGCCACCGCCGCGACAATCGAGGACGCCTTCAATCACTGGGACGACATCGAGCTGGTGTTCAAGGGCCGCAAGATCCGTACCACCGGCCACGGCTTCGTCGGCATCGGCCGTAAGAAAATGCTGAACATCCTGCAGGAGCGTTGCATCGAACTCGGCGTCGAGCTGGTGTTCGAGACCGACGTGCAGGGCGACCAGGACTTCCCCGACGCCGACCTCATCATCTCGTCGGACGGCGTCAATTCGCGCATCCGGCACAAATATGCCGACGTGTTCAAGCCCGACATGGTGATGCGGCCCAACCGCTACATCTGGCTCGGCACCGACAAACGTTTCGACGCCTTCACCTTCGATTTCCAGCGCACCGAGCATGGCTGGTTCCAGGCCCATGTCTATCGTTTCGACGACAACACCTCGACCTTCATCGTCGAGACGACCGACGACGTGTTCAAGGCGCACGGCATCGACCAGATGGACCAGGACCAGTCCATCGCCTTCTGTGAAAAGCTGTTCGCCGAGACCCTGGACGGCCACAGACTGATGACCAATGCGCGCCATCTGCGTGGCTCGGCCTGGCTGAATTTCGGCCGCCTGATCTGCGACAAGTGGAGCCATTTCAACGGCAACAGCCATGTCGTGCTGATGGGCGACAGCGCCCACACCGCCCATTTCGCCATCGGCTCGGGCACCAAGCTTGCCATCGACGACGCCATCGAGCTGACCCGCCAGTTCGACCTGATCGGCCACGACAAGGCCAGCATTCCAGACGTGCTCGAAGCCTATGAGGAAGTCCGCCGCGTCGACGTCGCCCGCATCCAGAACGCGGCGCGCAACGCCATGGAATGGTTCGAGGTGGTGGGCAAGCGCTACGCCGACACGCTGGAGCCCGAGCAGTTCATGTATTCGATGCTGACGCGCTCGCAGCGCATCAGCCACGAGAATTTGCGCCTGCGCGACAAGGACTGGCTGGAGGGCTACGAGCGCTGGTTCGCCGAGCGTGCCGGCGTCAACCCGGCGCCCAACGGCTCGGTACCGCCGCCCATGTTCACGCCCTTCACCATCCGCGGCATGACGCTGAAGAACCGCATCGTGATGTCGCCGATGGCGATGTATTCGGCGACCGACGGCCTGCCCGACGACTTCCATCTCGTGCATATCGGCGCCCGCGCCATGGGTGGCGCGGCACTCGTCTTCCCCGAGATGACCTGCGTGTCGTCGGACGCGCGCATCACGCCCGGCTGCCTCGGCCTGTGGAACGACGAACAGGCCAAGGCCTTCAAGCGCATGGTCGATTTCGTCCATCACCAGACGCCTGCCAAGATCGGCATCCAGATTGGCCATGCCGGCCGCAAGGGTGCGACCAGGGTGCCTTGGGAAGGCATCGACCAGCCGGTGAGGGAAGGCGGCTGGCCGCTGATTTCGGCATCCGCCCTGCCCTATCTCAAGCATTCGGACATGCCGCGCGCCATGACCCGAGAGGACATGGACCGGGTGCTGGCGGATTTCGTCAGCGCCACGGAGCGCGCCCGCGACCTCGGCTTCGACATCCTCGAACTGCACGCCGCCCACGGCTACCTTCTGTCGTCCTTCCTGTCGCCGCTGACCAACCTGCGCGACGACGAATATGGCGGCAGCCACGAGAACCGGGCGCGATATCCGCTCGAAGTGTTCCGCGCCATCCGAGTCGTGTGGCCTGAGGAAAAGCCGATGTCGGTGCGCCTGTCGACGCACGACTGGTACGAGGGCGGCAACACGCCCGAGGACGCCGCGATCTTCGCCCAGATGTTTAAGGACGCCGGCGCCGACATGATCGACTGCTCGTCGGGCCAGGTCGTGAAGGAAGAGCAGCCGGTTTATGGCCGCCTGTTCCAGACGCCCTTTTCCGACAAGATCCGCAACGAAATCCAGGTGCCGACAATCGCCGTCGGCGCGATCTCGGAGGCCGACCACGCCAACTCGATCATCGCCGCCGGCCGCGCCGACCTCTGCGCGGTTGCCCGCCCGCATCTCGCCGACCCGGCCTTCGTGCTGCATGAGGCGGCTAAGATCGGCTATGACGAGCAGGAATGGCCTAAGCAGTACCGCTCGGGCCGCCAGCAATATGTGACAAACCTGCAGCGCGCCCAACAGGCCGCCGCTCCCACCGGCAAGGCGTGAGCATGGCAAAGCGTCACGCCCTCGTCACCGGCGCCGGCAGCGGCATCGGCAAGGCCATCGCCCTGGCGCTGGCTGCGGAAGGCCATCGTGTCAGCCTGTGCGGCCGTCGCGCCGGTCCGCTCGACGCTGTGCGCGACGAGATCGCCAAGGCAGGCGGCGAAGCAGCGGTTCTCGACGGTTTTGACGTCACCGATCCGGCCTCGGTCGAGGCGGGTGTCGCCAAGGCGATCGAGCGGTTCGGCGACATCGCGGTGCTGGTCAATTGTGCCGGCGAAGCACCGTCCGCGCCCTTCGACAAGACCGACCTTGCGCTGTGGAACCGGGTGATGGGCATCAACCTCACCGGCACGTTCCTGGTCACCCAGGCAGCGCTTGCCTCGGTCAGGCGCGCCGGCAAGGGCCGCATCGTCAATGTCGCCAGCACTGCCGGTCTGACCGGCTATGCCTATGTCTCGGCCTACTGCGCCTCCAAGCACGGTGTGGTCGGCATGACCCGCGCCCTCGCCCTCGAGCTTGCCCGCACCGACGTGACCGTCAATGCCGTCTGCCCCGGCTTTACAGACACGCCGCTGCTCGACGGCGCGGTCGAGACGATCACTGGCAAGACCGGCCGTTCGGCGGAAGAAGCCCGCGCCACACTGGCCCGCGCCAACCCGCAGGGGCGGTTGGTGACGCCTGAGGAAGTGGCACACACCGTGCTCTGGCTCGCCTCGGAAAAGGCGACCGCAATCACAGGCCAGGCGATCCCGGTCGCCGGCGGCGAAGTTCTGGGAGGATGACGATGACCAACCCGATGCAGGACAAGAAGCGTCCCTTCCAGGGCCACGAGGCAAAGCACTTCAAGTTCGAGACCGATGCCGACGGCAAGGTCGCGACCATCACGCTGAACCGCCCAGAGAAGAAGAACCCGCTGACCTTCGAAAGCTACGAGGAGCTGGGCAACCTGTTCCGCGCCCTGCACCGTGCCAGCGACGTGCGCGCCATCGTCATCACGGGTGCTGAGGACAACTTCTGCTCTGGCGGCGACGTGTTCGAGATCATCGAGCCGCTGACCCGCATGCCGATGCCCGACCTGCTCGACTTCACCCGCCTCACCGGTGATCTCGTGCGCCAGATGCGCGCTTGCCCCCAGCCGATCATCTCGGCGGTTGACGGCATCTGCGCCGGCGCCGGCGCGATCATCGCGATGTCCTCCGACTACCGCGTCGCGACGCCGGAAGCCAAGACCGCCTTCCTGTTCACCCGCGTCGGCCTTGCAGGCGCCGACATGGGCGCCTGCGGCATCCTTCCGCGCATCATCGGCCAGGGTCGCGCCGCCGAACTGCTGTTCACCGGCCGCGCCATGACCGCCGCCGAGGGCCACGCCTGGGGCTTCTACAACGCGCTGCACGAGCGCGGCGCGCTGCTCGCCGAGGCACAGAAATTCGCCCGCAACCTGGCCGACGGCCCCTGGTTCGCACACGCCATGACCAAGAAGATGCTCGACCAGGAATGGGCGATGGGCATCGACCAGCTGATCGAATCTGAAGCCCAGGCCCAGGCAATCTGCATGGCGACAGGCGATTTCCGTCGGGCTTTCGAGGCCTTCGCCGCCAAGGCCAAGCCCGAATTCAAGGGGAACTGAGCCATGGCCGCGCACCTGACGCCCGCCGGCGCGCCGGCCCGCGACCACCTCGACTGGCCGTTCTTCGCCGACAGCCACCGCGCGCTGGCCGCCGAACTCGATGGCTTCATATCAAAGGGCGGGCTGGGCGAAATCGACCATGCCGACGCCGACGGCGCCTGCAAGAAGCTGGTCAAGGCACTCGGTGCGGCCGGCTTCCTGCGCAACTGCGTGCCTGCTGCTTTCGGCGGCGTGTCGGAGCAGATCGACAGCCGCTCGCTCTGCCTGATCCGCGAGACGCTCGCTTATGCCGACGGCCTCGCTGACTTCGCCTTCGCCATGCAGGGCCTCGGCACCGGTGCGATCAGCCTGTCGGGCTCGGACCAACTCAAGCAGGCCGTTCTGCCGAAGATCGCTCGCGGCGAACTGATCTCCGCCTTCGCGCTGACCGAGCCGGAAGCCGGCTCCGACGTCGCCGCGATGGCGACTTCCGCCCGCCGTGACGGCGACCACTACGTGCTCGACGGCGAGAAGATCTTCATCTCCAACGGCGGCATCGCCGACGTCTACACCGTCTTTGCCCGCACCGGTGAGGCGCCGGGCACGCGCGGCATCTCGGCCTTCGTCGTCTATGCCCACACGCCCGGCTTCTCGATCGCC
Source organism: Aminobacter sp. Piv2-1 (assembly GCF_037625995.1). Classification (NCBI taxonomy): domain Bacteria; kingdom Pseudomonadati; phylum Pseudomonadota; class Alphaproteobacteria; order Hyphomicrobiales; family Phyllobacteriaceae; genus Aminobacter; species Aminobacter sp. Piv2-1. Next base: position 339,645 of record NZ_JARKMU010000004.1, read on the forward strand.
GAGCGCATCGAGACGATCGCGCCGCATCCGCTGGCACGCGTGCGTTTCGACAACTGCCGCATTCCGGCATCCCAGCTTCTGGGCGAGCCGGGTGAAGGTTTCAAAATTGCCATGCGCACGCTGGACATTTTCCGGCCCTCCGTGGCGGCAGCAGCCCTTGGCTTCGCACGCCGCGCGCTGGACGAGGCGGTTGCTCACGCCAAGTCGCGAAAAATGTTTGGGGCGACGCTGGCCGACCTGCCGACGGCACAGAGCACCCTGGGCGAAATGGCGACGGCCATCGACGCAGCCTCGCTGCTTACCGTACGCACCGCCTGGCGCCGCGACGTGCAGAAGCTGCCGATCACGCGCGAAGCTGCCATGGCCAAGATGACGGCGACGGAGAACGCGCAGTGGATCATCGACCAGGCGGTGCAGCTTTTCGGCGGGCGCGGCGTGCGCGTCGGCGAGATCACCGAGCGGCTCTACCGCGAGATCCGTGCCCTGCGCATCTATGAAGGCGCCACCGAAGTGCAGAAGCTGATCATCGGCCGCGAGCTGATGAAGGCCGCGAAGTAGGAGCAGCGCCGTGCCCTTCCGCACCTCACGGCCGCTGCGTTTCGGGGACTGTGATCCCTCCGGCATCGCCTATTTCCCGTCCTACCTGAACATCCTCGTCGGTGTTCTCGAGGAGTTTTTCGCATCGGTCGGCGTCCCCTGGAAAGAGCTCGTCGGCGAGCGCCGCATCGGCACGCCGACGGTCAGGCTCGACCTCACCTTCGCCCATCCGGGCTTCCACGGCGACGTGCTCGACTTCGAGCTGTTCGTCCGCCGCGTCGGCCGCTCGTCGCTCGACCTCGAGCACAAGGTTTCGGCCGCCGGCACGCTGCTCTGGAGCGCCCGCCACAGCGTGATCGCCACCTCGCTCGACACCCACAAATCTCTCGCCTGGCCGGACGACCTCCGCGCCGGGCTCGAAAGCCGCCTGGAGACATCAGATGCATGAGATCCTGCAACCCGAGGGCTGGGCCAAGCCGATCGGCTACGCAAACGGCGTCGCTGCGACCGGCCGCACCATCTTCGTCGGCGGCCAGATCGGCTGGAACGCGCAGTGCCAGTTCGAGACCGACGACTTCGTCGGCCAGGTGCGCCAGACGCTGGAAAATGTCGTTGCCGTGCTGAAGGCCGGCGGCGCCGAGCCGCATCACATCACGACGATGACCTGGTACTTCACCGACAAGAAGGAATACACCGAGAACCTGCGCGGCCTCGGCCAGGCCTATCGCGACGTGATCGGCCGCCACTTCCCGGCCATGGCCGCCATGCAGGTGGTGGCGCTGGTCGAGGACCGCGCCAAGATCGAGATCCAGGCCACCGCCGTCGTTCCGGAATAAGAGATGAGCGCGACGCGGTTTTCCGAAAGCGTTTCGGGCAGCATCCGCGACGACGTGCTCGTCGTCACCATCGACAATGCGCCCGTCAACGCCACCTCGGCGCATGTCCGGCAGGGCCTGGTCAAGGCGCTCGACCATGCGGAGGCCGTCGGCACGGTGGCGGGCATCGTCATCACCGGCGCCGGCCGCACCTTCGTCGGCGGCGCCGACATCAGGGAGTTCGGCAAGCCGCCTGTCGAGCCGACGCTGCCCGAGGTCATGGAGCGCATAGAGACCTGCGGCAAGCCGGTGGTTGCGGCCGTCAACGGTGCTGCCCTCGGTGGCGGTTGCGAGATCGCACTCGCCTGCCATGGCCGCATCGCCGGCGGGGCCGCGAGCTTCGGTTTGCCCGAGGTCAAGCTCGGCATCGTGCCGGGCGCCGGCGGCACCCAGCGCCTGCCGCGCCTCATCGGCATCGTCGCTGCCATCGACATGATCGGCAGCGGCCGCGCGGTGAAGCCGGACGATGCCCTCAAGCTCGGCCTCGTCGACGGCATCGCCGCCGACCAGCTCTCCACTGCAATCGAGTTGGCACGCGGCATGGCCGCCAAGCCGCTGCGGCGCACGGGCGGCATCCAGATCGCTGGGGCTGATGCTGCGGCGGTCGAGATTGCCACGAAGAAAGTGCTGGCCAAGGCGCGTGGCCAGGCCGCGCCCGCCGAGGCGGTGCGTCTGGTCCGGAAGGCATCCGAGGCGAGCCTCGAGGACGGCCTCGCCGACGAGCGCGCCACCTTCATCCGCCTGCGTGATTCCCGCGAGGCCGCAGCGCTACGCCATGTCTTCTTCGCCGAACGACAGGCCGGCAAGGTCGACAAGCTTGAGGGCGTCGCCCCGCGCAAGCTGGAAACGATCGGCATCGTCGGCACCGGCCTGATGGGCGCCGGCATCGCTGTAGCAACGTTGACAGCTGGCTACCGCGTCGTTGGCGTCGAGCAGACCGAGGAAGCCGCCGCCAGGGGACGCGTGCGCGTTTCGGGCATTCTCGACAAGACGGTGCAATCGGGCCGCCTCACCGATGCCGCGCGCAGCGACTGCCTGGCGCGGCTCGATGTCACCGCCGACACCGGCCGCCTGGCTGCGGCCGATCTGGTCATCGAGGCCGTGTTCGACGATCTGACCGTCAAGACCGAGATGTTCCGGCGTCTCGACAACATCGTCCGCCCCGACGCGATCCTCGCCACCAACACCAGCTACCTTAACCCCGACGAGATCGCGGCCGCGACCGCGCATCCCGACCGTGTCGTCGGCCTGCACTTCTTCTCGCCGGCCAACGTCATGCGGCTGGTCGAGGTCGTCGACTGCAACGCGACTTCGCCTGACGTGCTCGCGACCGCGCTTGCCTTTGCCAAGAAGCTCGGCAAGCTGCCTGTCGTCTGCGGCGTGACAGAGGGTTTCATAGGCAACCGCATCTTCTCGGCCTATCGCCGCGACGCGGAGTTCATGGTCGAGGACGGCGCCGCACCCGCGGACGTCGACGCCGCGCTCGAAGCCTATGGCTTCCCGATGGGCATCTTCACCGTTTACGACATGGCTGGGCTGGAGATCGCCTGGGCGCGGCGCAAGCGCCAGGCGGCGACGCGCGATCCCAAGGCGCGCTATGTCGAGATCGCTGACAGGCTCTGTGAAGCGGGCCGCTTCGGCCGCAAGTCCGGGCGCGGCTGGTACGACTACTCGTCAGGCGAAAAGGCGGTCGATCCGGACGTGACGGCGGTGATCGAAGCCGCGCGCTTGGCCAAAGGCATTGTCCCGCGCAGCTTCACTGCTGACGAAATCGTGGGTCGCCTGCTGCGCGCTATGGCCGACGAAGGCAAGGCGCTGCTCGACGAGGGCATCGCCACGAGGTCGAGTGACATCGACCTGGTGATGATCAACGGCTACGGCTTTCCGGCCCACAAGGGCGGGCCGATGTTCGCTGCGGAAGGCAGCGCCTAGCCATTTCGGGGCGTGCCTGCTTGGTGCGCTTCCCTGAAGTCAACGCGGTTCCCTCGCGCAACGAGCTCAGTTGCGCGGTGCCGCGTCTCCGCCCGGCTGCTGCCGCCGGCTGGCCTTGGCGTGCCAGTCGAAGTCGATCGAGCCCTCCTCGGCCTTGTGGAAATACTGCGAACAGACCAGCCAGCCCTTCAGCGGCCGCAACAGAGCCATGCAGCTCAGTATGGTCAGCGGCAAGGTGGTGAACAGGTGCACCCACAGCGGCAGGCCGAAGGTCATCTGGAACCAGACGCCGAAGCCGAGCGCGGGCACTGCGGCGATGGTCATGGCGAAGAAGGCCGGCCCGTCGGCGGGATCGGCGAAGGAATAGTCGAGGCCGCAGACTTCGCACCGCGGTGCAAGCTTCAGAAATCCCGAGAAAAGGTGCCCCATCTGGCAGCGGGGGCAAAGCCCTCTGATGCCGGTCTTCATCGGGTTGTCGGTGGGCGTAAAGCCCTCCGCGGTATATTGCGATTTTGACATCCTCGCCTCCTGAGCAGGGATTGCGATTTGTTGCCGTGGCCCTGACGGGCTGCCTGCCGCATACATAGGGTGCAACGCACTTGCGTGCAAGATGCATTATGCATATAATTAGCATACACTCCAATCAATGTTCATTGAATGGCTGCATTGTATGGAATGCTGGCGAGGGCGGTGCCTCCATGGGGCAATATGTCCGCGTCGACTTTTGGTGCCGTCGCGATCAGGATGGCGCAATTATGGGAGGATGAATACTATCCGCCGAAAGGCTGCGGCTCTTTCGGCGCCGTCCAACCGTGGCGAGCATCGTGCTTGTGCTTGCAGAGAGGTCCTTGATGTTTGGCCTGACAGCGCTGGAACTGGCCCGCATTCAGTTCGGCTTCACCATTTCCTTCCACATCATCTTTCCCGCCATCACCATTGGCCTTGCGAGTTACCTTGCGGTGCTGGAAGGGCTCTGGCTCTGGAAGCGCGACACCGTCTATCGCGACCTTTACCATTTCTGGTCGAAGATTTTCGCCGTCAACTTCGCCATGGGGGTCGTCTCCGGGCTGGTGATGGCCTATCAGTTCGGCACCAACTGGAGTTATTACTCGGCCTTCGCCGGCAGCATCACCGGGCCGCTGCTTGCCTATGAAGTGCTGACCGCCTTTTTCCTCGAGGCCGGCTTCCTCGGCGTCATGCTGTTCGGCTGGAACAAGGTCGGGCCGGGCCTGCACTTCTTTTCGACCGTCATGGTGGCGATCGGCACCCTGATCTCGGCCACCTGGATCCTCGCCTCCAACAGCTGGATGCAGACCCCCCAGGGCTTCGAGATCGTCAACAACGTCGTCGTGCCGGTGAACTGGTTCGAGGTGATCTTCAATCCCTCCTTTCCCTATCGCCTGGCGCATATGACGGTGGCGGCGTTCCTGGCGACCGCGCTCTTCGTCGGCGCCTCCGGCGCCTGGCACCTGCTGCGCGGCAACGACAACAGCCGCGTGCGCACCATGCTGTCCATGGCGATGTGGATGCTGCTCTTCACCGCGCCGGTGCAGATCTTCATTGGCGACCTCCATGGGCTGAACACACTCAAGTATCAGCCCGCCAAGATCGCCGCGATCGAGGGGCACTGGGAAAACAAGCCCGGCGAGGGCGTGCCGCTGATCCTGTTCGGCTGGCCCGACATGAAGAACGAGACGACGCGGTTTGCGCTGGAAGTGCCCAATCTCGGCAGCCTGATCCTCACCCGCAAGTGGGACGGCCAGTTCCCCGGCCTCAAGGAATTCGCGCCGGAGGATCGGCCCAACTCGACCGTCGTCTTCTGGAGCTTCCGCATCATGGTCGGCCTCGGCATGCTGATGCTTTTGCTCGGAGTATGGAGTGCGTGGCTGCGCTGGCGCAACCGGATGTACGAGGCCAGGTTCTTCCTGCGCTTCGCCATCTGGATGGGCCCGGCGGGGCTGATCGCCATCCTTGCCGGCTGGTACACGACCGAGATCGGCCGCCAGCCCTGGATCGTCTACGGCGTCATGCGCACCGCCGACGCGGTCTCGAACCAGTCCGCGCTGTCGATGAGCGTCACCCTCATCGTCTTCATCGTGGTCTACTTCATCGTCTTTGGGACCGGCGTCCGCTACATGCTGAAGCTGGTCGGCAAGGGCCCGGAGGATCACGAGCAGGAGTCGCCGGACGATACCGGCCGCCCGGCCCGGCCGCTTTCGGCAGCGCCCGGCCAGTTGGACATGTTCGCGGCCGCGCATCAGGACAAGAAAGGCTGACACGATGGGCATCGATCTTCCCGTAGTCTGGGCCGTCATCATCGCCTTCGGCCTCATGATGTATGTCGTGATGGACGGTTTCGACCTCGGCATCGGCATCCTCTTCCCCTTCGTGCGCGACCGCGAGGACCGCGACGTCATGGTCAACACGGTAGCCCCGGTGTGGGACGGCAACGAGACCTGGCTGGTGCTGGGCGGTGCGGCGCTGATGGCGGCCTTCCCGCTGGCCTATGCCGTCGTGCTCAGCGCGCTCTACCTGCCGCTCGTGCTCATGCTGCTTGGCCTGATCTGGCGCGGCGTCGCCTTCGAGTTCCGCTTCAAGGCCGACGAGCACCACAAGCCGTTCTGGGACAAGGCCTTTGCGGGCGGATCCTACATCGCCACGTTCTTCCAGGGCGTGTCGCTCGGGGCCTTTCTCGACGGCTTCCCGGTCGTCGATGGTGCCTATGCGGGCGGTGCGCTCGACTGGATCACCCCTTTCAGCCTGTTCACCGGGGCCGGCCTGATAGTCGCTTATGCGCTGCTCGGCAGCACCTGGCTGATCATCAAGACGGAAGGTGCGCTCTACCAGCGCATGGTCAGCCTGGCGCGCCCGGTTACGCTCACCCTGCTTGGCGTCATCGGCATCGTCAGCCTGTGGACGCCATTTGCTCACCCGGACATCGCCGAGCGCTGGTTCAGCTTCCCGAACATCGTCTTCTTCTCGCCGGTCCCGGTCCTGGTCCTGGTCAGCGGCTGGCTTATCCTGCGCAGCCTGCAGGGCGCGCCGCATGCCGGGCCTTTCATGCTGACGCTCTTCCTGCTGTTCCTTGGCTACAGCGGGCTCGGCATCAGCCTCTGGCCCAACATCATCCCGCCCGACATCACCATACGTGAGGCGGCCGCACCAATTCAGAGCATGGGCTTCGCGCTTGTCGGGGCGCTTTTGATCATCCCCTTCATTCTCGGCTACACGGCGTGGTCCTATTACGTCTTCCGCGGCAAGGTGAAGGCCGGCGAGGGATATCACTGATGGCGGTTTCGTCTCAGGCGCCGGCCTCCTGGCCGAAACGGATCGGCTGGCTGGTCCTCATCTGGACCGCGAGCGTTCTCGCCCTCGGCGCAGTGGCGCTCGCGTTCCGCCTGCTGATGAACCTCGCCGGACTGACCGTCTGATTCCAGGGAAAGCCTCATGTATACGAACGTCCGGCCGGTGCTTGCGCCGCGCGACTTCCATGACCGGGTCTATGTGGGCGAGGTGCTCCGCTTCGCCACGCTTCGGCCAATGCGGGACCTGGCCGATTTCACACGCGGGTTCCTGGAGGATGCATTCGCGCCCTTCAAGCCGATCGAGATCCACCGCCACCTCAGTCACGAAGAGCAGACCGAGAGCTTTGCGCAACGACAGCGCGACTTTGCGCGGTTGCCCGAGGTCCGGCGCCTATGGCGGTCCGTGTTCGAGGCGATAGGGCTTGATGCCGAGGGCCTCGCGCGCGACAGCCTCTATTTGCGCTTCCAGCCGCACCAGGACCCGGGCACCCTTGTTCCGCGCGCCCGCACCACCGCGACCATCGCCTTCCACCGCGACACCTGGGGCTCGAACCTCTACGCCCAGACCAACTGGTGGGCGCCCATCTACGAGATCACCGAAGGTCGTACCTTCGCCATCTATCCGTCGTTGTGGGATCGGCCGGTGGCCAACACGAGCGCCGACTTCGACCTTGCCGCCGTTCTCGATCGATCCAGGGCCGGCGGACGCAACGCCAACGATGCCGATGCGGCGATCCCGCATCTGACCGGACAGCTCGACGTCGCCGATGCCACGCCGGTGGTCATCGCCCCTGGCGAGCTGATTGCGTTCTCCAGCGCGCATGCTCATGCCGGCGTCCCCAATTCCACGGGCCTGACGCGCATCTCGCTTGAGACGCGCACGCTATGGATCGACGACCTGCGCTCGGGGCGCGGCGCCCCCAATGTTGACGGATTTGCAAAGTGGATGTCGCCCGGCATGTTCCGGCGCGTCAGCGACGAGGTGGCGCTCAACGACCTGCTCGGGCTGAAGCGCCTGGAGCCTTTTGCCGGCCCCTTCGCGCCAGCCCCTCAGACCACCATCGCCGACAATGCCGACCGCTGATTGACAAGGCTGGCGATGGCCTGGAGGCTGGCCGCCAGCGCAGCGTGATCGGGGGCGGCGCCGAGCCCGAGACGGACAGCCTCGGGAACCTGGTCGGCACGTGAAAAGGCGTCGCTGGTGACCACGCCGACGCCGACCGAGCGCAGGCGTGCGGCGAATTCGCTGCGGCTCCAGTGGCTGGGTAGTCGCAGCCAGGCGTGGAACCCTTCGGGGTCGGCCTGCACCAGATCGGCTGGCAGGAGGTCGGCCACCATCGCCTGCCGCTGCCGCGCGTCGGTGCGGATCGCGGCGAGCACCGCCTGCGCGATGCCGGTCTCGATCCAGCGGGTCGCGATCGCAGCGGTGAGCGGCGACGCCATGCCCGATGTGGCGCGGACGGCTGCCGTCAGCTGTGCTGTGCGGCGCGCCTCCGGGACAACCAGATAGGCAACCCTCAGCGATGGAGCCACGCACTTGGCGAGACCCGCCACGTGATAGACGATGTCGGGCGCGAGTGCTGCGAACGGCGCCACGGGTTTGGCCGGCAAGGCGCCGTAGGCGTCGTCCTCGATGATCGGCACATTGTGCTTGCGGGCGATCGCGACGATCGCTTCCCGGCGTTCCAGCGGCAGCGTCGCCGTCGTCGGGTTGTGGAGCGTGGGATTGCTGTAGAGCGCCTTGGGCGGCGCCTTGCGGCAGATCTCGGCGAAGGCTTCCGGGATGATCCCGGCCGAGTCCATCGCGACCGCGCTGACGCGGATGCGCAGATGCTCGGCGGCGGCAAGCAGGCCGGGATAGGTCAAGGCTTCGGCGCAGATCGTCTCGCCCGGTCCGGCCAGCGCGCCAAGCAGGGCGAGCAGCGCGCCCTGCGCGCCGGGGCAGACGAGCAGTCGGCCGGTGGCGATCTCGCCGAGGCGCGGCGCCAGCCAGGTGGCCCCGGCCGCCCGGTCGCGCGAGGTGCCTCCGGCCTCCTGGTAGCGCATCAGGAGTTCCAGCCCGTTGTCGCCCCTGAGGTCGCCGATCTCGTCCCACATGCGGGAAGCCAGGTCGAGTTCGTCGAACCGGGGCGGCAGGTTCATGCTCATGTCGACCAGGCCGCTTGGGGTCGACGCCGTACCAGCAGGCCGCCGGGAGCGGACATAGGTCCCCTGCCCGACCCGGCCTTCGATCAGGCCACGCCGGCGTGCTTCGGTGTAGGCACGACTCACGGTGGTGAAGTCGATGCCAAGCTGTTCGGCCAGGGTTCTTTGCGGAGGCAGGCGCGTCCCGGCCGGCAGGCGACCGGACGCGATGTCGACTGCCAGCGCATCGGCAATGGTGAGGTAGAGCGGTCCCGAAGCCTTGGAGATCGAGGGTGACCAGGTTGACGCGGTCATGAGCCTATCGCGATACAGATTTCCATATATATGGATAATGTATGCTCTTTGCGGCAAATTCAAGCCCGTGCCGGTGGTCGGATCGGCGGAGCCGCTCCGCCATGGCGGGTCGGAAATTTCCGCGCCTTTTCGAGCTGATTGCGAAAAGCTGGCATCCACGGCAGCGGCCTCTTGGCCGCGGATGCCTTTTCGACACCTGGAAGCTCACGGCGAGCTTGGCGTCGATGCCGTAGTCGGATGCGCCCGAGGCGAGCTGCCGCTGAGTGTCGCCTTCGGCGCGACGTCGAAGGCGATGCCTGCGCGCAGAACCGTCGCATCCCTGGCGATCGGCGCGCAGACCCGCACATAGTCCCGTTTGCGCCGGATTCTGGCCGAAAGGCCCTTGACCTTCCCGTGTGGGAAGGCCGCATGGTCCGCCTCGTGTTTAAGGGCAACCAGGAGGTCCACTATGTGCTCTAGTCACCAGCATCACGACGACGTCGCTGCCGACGCCTCGGTCAAGGGCGTTACCTTCAAGGTCGACGACATGACCTGCGGCCACTGCGCAGGCACGATCAAGAAGGCGATCGAGCACACGCTGCCCGGCGCTGCGTTCTCGATCGATCTGGCGAGCAAGCAGGTGACGGTGGCCGGCGATGCGGCTCTCGCCGAGAAGGCGATCCAGACGGCCGGCTACCAGCCCGAGCGTCTCGCTCACTGACTAAACTGCGCCGGGCTTTTGGGTCCGGCGCAGCCTTTTTCTTGGCTACGGCATCCGCCATTGCCATCCGTTGGACCGCTTGCAGGTCGACGCGATGGGTTGTGCCGCTTGTTCCCCGCCGATCAGTTTCTGGTGATGTTGCCCAGGAACGCCTTGGCTCGGTCGGTGCAGGGGCAGTCGAAGAACTCGCCCGGCTCGCCCGTCTCGACGATGCTTCCCTTGTCCATGAACACGACACGGCCGGCGACACGTCGGGCGAAACCCATTTCGTGGGTCACGACAACCATGGTGGTGCCGGAACGTGCGAGATCGATCATGACGTCGAGCACCTCCTTCACCGATTCCGGGTCGAGCGCCGAGGTCGGCTCGTCGAAAAGCAAGACGCTCGGCCGCATCGCGAGGGCGCGCGCGATAGCCACGCGTTGCTGCTGGCCGCCGGATAGCGCCGACGGAAGCTTGGCGGCGTGCTGGGCGACACCGACGCGCTCCAGCAACTGCATCGCGTGCTCTTCGGTCTCCCGCCGGACTCGGCGGCGAACGATGCGCGGCGCAAGCGTGACGTTGTCCAGCACCGAAAGGTGCGGGAACAGGTTGAAGCTCTGGAACACCATGCCCACGTCGCGGCGCAATCTGCGCAATTCCCGCGCCTTGTAGCCGACCGCAACCCCACCGATCGCGACGTCGCCCTCCTGCCACTCCTCGAGCCCGTTCAGGCACCTGAGTAGGGTCGACTTGCCCGAGCCCGACGGGCCGCAGAGCACGGTGCAGGTGCCGCCGTCGATGTCCAGCGACACGTCGCGGAGCGCCCGCCAGGAACCGTACCATTTGGACAGCGAGCGGACGGCGATGGATGCGTTGGCTGTCATGATGCTTTCCTTCCGCCATTCGGCGCGCGCAACTGGGCCCGCTCGGAATCGCGCTCCATCCGGGCGCTCACCTGGGACAGGCCGAAACAGAGGCTCCAGAACACGAGCCCGACGAAGACGTAGCCTTCGGTGGCAAGCCCCAGCCAGGCGGGATCCGAAAGGGCTGCGGTGACGATGTTGAGCAGGTCGAACAGGCCCACCACCATCACGTAGGTGGTGTCCTTGAGCAGCGAGATCGCCGAGTTGACGATGCCCGGCAGCACCGCTCGCAGGGCCTGCGGCATGATGATGTAGCCCTGCATCGCCCAGAAGCCGAAGCCGAGCGCATTGGCGGCCTCGCTCTGGCCGCGGCCGACGCTTTGCAGGCCGCCGCGGGCAACCTCGGCGAGATAGGCCGCCGAATAGAGCGTGATGCCGGTCATGGCGAGCGTCAGGCGCGGAAACTCGACGCCCGGCGGCAGGAACAGCGGCAGCATGATCACCGACATGAACAGTATGGCGATCAGCGGCATGCCGCGCCAGAACTCGATGAAGCCGGTGGCGATCAGCCGGATGGCCGGCAGCTTCGAGGTGCGCCCGAGTGCCAGCAATATAGCGACGGGGAAGGAGAAGACGAAGGCGCCGATGCCGACCACCATCGTCAGCAGCAGGCCGCCCCATTTCTCCGAAGGAACGGGCGCAAGACCGAGCACGCCGCCGGAGAGCAGGATGAAGGACGCGACCGGATACAGGCAGAAGCCGCCGACCAGGACCTTGCGCCGGCCCGGAAATTCCGGTGCCATTGCCAGCAGCAGCAACAGCGGCGGGGCGATGAGCACGATCCATGCGCGCCAGCGTTCGGCTTCGGGGTAGAAGCCGAAGGCGAATTGCGGCAGGCGATTGACGATGAAGGCCCAGCAGGCCCCGTCGGGATTGCAGCCGGCACGGTCCGAAGCCACCCAAGTGGCGTTGACGAACGCCCAGTCGACGATCCTGAGACCGAGCGTCCAGGCGAGATAGGCAAGGCCGAGGCAGACCGCCGTGCCGAAGGGATTGGCGACCACGGTGGCCAGCAATCTGCGGACGGCGGTGGTGGGCACGAGCGGGCTCGAAGTTCCGGAAACGGAAGAATGGGCCATGGCTCAACGCTCCACCAGTTTGACGCGACGTCCATAGGCGCTGGTCGCCAGCGCCACCGTCGTGCTGAGGGCCAGATAGACGCATGCCGTGATGACCACGATCTCGACTGCCCTGCCCGTCTGGTTGAGCGAGGTTCCGAGGAAGACGTTCACGAGATCGGGGAAGCCGACCACGGTCGCGAGCGCCGAGGCCTTGATGAGATGCGTGTACTGGTTCGCCAGCGGCGGGATGATCACCCGCATCGCCTGGGGGACGATGACCAGACGCAGGATCAGCTTCGGCGGCAGTCCGAGGGCGAGCGCCGCCTCCCGCTGCCCGCGTCCCACCGACTGCACGCCGGCGCGCACTATCTCTGCGACGAAAGCGGAATTGTAGATCGTGAGCGCGGCGACCAGCGAAACGAACTCGGGCATGAGCTTGAGCCCACCGCGGTAGTCGAAGCCTGCGAGCACGGGTATTTGCCAGTCGAGCGTGGCGATCGCGACGGCATTGGCGATAAGGCCGCCGGCGATGAGCACCGGGCCGAAGCGCGGGGGAGATTCGCCGCGCGCCTGGGCACGGCCGCGGGTCACCCAACCCGCAACGATTGCGGCGATGCCGGCCGTGACGACCATGGCGACGGCGATCGCCATGGCGTCGCCGGCGACCGGCGCCGGCAGATAGAGGCCGCGGTTGCTGAGGAAGCCGAAACCGCCGAGGCCGATCGCCTCCCGCACCGTGGGCAGCGAACGCAGCACCACCGCCTGCCAAAGCAGAAGATGCAGCAGAAGCGGCAGGTTGCGGACGATTTCGACGTAACCGCGAGCCACGTACCTGACCGGGGCGCTGGGCGACACCCGCGCAAGCCCGACCGCGAACCCCAGGATCGTGGCGGCGGTAATTGCCAGGGCCGCCACGAGCAGGGAGTTCAAAAGGCCTGCGAGGAAGACCCGGCCATAGGTAGAGGTCGGGTCTATGGAGATCAGGCTGAAGGCCATCTGGAAGCCGGCTTCCTGCCAGAGGAAGTCGAAGCCGGAGGCGAGCCCGCGCGCCTGCAGGTTGACGACGGTGTTGCGTATGACGAACACCGCCAGCGCAGCGACGAGCAGCAGGACTGCCGCCTGCTGCAGGATCGCCTTGCGTCGTGCCCACCTTTGCCTCGGACCGAGATGCGGCTGGGCGTCAGCCTCGTCGCTTTCCGCGCCGCTCCAGATGCCGGTGGCCATGTTCTGGTCCGAGACAGCCATGGGTCGACCTCAGCGTACCGGCGGAGCGTAGAGCAGGCCGCCCTTCGACCACAGCTCGTTCTGGCCGCGCGCGAGCTTGACCGGGCTGCCGGCACCGAGGTTGCGATCGAAGATCTCGCCGTAGTTGCCGACCGACGAGATCACCTTCACTACCCAGTCGTTGGCGAGGCCGAGCTTGGCACCGAAGTCGCCGGTCTTGCCCAGCATGCGCTGGATCTCGGGGTTCTCCGAACTGGAGGCCATTTCCGCCACGTTCTTCGAAGTGATGCCCTTCTCCTCGGAGTTGATCAGCGTGAACAGGGTCCAGGCCGCGACGTCGCGGAAGGCCGGGTCGTCCTGCTGCACGATCGGGCCGAGCGGCTCCTTGGCGATGATCTCGTCCAGGATCACGTAATCATCGGGCGCCGACAGTCCCAGGCGGCTCGCCGCCAGCCCGCCGCGCTCGTTGGTGTAGGCGTCGCAACGCCCGGCCTCGAGATTGGCGAGGTTCTGCTCGCGGCTGTTGGTGACGATGGGCGTGTATTCGAGCTTGTTCGTGCGGAAATAGTCGGAGAGGTTGAGTTCGGTCGTGGTGCCGGCGGAAACGCAGATCGAGGCGCCGTTCAGGTCGGCGAGCTTGGTGACGCCGAGGCTCTTCTTCACCAGGAAGCCCTGGCCGTCATACATATAGACGCCGGCATAGTCGAACTTCATTTCGGTGTCGCGGGTGTAGGTCCAGGCGGCGGCGCGGGCCAGCATGTCGACGCTGCCCGACTGCAGGGCGGCGAATGCGTTCTTGAATTCCAGCGGCGCGAACTTGACCTTTTCGGGATCGCCGAACATGGCGGCGGCCACCGCGCGGCAATAGTCGACCTCCAGGCCGGCCCACTTGCCCGAGGCGTCGAGCGTGCTCAGGCCGATGGTCGTGCCGGTGCTCGTGCCACAGATCAGTTCGCCGCGGTCCTTGATGGCCTTGACCCTGTCGCCTTCGCCGGCGAGCGCCGAGGTGGCCACCACGCTCAATCCGACGATCCCCCAAAGCATAGTTTTCTTCATGGCAAATCTCCTCCTGCCGTTTTGGTCTTTTGGATTGTGTCCTGTCGCCGGGGCTTCCCGGCAACCGGCTATTCTGCCGCCGCTTCCCGATCGAAACCGTAGCGGTCAAGCCCGATCTCGATGTCCTCCAGAAGGTCGTCGGCATGTTCGAGGCCGATGCTGAAGCGCAGCAGGGGCCCCTTCTCGCGCCACGGTGCAACGGTGCGGGCTCCCTCGAGCTGCACCGGCGCCACGAGACTGTGCAGGCCGCCCCAGCTTGCGCCAATGCGGAACAGCCTGAGTTCCTCGATGAAGCTCGACAGCCTGCGCATGTCCCGTGGTTGCAGTACCACCGAGAAGACGCCGCAAGCGCCCTGGAAATCGCGCCGCCAGATTGCATGGCCGGCGTCGCCGGGCAGCGGCGGATAGAGGACGCGGTCGACGCTGGGATGCTCGGCCAGGCGGGTGGCGATTTTCAGCGCCGAGGCGCTCTGGCGCTCCAGGCGCGCGGCGAGCGTGCCGAGACCGCGCAGTGCCAGGTAGCAATCCTCCGGCGAGACACCGAGGCCGAGGAAGCGGGCGGCGTCCTTGATGCGCCGGAAAAGCTCTTCCGTGGCGACGGTGACGCTGCCGAGCAAAAGGTCCGAATGGCCGCCGACATGTTTCGACAGCGCCTGCACGGCGATGTCGGCGCCATGGCTCAGTGCCTTGAAGCCGAGCGGCGAGGCCCAGGTGCCGTCGACCGCGACAAGCGCGCCGTGAGCATGGGTGGCTTTTGCGATCGCCGGAAGGTCCTGGACTTCCATGGTGAAAGAGGCGGGCGATTCCACCCAGACCAGGCGAGTGTTCGGGCGCATGAGAGCGGCGATGCCGGCGCCGGCCAGCGCATCGTAGAACGTCGCTTCGACACCGAGGCCCGACATGAATTTCTCAGCCGACGAGCGCGATGGCCCGTAGACGGGATCCGGCAGCAGGACATGGTCGCCGGCGCGCAGCAAGGCAAGGTTGGTGACCATGATCGCCGCCATGCCCGACGGTACGATCAGGCTGCGAGCACCGCCTTCGAGCGCGGCGATCTGGGTTGCCAGGTTCCGCGATGCCGGATGACCGTAGAGACCGTAGGAATAGCCATCGTAGAACTGGGTGTGGCGGGAAAGGAAGCTCTCCACCGTCGGAAACACGATTGTCGAAGCGCGATGGACCGCCGGCGTCAACGTGTTGAAGGGCAGGTCGTCGACGGCGGTGTGAAGAAGACGGGTTTCGTCGTGCATTCGAGCCTCTTGGTGGAATTCAGTTCGTGGCTTGCCGCTGCTGTCGCACAGCCCAAGGCATGCGCCGCGCGGCCTGTGCGCGGACGTACCTCTTTCGAGCATGCTTGCTGCCGGCTCCCCGGCGGATTGGGTCAGCGGGCGAGACGCTCCGGCTGATAGCCGGCCGTCTGGATCGCTTTCTCGGCGATTGCCGCGTCGCCGGCGACGGTCACCTGCCGGCTTTCCAGATCGATCGAGAAGGCAGCGCCGGGCAGCGTGTGCTCGATCGCCTTGCTGATCGTGCCGGCGCAATGGCCGCAGGTCATGTCCTCGACTTTGAAGGTCACGCCCTTGACCGCGGCGTCGGCGACGACGCCGTCGTGATGCTGGTGGCTAGAGCACATTCGATCCTCCCCCGAGTAACTCTTCCGTGATCTGGACCTTGCACCCTTCCAGCACTGGAAGGTCAAGCGCCATTTCGGGGGAAAATTGAAGGCCTCTCCGGCGTCGGTTCCTGGCTGTCAGGCGGCGGCGCGGAGTTTGCTCGGCAACACCCGGAAATGATCTCGGAAACTCTTTGAGAAATGCGAGGACGAGACGAAGCCGCAGGCGACGGCGACGTCCATGATCGGCATGGCGGTGAGTTCGATCAGTTGCCGCGCCTTGGCGAGCCGGAGCCCGAGATAGTGCTGCCAGGGCGTCGTCGAAAGATGGCGTTCGAACAGCCGCTCGATCTGGCGGCGCGACAGCGACACCCGCGCCGAGATTTCCTCCAGCGACAGCGGCTCCTCGATATTCTGTTCCATCAGCCGGATGATGCGTAGGAGCTTCTTGCCTGTGCTGCCGTAGCGCAGGCCGGGCGGCACCGATTGGCAACTCGCGCCATCGCGCCAGCGGTCGGCGGTAACGTGCTGGCAGATTTTCCGCGCAAGCTCGGCGCCGCAGCGCTCCTGCACCAGGTCAATGGCGAGATCGAAGGCGGCGAGCTCGCCGGCGCAGGTGACGATCTGGCCGTCGCGCACGAACAGCGCGTCGTCGATTGCCAGGTCGTAGAACGTTTCGGACAGCGCTGCCATCTTGCCCCAGTGGATGGTGCATCGAGCCTCGCCAAGAAGGCCCGCGTCGGCGAGCAGCCAGGTAGCCGTGCCGAGTGCATGGATTGGCAACTGAGCGCGTGCGGCGCGGCGCAACAGGGCCCGCAGCTCATGCGAGCTGTGGCGCTCGACGTACTCGCCGGCGCAGATCGTCAAAGTCGACTGCGGCTCATAGAGTGCTGCGCTGGCAGCTTCGGCGAAGCAGCCGGAGACCTCGACTGCAATGCCGCTGGCGCTTGCAACCGACCGGCCATCGAGGCTGGTCAGTTTCCAGCGGAACAGGTCGCGGCCGGACAGCACATTGGCAAGCCGGAGCGGATCGACCAGCGACGACAGGCAAAGCTGGGAAAAGCCTGGCAGCAACAGCACCAGGAATTCCGCCGGCGCGGCCTGTTGCCTCGCGGGCTGGGCGATTCCGGCGCCTTGCCGATAGGCATCGATGCTGAAGACCGTGTGCTTGCTCGGTGCGTTCATCTGCCCCTCCCTGCGCAGCGGCGACGGACGGACAACGACCGCCCGAACGCCGGCTGTCACAAAATGGCAAAAATAAACACAAAATGCAACATTACAATGATGCCGGTTAGGAGGCGGACGACGAGGAGGGTTGCTTCAGGCCAGCCCGAGATAAGTCGTGAGCTCTCGCGCCGCCGCACCTCCGGCGCGGTTGGCGCCGATGGTCGAGGCGGAGGGGCCGTAGCCGACGAGATGGATGCGCGGGTCCTTTGCGACCTGCGTCGCCAGCCTGCCTGCCATGACGATGCCGCCGCTCTCCTCGCGCAGTTGCAGCGGCGCGAGGTGGTCGAGCGAGCTGCGGAAGCCGGTTGCCCACAGGATCACGTCCGCCGCCTGCTCCGCGCCGTCGGCCCAGCGGATCCCGTGCGGCGTGATCTCGCTGAACATGGGCAGGCGGTCGAGCACGCCGCGTTGGCGCGCCGCCTTCAACGCCGGCGTCAGCGGAATGCCCGTCACGGAGACGACGGAGCCGGGTACGAGTCCGCGCCGCACCCGGTCCTCGACGACCGCCACCGCGGCGCGTCCGTCCTCCTGCGTGAAAGGCCCTTCGCGGAACTGCGGCTCGCTGCGGGTAACCCAGGTCGTGGTGGTCACTTTGGAGATCTCGTCCAGGAGCTGCAGCGCCGAGATGCCGCCGCCCACCACCACGACATGCTTGCCCGCAAATTCCCCGGCCGTGTGGTAGTCGCGGGAGTGCAGCTGGCGCCCGCCAAAGCCGTCGCGGCCCGGAAAATCCGGGATGAAGGGCGATTCCCAGGTGCCGGTCGCATTGACGATGCCGCGCGCCGAAAAGGTCTCGCGGTCAGTCTCGACGCGGAAGCGGCCGTTGCGTTCGCAGACCACCTTCACCGTCACGGGCCGGTAGACGGGCAACTCGAAACTGCGCTCGTAGGCGGCATAATATTTCGGCACGGCATCGGACGCCTTCACCTCGGTCGATTGCAGCTCGACCGCCTCGTCGAACTGCATCCCTGGCAGGTCGTGCAGGCGGTTCACCGTGCTCAGCGTCAGATAGGGTGCCCGGAACTGCCAGGCGCCTCCGGGCTCGGGCGCTTTGTCCAGCACCAGGAAATTGCGCCCCGGCGCCAGCCCGAGTTTCTTCAGATGATAGGCGGTGGAGAGCCCGGCCTGGCCGGCACCGATGACCACGATATCGACCTTGTAGGCGGCGCGAAGCGACGGCTCGTCCAACGGGCGTTCAGGTGAGCGGGTCGACTGGTCGTGGTTGGGTGCTTCGATAGTCATGCCGCCGAACGTGGGCCGCGCTCGTTGCAAGTTCAAGTGGCCGCTCCGGCGGGCAGCCATGTGCTGCGCGCGATGCTCAGCCTTCGGCGGTCGCGGCCGGTCGCACCATGCTCATCAGCCAGTCGCGGAACGCGACCACCTTCGGTGTCCTCGCCTTCTGCGGCGTGGCCAGGAACCAGTAGGAACCGGCGCCCTGCAGGCGCTGTTCGAAGGGCGCGACGAGCAGGCCGGCCGCCAGTTCGCGTTCAATCAGCGCCGTCCGGCCGAGCAATACGCCCTTGCCCTCGACCGCTGCACGAATGCCCATGATCGACTGGTCGAAGAACGAACCGGCCGAGGTGTCGATGCCGGTGACGCCGACATGGGCGAGCCAGGTGTCCCAGTCCTCGTCATAGCCCGGCACATGCAGCAGGTCGCGAGCCCGGAGGTCCTCAGGCGAATTCAACGTCTCGGCATATTTCGGCGTACAGACCGGGAAGGTCTCGTCGCGCAGCAACAGCGTCGCCTCGCGCTTCGGCCAGTTGCCCCAGCCGAATTCGATCGCCGCATCGACCTTGCCCTCGCCATGGTCGAGCGCGGTGAGCCTCAGGTCGATGGTCGGATGCTGGACGCGGAACAGGTCGAGCCGTGGCGCGATCCACTGGCTGGCAAAGGATGTCGGCACGTGCACGACCAGCATCTCGCGGGTGCCGCGCCCGGCGATCCGCGCGGTCGCCTCGTCGATCAGGGCGAAGGCGCGGCCAAGCTCCTCGGCATAGCGGCGGCCACGGTCGGTGAGCCGCACGCCATTGGCGTGGCGGTCGAACAGCTCCTTGCCGAGCCTGAGTTCGAGCGCCCGGATGTGCTGCGATATGGCAGACGGCGTGACGTTCAGCTCAGTGCCGGCGGCGGCGAAGCTGCCGAGCCTTGCCGCGGCCTCGAAGGCCCGGAGCCAGTTCAGGGGTGGTCGGGCGGCGGTCATGGCACCATTAGATTTTCTTGCGCTACCCCCAAGGTAATCGCGTTTGCTCGGTCAGGCAAGAAAGGTTCCTATCCGTCCAGTTCAGCATCTGGGAGGCACTACAATGAACGTCCACTGGCTCCAGGGCTATCGCCCCGGCTACGGCCTGCCGCGCGATTTCTACACCAATGCGGAGATTTTCGCCGAGGAGCAGGCGCGCATCTTCCGCAACAACTGGTTCTTCGCCGGCCATTCGGTGGAGCTGCCCAAGGCAGGCGACTACATGACGCTCGATGTCGGCGGAGCGCCGGTCGTCGTGGTGCGCGATCGCGACGGCAAGGTGCATGCCCACCACAATGTCTGTCGCCACCGCGGCTCGATCGTCTGCACCAAGGAGAAGGGCAAGGCCGCACGGCTCGTCTGCCCCTATCACTCCTGGTCCTACGCCCATGACGGCACCCTGATCGGCGCGCCGATGATGGGCGAGGATTTCGACAAGCAGGCCCACGGCCTGAAGCGGGCGCATGCCGAGGAGTTCGACGGGCTGATCTTCGTCAACCTGTCGGAGACCCCCTCCCCGTTCCACGAGCTGCGCGACCACCTGTCGCCGATCCTGAAGTCGCAGGGCATGGCCAAGGCCAAGATCGCGCTGATCCGCGACTACGAGCTCGACGTGAACTGGAAGATCGTCGTCGAAAACAACCGTGAGTGCTACCACTGCGAGGCCAACCACCACGGCTATGTCTCGGTGCAGTACGACACAGAGAGCGACAATCCCGACCTCAAGGACGAGATCGCCGAGCGGCTGGGCGACTGCCGCATCCGCTGGGAGAAGGCCGGGCTCGACACGGCCCGCGTCAACACCTCGTCCAACAACACGTCCGAATGGTTCCGCGCCAACCGCACGCCGGTGCGCAAGGGCATGGTCACCGAAAGCCCCGACGGGCAGCTGGTCTGCGACGTGCTGATGGCCGGCTTCACCGATCCCGACATGGGCACGGCGCGCGCCAACACCAACATCAATTTCTGGTGCCACGCCAATTCCGACTACGCCCACACCGTGCGCATCACGCCGGTATCGCCGACCAGGACCATCGTGCGCGGCTACTGGCTGGTCGACGAGAATGCAGTCGAGGGCCGCGACTACGATCCCGAGAAGATCGCCGCCTTCCATCACGAGGTCATGTCGGAAGACTGGGAGATCTGCCGCCGCCAGTGGATCGGCATCACCTCGCCCGGCTTCGAGCCCGGCCCCTATTCGCCGACCAAGGAAGCCAATGTCGACCGCTATGTGCGCTGGTACGCGAGCCAGATGACGGCGTGAGGCGAGACGTCCTCCCTCCCCTTCTGGGAGAGGGATCGCGGATCACGTAAACCCATCCTCCCGGGACGGTGCGAAAGATGCTCTCCAGGCCGGAAATTCTCCTGCAGGTCGCCGAGATCAAGGCGCTGACGTCGCGCGTGTCGGCCTACCGGCTGGTGTCGCCCCATGGCGAACGCCTGCCGACCTGGAGTGCGGGCGCGCATCTCAACTTCCGCCTGCCAAGCGGGCGGGCGCGCTGCTACTCGCTGTGCGGCGATCCTGCCAGCTCCGCCGAATATTGGGTGGCCGTGCAACGCGAGGAGAACGGCGAAGGCGGCTCGCTCGAGGTGGCCGAGACCTTTGCGCGCGGCGTGGTGGTGCGCGCCGATCCGCCACGCAACGGCTTTCCGCTCGCTGAGGAGGCAAGGCACCACGTCTTGATCGCCGGCGGCATCGGCATCACACCCATCGTCGCGATGATCCATCACCTCCGCCGCGCCAGGGCGAGCTATGTCGTCCATGTCTGCGCCCGTTCGCTGAAGGAAGTAGCGTTTCGCGACCTCATCCAGGCCGAGGTCGCGGCGGGCCGCGCGGCACTTCATCTCGACGGCAACGATCCGGCGCGAAGGCCCGACCTGGTAGCGATGATCGGACCCCCGACGGAGGGCGTGCATGCCTATGCCTGCGGTCCGGCCGGCCTGCTCAAGGCCTTTGCCCGCGCCACGGAAAACTGGCCGCAGGAGCGGGTGCATGTCGAGAGCTTCGCGCCAGAGGCCAGGCAGACCGAAGGCGACCGGCCCTTCGACGTCACCATCGCCTCGACTGGCAAGACCATTCACGTGCCCGCCGGCACGACCCTGCTCGCAGCCCTCAAGGCCGCCGGCCACGACATCGCGACGAGCTGCCGGCAGGGCATCTGCGGCTCCTGCATGGTTGCCTACAGCGCCGGCGAACCCGACCACCGCGATCTTGCGCTGAGCGACGACGAGCGCCGCGAATTCCTCACCGTCTGCTGTTCGCGCGCCCGCTCACCGAGCCTGACCCTCGATCTCTGAACAGGCCGGCACGCCGGCGCACCTAACCCAGCAATACCTCGCGCCACGCGAGGCCAGTCCCGAAAGGCCAACATGTCCAAGCTCCCCTCGCACGCCCGCATCGTCATCGTCGGCGGCGGCGCCATCGGCACCTCCATCGCCTACCACCTCGCCAAGATGGGCGAAAAGGACGTGCTGCTGATCGAAAAGAACCAGCTCACCGCCGGCTCGACCTGGCACGCCGCCGGCCTGATGGGCCAGCTGCGCAGCAAGGTGAACCTGACCCGCCTGATGCAGTACAGTGCAGATCTGTGTGCGAAAATCGGCGCCGAGACCGGGCAGGATGTCGGCTGGAAGAATGTCGGCAGCCTGCGTCTCGCCGCCTCCGACGCGCGCTGGGAAGAGCTCAAGCGGGCACACACCGCTGCCAAGAGCTACGGCTTCGACATGGAGCTGGTCGGACCCGACGAGGTGAAGCGGCTGTTCCCGCTCGTCGACACCAAGGATCTGCGCGGCGCCACCTGGATCGCGTCGGACGGCCATGTCGACCCCTATTCGCTGACCCACGCCTACGCCAAGGGCGCGCGCACGGGCGGCGTGCGCATCGTCGAGGGCGTCACCGTCACCGGCTTCGCCATCAAGGACCGCCGCATCACTGCGGTGAAGACCGCGGACGGCGATGTCAGCTGCGAGATCGTCGTCAATGCCGCGGGCCTGTGGGCGCGCCAGCTCGGCGAGCTCGCCGGCATCGACCTGCCGATCACGGTCGTCGAGCACGAATATTTCGTCACTGAGAAGTCCCCGATGGTGCCGGACGATTTGCCGACGCTGCGCGATCCCGACGCCAATTTCTACGTCAAGCCGGAGCCCGGCGCGATGGCGATCGGCGGCTGGGAAAAGGAAACCCGCGCCGCCTACGGGCTCGGCAAGCTTCCGATGAGCTTCGGCCAGGAGCTGTTCCCCGACGATCTCGAGCGCATCGCCGAGGTGATCGAGGGTGCCGCCAACCGCATCCCCGTCCTCTGCGACCTCGGCGTGCGCGCCGTGGTCAACGGACCGATCCCGATCTCGGCCGACGGCGAGCCGGTGATGGGCCTAGCCGGCGACTATGAGAACTTCTTCGTCGCCTGCGGCTTCACCTCGGGCATCGCCGCCTCTGGCGGTGCCGGCCGCGCCATGGCAAACTGGATCGTCGAGGGCGACCCGGGCATGGACCTCTGGGCCTTCGACCTGCGCCGCTTCGGCCATCCGCATGGCGGCCTCGCCTACCTGCGCGACAGTGCCATCGAGGCCTATTCCAAATATTACGCCATTGCCTGGCCGGAAGAGGAACGTTCGGCCTGCCGGCCGCTGCGCCGCTCGCCGCTCTACCAGACCTTGACCGCGCAAGGCGCAGTCAACGGCGTCAAGTTCGGCTGGGAGCGGCCGAATTATTTCCTGAAGGCGGGCGAGGCCAAGCCGCCGCTCGAAACCTTCGAGCGCGCGCCCTATGCCGGGGTCATCGGCCGTGAGCACAGGATCGTGCGCGAGGGCGTGGCCCTGGTCGACCAGTCGTCCTTCTCCAAGTTCGAGGTCTCCGGCCCGGGCGCGCTTGCCTATCTGCAGTGGCTGGCCGCCGCCAATGTCGACAAGGGCGACAACGCCGTCATCTACACCCAGCTGCTCAACAAGCGCGGCGGCATCGAGGCCGACCTCACCATCATGCGGCGCGGCGAACATAGGTTCCATGTCGTCACCGGCTCGGCCTTCGGCACCCGTGACGGCGGCTGGATCCGCCGCCATATGCCACGCGACGGCTCGGTTTCGGTGCATGATGTGACCGGCGGCTACGGTGTCATCAATCTCTGCGGCCCGCTGGCGCGCGAGGTGCTGGCCAAGGTCAGCGAACACGACGTTTCCAACGACGCCTTCCCCTACATGACCTGCCGCGAGATCCGCGTCGGCTGGGCGCCGGTCTTCGCTGCCCGTGTCACCTATGTCGGCGAGCTCGGCTGGGAGCTGCATGTGCCGACTGAATACATGGCTTATGTCTACGAGGTGCTGCGCGAGGCGGGTGCGCCGTTCGGCATCGCCGATGTCGGTTACAAGGCGATCTCCAGCCTGCGCATGGAAAAGCGCTACCTTTACTGGGGCGCCGACATCACCCCCGACGATACCCCGTTGGAGGCCGGCCTCGGCTTTGCAGTCGCCATGAAGAAGGGCGACTTCCACGGCCGCGACGCGCTCGCCGCCCAGAAGGAGCGCGGTGTCACCCGCAAGCTCGCCTGCTTCCGGCTCGACGAGCCGCTGGCAGTCTATGGCGGTGAGGCGATGTCGGTGAACGGCCGCGTCGTCGGCATGACCACCAGCGGCGACTTCGGCCACACGGTCGGCGCATCCCTCGTCTTCGGCTATCTCAAGGGCGACGACATGGGCCTCAAGGAAATCGAGGTCGAGGCCTTC
The DNA here is from genome assembly GCF_037625995.1 of Aminobacter sp. Piv2-1. Lineage (NCBI taxonomy): Bacteria > Pseudomonadati > Pseudomonadota > Alphaproteobacteria > Hyphomicrobiales > Phyllobacteriaceae > Aminobacter > Aminobacter sp. Piv2-1. The sequence continues at coordinate 363,479 of NZ_JARKMU010000004.1, forward strand.
GGCCGCCGCAGCCGCGCGACGGTGGTGGAGCGCTGCGCCTATGATCCAACGGGTGAGCGCGTCCGGCTCTAGCGTTTCGAGCCCGAAAAGGGTCGGGCTGCTCAAGGCAGCTCCGCCTCAGAAATCAGAGTGCCGCGCTTCCGAACGGAGGCGCGGCGTTTTGATGTGGCGATAGGCCGTGCATGCCACATATTGCAACATCCGCTTGCCAATCTCGCGGCAATGCCGCCACATTGGCCCCATGTCCGACTCGCAGAACCACAAGGCGCTCGCGCCGCGCCGCCACGACGAGATCCTGAGGCGGCTGGCCGCCGACGGCTCGGTCGGCATCACCGAGCTTGCCGCCTTCTTCGACGTGTCGCGGGAGACCATCCGCCGCGACATGAAGTTCCTGGCCGAGCGCGGCCAGCTCGACCTCGTCCATGGAGGGGCGACGCTGTTCGAGGCGACCGAGCCGGCGCTTACCCTGCGCAGCCAGGAAAATGCCGGCGGCAAGGCAGCCATCGGCCGGGCAGCGGCAGCACTCGTCGAGGACGGCATGGTGGTGTTCCTCGATTCCGGCACCACCACCCTTGCCGTGGCCCATGCGCTAGCCGGCAAGCAGAACCTGACGATCTGCACCACCAGCCTGACGATCGCGCTGCACATGTGCCGGCAGCCGCATGTGCGCGTGCACATGCTGGGCGGCGAGATCGATCCGTCGGAGGAAGCTGCGGTCGGCATCGACGCGCTCGACGCCATCGGCCGCTTCCGTATCGACGTCGCGTTCCTCGGCGGTGGCGCGCTGTCGCCCGACGGCGAGGTCACCGACTTCACCCGCAACGGCGCCGAACAGCGCTCGCGCATGGCAGCCACCGCCGCCCGCGCCTATTTCGTGCTCGACAGTTCCAAGTTCGGCCGCCTGACCCCACTGCGCATCCCGCGCTTCGAACTCGCCGCCGGCGTCATCGTCGACGCCCCTCCCCCGCCAGCCATGGTCGAGGCCCTGGAGCGCAAGGGACCGAAGGTGATCGTCGGGGAGTAACTGGAGGGATCGGCGAGGCGGCAAAGCCGCCGCCCGCGCCTGTTTGCCCAGGGTCAGGTCAACTTCCGCCGCCGTTCCAGCTCCGCTTCCGTCGGCGTTTCGAACTCGAACGAACCGGTGACGATGTTGTCGTCGCGGACGTATTTGTTGACCGTCACGCCCGTGCCGGAAAGCTTGGACGACACCAGCTTCAGCGCCGACGGCAGGGCAGCTTCGCCGAACAGGCGCTTGCCCTTGCCCAACACCAGCGGGAAGATGAAGATGTTGAGTTCGTCGACCAGGTCGCTGGCGAGCAGGGTCTTGAGGAAGTCGGTCGAGCCCTGGGTCAGAAGGTCGGGCCCGTCTTCGGCCTTCAGCTTTCGCACGGCAGCAACGGCGTCGGCGCCGAGCGAATGGCTGTTCTGCCAGCCGAGCTTGAGGTCCGGGTTACGCGTCGCGACGTATTTGTTGATGCGGTCGAACAGTGGGCCGATGGGATCGTCGGCGTCGACATAGGGCCAGTGCGCAGCGAAGATGTCCCAGGTCTTGCGCCCGAGCAGGAGGTCGAAGGGCCTGGCGAACATCTCGCCTACCGCCTCTTCCAGCGTCTTGTCGAAATAGGGGGCGACCCAGCCGCCATATTTGAAGCCGCCGATCGGGTCCTCTTCGGGTCCGCCCGGCGCCTGCATAACGCCGTCGAGACTTATGAATGCACCCACCACGATCTTTCTCATGTCGTTCTCCTTCATCGCCTCTGCCGGCTTACCACTGGAAGACGTGCGGCGTCGGTCCGTTCCGACAAATGCGCGAAAATTTCCCTGTCCTTCCTGCATGGTGACGCTGAAAGCAGAGAGCCATCCCCTCTGATGCGAGGCCTCGGCGACGACCGCCGCAAATAAGATGTGACTATTTGTTGCATTTAATGTTGCATTTTGTTGCGATGACGATATGGTGACGACCATCACCCTTGGGAGGTTTCATCATCATGGCGCAGGAATTCCCGACGCAGGCTCGCGTCGTCATCGTCGGCGGTGGCATCATTGGCTGCTCGGTCGCCTATCACCTGACAAAGCTCGGCTGGACCGATGTCGTTTTGCTCGAGCAGGGCCAGCTCAGCGGCGGCACCACCTGGCATGCCGCCGGCCTCGTAGGCCAGCTGCGCAGCCACGCCAATATGACGAGCCTGATCAAATACTCGACCCAGCTCTACAGCGAGCTCGAGGCCGAGACGGGGCTCGCCACCGGCTGGAAGAACTGCGGCTCGCTGTCGGTCGCCCGCAGCGCCGACCGCATGACGGTCTTGAAGCGCACGGCCGCTTCCGCCCGCGCGCAGGGCGTCGACATCGAGGTGATCTCGGCCAGGGAAGCGCAGGAGAAGTGGCCGGTCATGGCCATCGACGACCTCGTCGGCGCCGTCTGGCTGCCGGGCGACGGCAAGGCCAACCCGACCGACCTCACCCAGTCGCTGGCCAAGGGTGCGCGCAACCGCGGCGCGCGCGTGATCGAACGTGTCCGCGTCACCGGCATCAAGACCAAGGAGGGCCGCGCCACCGGCGTTTCCACCGACAAGGGCGACATCGCGGCCGAGATCGTGGTCAACTGTGCCGGACAGTGGGCGCGCAAGGTCGGCGCGATGTGCGGGGTGACAGTGCCGCTGCACTCGGCCGAGCACATGTATATCGTCACCGGCAAGATCGAAGGCGTGCACCCGGACCTGCCGGTGCTGCGCGATCCCGACGGCTACATCTATTTCAAGGAAGAGGTCGGCGGCCTGGTCATGGGCGGCTTTGAGCCCGAGGCCAAGCCGTGGGGCATGAACGGCATCCCCGACGATTTCGAGTTCGCGCTTCTGCCCGACGACTGGGACCAGTTCGAGATCCTGATGCAGAACGCGCTGGTGCGCGTGCCGCAGTTGGAGACGTCGGACGTCAAGAAATTCTACAACGGCCCCGAGAGCTTCACCGCCGACAACAACTTCATCCTCGGCGAGGCGCCGGAGCTGAAAAACTTCTTCGTCGGCGCCGGCTTCAACTCGATGGGCATCGCCAGTGCCGGCGGCGCCGGTCGGGCGCTGGCCGAATGGATCGTCAATGGTGCCGCGACGATGGACCTTTGGCCGGTCGACATCAGGCGCTTTGCCGGCTTCAACAACAACCCGCGCTGGCTGCACGACCGCGTCAAGGAAACGCTCGGCCTGCATTACGCCATGCCCTGGCCGAACCGCGAGTTGGATACCGCCCGCCCCTTCCGCCGCTCGGCGCTCTACGACCGGCTCGCCGCCAAGGGCGCCTGCTTCGGTTCCAAGATGGGCTGGGAGCGTGCCAACTGGTTTGCCGTGCCGGGCGAGAAGCCTGAGACCGAATACTCCTTCGGTCGCCAGAACTGGCACGGCGCGGTACAGCGCGAGATGAAGGCCACCCGCGAAGCAGCCGGCATCTTCGACCAGACCTCGTTCGCCAAGATCATGGTGCAGGGCCGCGACGCGGCGTGTGTGCTCAACCACATCTGCGCCGCCGACATCGACGTCGAGATCGGCCGTTCCATTTATACCGGCCTGCTCAACGAGCGCGGCGGCTACGAGAGCGACCTGACGGTGATGCGTCTCGGCCGCGACAAGTTCCTGATCGTCACCGGCTCGGCCCAGGCCGTGCACGACGCCGACTGGATTGCGAAGAACATCCCCGAGGATGCGCATGTCACGCTGACCGACGTCACCTCGTCCTATGCGGTGCTGGCGCTGATGGGTCCGCGCTCGCGCGACATCCTGGCCAAGCTCACCTCGGCCGATCTTTCCAACGCGGGCTTCCCCTTCGCCACCATCCGCGAGATCGACATCGGCTATGCCACCGCCTATGCCAACCGCATGACCTATGTCGGTGAGCTTGGCTGGGAGCTGATCGTGCCGACCGAATTCGCCGTCGGCGTCTATGAGGCGCTGCACGAGGCGGGTCGCGATCATGGCCTCGCCGACTGCGGCTACTACGCGCTCGAGGCGCTGCGCATCGAAAAGGGTTTCCGCGCCTGGAGCCGGGAACTCACGCCCGACATCAACCCCTACGAGGCCGGCCTCGCTTTCGCCGTGTCGATGGACAAGCCTGGCGGCTTCATCGGCAAGGAGGCGCTGGTCGCCGCCAAGGCCAAGGGCAAGCTCACCCGCCGCATCGTGCAGTTCACGCTCGACGATGCAGCGCCCATGCTCTGGGGCGGCGAGCTGATCCTGCGCAACGGCAAGCCTGTCGGCGAAGTGCGCTCGGCGTCCTACGGCCACACGCTCGGCCGCTCGGTGGCGCTTGGCCTGCTCGACCATGCCGATGGTGTCGACAAGGATTTCATCGAGAGCGGCCGCTTCGCGATCGACCTTGCCGGCGAACGCCACACGGCGACCGCCCACCTCAAGGCGCCGTACGATCCCAAGTCGGAGCGGGTGAAGGCAGACAGCACCTCACTGCGCGGCGCCGCCTGAAACGGCGTATCGGAACCCTCCCCGAGCTGCCCCTCCCTCGCGGGAGGGGTTCTTTTTTGACAGCGTGCGTCAGCGTCAATGCGGCGAAGGGCACCGGTGTCGTCGCAGGTCAGGTCGGTGACGAATGGGCGGCCAGCCGCTTGGCGATGAAATCGGCGCCGAGCTGCGCCCCTTGGGCAGTGATGGTGTGCCCGACGCCCGGCAGAATAACGCTTTGCGCCTCGAGCCCATGTTCGCGCAGCGTTGCCGCAGCTTCGGTCGAACTTGCCGCGGGGATCACCGTATCGGCCGCGCCGTGCACCAGAAGCGCGCTCGTCGACCCGGCTGGTGCCAACGGACGCGGCGACGCGAGCCTGCCCGAATAGGCGACGACCGCGGCAACCGGCCAACGCCCCGAAGCCACCGCGTCGAGCGCCATGATGGAGCCTTGCGAGAAGCCGACGAGGGCGACGCGGTCGAGCCGTTGCGACAGTCCGTGCTGGTCGATGATGTTGCCTAGGACTTCGTCGAAGGCGGGCCGTGCGGCAACGATGCGCTGCGGTCGGTTGGCCTCCGTCACGCCGGCGATGCTGAACCATTGCCGGCCCTGGCCGCCGCCGTCGAAGGCGGACGGTCCGTCTGGTGCTGCGAAGTCCGCAGGCAGGACATGCTGCCAGCTCTGGGCAAGGGGCATGAGATCGGCGCCGCGGCTGCCGACGCCGTGCAGAAAGATGACGAGACTGTTGGCGGGCGACGAGGTCATGAGAGGTTTCCTGCTGCTTTCAACTTTGTAGGTCAGAGGCTCAGGTCGCCCAGGTCGGGCCCGTCCGGAACGATACCGTTCGGGTTGAGCGACTTGATGGAATAGTAGCCTGTCTTGATGTGGCCGATATTGACCGTGGAGCGGACCCCGGGAATGGCGAGCACGCGCTTCATGTAGGCCGTCAGGTTTCGATATTCGGAGAGGCGGCGCAGGTTGCACTTGAACAGGCCGTGATAGGCCGCGTCGAAGCGCACCAGCGTGACGAACAGGCGGATGTCGGCCTCCGTGAACGGTGCGCCGAACAGGAAGGGGCCGTTGGCCAGCCGCGCCTCCAATTCGTCCAGCATGGCAAACACGCCGCGATAGGCCTCCTCATAAGCTAGCTGCGTGGTGGCGAAGCCTGCCCGGTAGACGCCGTTGTTGAGGGCTGGATAGATGCGTTCGTTCAGTGCGTCGATGTCGTCGCGCAGGTGGGCGGGGTAGAGGTCGATACTCTGGTCGGCCAGCGCACCGAACCCGGAATTGAACATGCGGACGATGTCGGCGGACTCGTTGTTGACGATCGTTCCCAGCTTCTTGTCCCAGAGGACGGGCACCGTCGCACGGCCGGTGAAATCGTCGTCGGCCAGGCTGTAGAGTTCGTGCAGGTAGGTGGCGCCGTTGAGTTCATCGCGGTCGGCGCCGGGATGGTCGCCGAAGCGCCAGCCCTGGTCGGTCAAAGCCGGCTCGACAACGGACACCGAAATGATGTCTTCGAGTTTCTTGAGCTTGCGGGCGATCAGCGTGCGCGAAGCCCATGGGCAAATCAATGCGACGTAGAGGTGGTAGCGTCCCGGCTCGGCGGCAAAGCCGGCCGCGCCGGTCGGGCCGGCGCTGCCGTCGGGCGTGATCCAGTTGCGGAAACTGGAAACCTGGCGGACGAAACCGCCCTTGGCGTCCTTTGCCTGGACCGGTTGCCAGTCCTCGGTCCACTTGCCGTTCACGAGCATGATTAATTTCCGTTCGCGAGAGTGTCGGCCGGCGGCACCTGACCTGCAGGGCCGCCGCCGGTGGTAGATCAGGCACGCGCCTTCTGCAGGGCAAATGAGCCGTTGCCGAGCAGCGCCAGTGAAGCGAGGGCGACGGCCCAGAATGCCGGGAATTCCCAGCCGCCATTCGGATTGCTGAAGAAGAAGCCGGCCGCGCCGTGCGGGGCATAGATCGATCCGAGCAGGATCGGGATCAGCGCGACCGAGACCCAGCGGGTCCAGACGCCGGCGATGAGGGCAATTCCGCCGAGCAGCTCGGCCGCAATGACCAGATAGGCAAGTGGGCCGGGAAAGCCGATGCTTTCGAAGAAGCCGGCGGTGCCCGCCGGGGTGAAGACGAATATCTTCAGGCCGGCATGGGCCAGGAACAGGATGCCCATGCTGACGCGCAGCAGGAGGGCGGCGAGGTTGGCGTTGTTGGTCTCGGTCATGGTTCGGGTCCTCTATGTTGGTTGATTGAGATGTCAGGCAGCGGTCTGCCAGGCAGGCGCGATATCGGTGCCGAGGCCGCGCATGTAGCCGAGCACGATGTTGAGGCCTGCGACCGGCTCGATGTAGCGGGCGACGCCGAGGCCGCCGACCTGGAGGGGCACGAAGCCAGACTTGGCGACCAGCGTCTCGACCGCCTCGGTCGCGTCCTTGTCGTCGCCGGCGATGAACACTGTGGCAGGCTTGCCGCCGATATTGCCGCCCGACTGGAGCACCGAGGCGAAGATCGTGTTGAACGCCTTCACCACCCTGGCCCTGGGGGCGAGCTTCTGGATCTCCTCGCCGGCGCTGGTGGAATGGCCGATGGTCAGGCCGGCATAGTCGGCGGTCAGGGGATTGGTGATGTCGATGACGATCTTGCCGTCGAGGCCGCCAGCCGCGGCGATCGTTTCGCCGGCCGCGTCGAACGGAATGGCGAGGACGACGATGTCGGCACTGCCGACCGCGGACGGGATGTCGGTGCCCGTCACGTTGACGCCCGCCGAACGGGCGGTTTCTTCAGCCTTCGCAGCGTCGCGCGAACCGAGCGCGACCGAGTAGCCTGCCTTGGAAAATACGCCGGCGAGGCCCTTGGCCATGTTGCCGGTTCCGATGATCGCAATGGTCATGATCTTGTCTCCTGGTGCACGCGCTGGTCAGCGCCGATGGCAAGGAGATAGAGGATTTCCCGCGCGGATATTATCCGCGCCAAGAGCATTTTATTAATTCCATTTTGGAAATAATGGCTACCAGCCCTGATCCCACTCGGGCACGCCGCGGAACTGCTCCACCAGGAAGTCGACGAAGACCCTGACCTTGATGGCGAGATGGCGTCCGGGCGGGTAGAGCGCGTAGATGGTGAGCGGCGATGGCTCGAAGCTGGCAAGCAGCGGCACCAGCAGCCGGTCGCGCAGGCGTGGACCGGCCATGAAGCTGGGGGCCCTTGCTATGCCGAGCCCGGCCTCGGCCGCCGAGAGCGCAACATCGGCATTGGAGAAACGCAGCCGGCCCGACACCCCTACCGAGGCGTCGCTGCCGTCCGGATTGCGAAAGGTCCAGCTGCCCGGCTCGCGGAAGTTGGTGTCGATGATGCACTCGTGCGGCGCGAGTCCGGCGGGGTCGGCCGGCGCTCCGTGCTGCGCCAGATAGTCTTGCGATGCGCACAACACGATGCGCGCCTCGCAGAGGCGGCGGGCGACCAAGCTGGTATCGGTGGGGTTGCCGATGCGGATGGCGACGTCGAACCCCTCGTCCACCACGTTGACCACCCGGTCCGAGAAGCTGACGTCGAGTTCGATCTGCGGAAATTGCCGGGCGAATGCGACGAAGACTGGCGCCAGCTGGCGCGCGCCGAAGGACACGGGCGCGGTGACCCTGAGGCGGCCCCGCGGCGTGCCGGAAACATTGCGGACCGCATCGTCGAGGGAATCGAACTCGGCGAGCAGAACCCGCACGCGCTCGAAATAGGCCTGCCCGGCCTCGGTCGCTGCGAGCGCCCTGGTGGTGCGGTTGAGCAAGCGGACGCCAAGATCGGCTTCCAACCGGGACACCAGCTTGGAAGCCTGCCCGGCGCTGGTGCGCAGCCGTGAGGCGGCCCGGGCAAAACTGCCCGTCTCCATAACCGCCACAAACATCCGGTCGCATTCGAGCCTGTCCATGCGCAACTTCTAGCGGCACAGGGCTCGCCATCCAAGCTGGTAAGGGGACAGTTTTTAGGCCGGCGCCAGCTTGAGCATAGCGATGCCGGCCAGACGGTGCCAATGCCGCCAAGCCGGAGCGGCGTCAGTTGCTCGCCGAACAGCACCGCGCTTACGATGACGGTGCCGGCGGCGCCGATCCCGGTCCAGACGGCATAGGCGGTGCCGACAGGTAGCGCCTCAAGCACCTTGCCGAGCAGGTAGACGAAGGCTGCGAGCAGCAGCACCGAGACGACCGACCAGCCAGGTCGGGTGTAGCCTTCGGCATATTTCATCGACACCGCCCAGGCGACGTCGAGAACCCCAGCGATCACGAGCAGGCTCCAGGCAAGGCCTTGGCTCATGGTCAGGCCGCGAGCTTCATGCCTTCGGCCGACATCGCCTCTCGCACTTTCGGTCGCACGCCGACGCGGTCCATATAGGCGCGCAGGTGCGGGAAGGCGGAGAGATCGACCTTGGCGTAGCCGGACCAGCCGACGATGGTGAACAGATAGGCGTCGGCGACGGTGAAGGTCTCGCCCATCAGCCAGGGGCCGCTGCCCTCCAGATGCCTTTCGACATAAGCGAGACGCTCCGCGATCTTGCCGCGCGCCACCTCCTGCGCCTGGATGCCGTATTCGGGATGGAACAGCCACGGGCTGTACATCTTGTGCAGTTCGGTGGCGATGAAGTTGAGCCAGGACTGCAGCTGGTAGCGTTCGCGCGTACCGGCCGCCGGCGCCAGCTGCGAAGCGGGCCTAAGGTCTGCGAGATACTGGACGATCGCCGCCCCCTCGGTCAGAAGCGAGCCGTCGTCGAGTTCGAGCGCCGGCACGTAGCCGTTCGGGTTGACCTTGGTGAAGTCGCGACCAGCACCGGTGACATGCGGCTGCCTGAAGATGTCGACGCGCTCGATGTCGAGCGGGATGCCGGCCTCGAGTGCCACGATATGGGGCGAGAGCGAGCAGGTGCCGGTGGCGTAGTAGAGTTTCATGATCCGTCCTCTTGGGTTGTCGACCGTGTGGTCGTTGCGTCCAGGGACAAAACTAGACGTTGCGCTGTCGCAATGCTCATTGGGACTTTGCCAATGACGCTTGCATGACTGCAGGCTCCTGTCATGCTAAGAAGCCACCCATGGAAGACTGGAACGAACTCAGGCTGGTGCTGGCCGTGGCCCGCGCCGGCAGCCTCACGTCAGCGGCGGGATTGCTCGGCATCGACCACTCGACGGTGTTTCGCCGGCTCAACGCATTCGAGCAGCGGCTGGCTGTGCGGCTGTTTGAGCGCCTGCCCGGCGGTGTCTACCAGCTGACCTCGGCCGGCCAGCGCACGGCGGCGGCGGCCGAGCGCATGGAGGACGAGGCGCTGGCGCTGGCCCGCGACATCGCCGGCGCCGACGGTAGACTGTCGGGGCGGCTGCGCGTCACCTCGTCGGAAACGCTGGCCTATTCCAGGCTGACCAAGCATCTCGCCGAGTTTCGGACCGTCCATCCCGGCATCGTCGTCGAACTCGCCATCGAGAACCGTGTGCTCTCGCTGTCGCGCCGCGAGGCGGACGTGGCACTGCGGCCGATCCGGCCAAAGGAAGGCGATCTCTGGGGGCGCAAGCTGGCCGGCGTCGCCTGGACGTTCTTCGCAGCACAAGCCTATCTCGACGCTCATGGCAGCCCGATCGCGGGACCGGCAGCGCTCGGCACACATTCACTGGTCGGCTGGGAGGAGACCGCTGGCGGCATCATGGCCGCCGACTGGCTGGATCGAAACGTCTCGCCCGACAGCTTCGTCTACCGCACCAACAGCCTGGTCAACCAATCGGTGGCGGCGCGCGCCGGCATCGGGCTTGCGCTCTTGCCCTGCTATCTCGGCGACAACGAGCCGGGCCTGGTGCGCGCGTTGGCCGAACCCATCGAGGAGCTCGCCGGCGAGCTGTGGATCGTCACCCACCAGGACCTGAAAGGCACGGCCCGCGTCCGCGCCTTCTTCGACGTCGTCGGCGAAGGGCTGGCGCGCGAGCGCGACCTGTTCGAAGGCCGCGCCGGCTAGTTCACCCGATCAGTGCCTCAGGCCCGGCGCTTCCTGGCCGGTGCGCTCGACATATTCGACATAGCCGCCGCCATAGGTGTGGATGCCGTCGGGCGTCAGTTCCAGCACGCGGTTGGAGAGGGCTGCGAGGAAATGGCGGTCGTGCGAGACGAACAGCATCGTGCCCTCATATTGGGAGAGCGCCTCGATCAGCATTTCCTTGGTGGCGATGTCCAGGTGGTTGGTCGGCTCGTCGAGGACCAGCAGGTTCGGCGGATCGAACAGCATGATCGCCATCACTAGGCGCGCCTTCTCGCCGCCCGAAAGCACGCGGCACTTCTTCTCGATCTCGTCGCCGGAGAAGCCGAAGCAGCCGGCGAGCGCGCGCAGCGGCGCCTGTCCCGCCTGCGGGAAGGAATGTTCCAGCTGCTCGAACACGGTGAGATCGCCGTCGAGCAGGTCCATGGCGTGCTGGGCGAAGTAGCCCATCTTGACGCTCGGCCCGCGCGCCACCGTGCCCTGGTCGGGCTCGGAAGCACCGGCGACGAGCTTGAGCAGCGTCGACTTGCCGGCGCCGTTGACGCCCATGATGCACCAGCGCTCGCGGCGGCGGACCTGGAAGTCGAGGCCCTCGTAGATGGTCTTGCTGCCGTAGCTCTTGTGCACGTTCTTGATCGTGACCACGTCCTCGCCCGAGCGCGGCGCCTGCTGGAACTCGAAGGCCACCGTCTGGCGGCGCTTGGGCGGCTCGACACGGTCGATCTTGTCGAGCTTCTTCACCCGGCTCTGCACCTGGGCGGCGTGCGAGGCGCGCGCCTTGAAGCGCTCGATGAACTTGATTTCCTTGGCCAGCATCGCCTGCTGGCGCTCGAACTGCGCCTGCTGCTGCTTGTCCGCCAGCTGGCGCTGCTGTTCGTAGAACTCGTAGTCGCCGGAATAGGTGGTCAGCGAACCGCCGTCGATCTCGATGATCTTGTTGACGATGCGGTTCATGAAGGCGCGGTCGTGCGAGGTCATCAACAGCGCGCCGTCATAGCCCTTGAGGAAGTCCTCGAGCCAGATCAGGCTCTCGATGTCGAGATGGTTCGACGGCTCGTCGAGCAGCATGACGTCGGGCCGCATCAAAAGGATGCGGGCGAGCGCCACGCGCATCTTCCAGCCGCCGGACAGCTTGCCGACGTCGCCGTCCATCATTTCCTGTGTGAAGCTCAAGCCGTCAAGCACTTCGCGGGCGCGGCCGTCGAGCGAATAGCCGTCGAGTTCCTCGTAGCGTGCCTGCACCTCGCCGTAGCGCTCGATGATGGCGTCCATCTCGTCGGCGCGGTCGGGGTCGACCATCGCCGCTTCCAGTTCGCGCAGCTCGGCGGCGACCTCGCTGACCGGGCCGGCCCCTTCCATCACCTCGGCGACGGCGCTGCGGCCGGACATCTCGCCGACATCCTGGTTGAAGTAGCCGATGGTGATGCCGCGTTCGCTCGAAACCTGGCCTTCGTCAGCCAGTTCCGCGCCGGTGATCATGCGGAACAGCGTCGTCTTGCCGGCGCCGTTGGGGCCGACGAGGCCGATCTTCTCCTGTTTCTGCAGGGTGGCCGAAGCCTCGACGAAGAGCAGCCGGTGGCTGTTCTGCTTGCTGACGTTCTCGATACGGATCATGGAAACCAGGGCCAGGGAGGGGAGTTGCGGCGGCTTATGGCACGCGCGCGCGCGCAATGCGAGACCTTCCGGCGGGGCATAGCAGCGCATGGGTAATCGCGCCCCGTCGACCGGCTTGCCCGCCCGCAGCCGAAGCCAATAGTCTGCCCCGGCGGAAACCGAGATCAACAGGCAAGGGAGAGGCAGCATGTTGTATGCAATCCTGGCATATCACGCCGAGGGCGTGGTCGAATCCTGGACCGAGGAGGAGGATGCGGCCCTGATGAAGGACCTGCTCGAGGTCAACGACCGCCTCGTCCGCGAGAAGCATCTTGGCCCGGCGGCCCGCCTAGGACCGACGGAAAGCGCGGTCACCCTGAGAGGAAAGGGGCTCGGCCTCGTCACCGACGGTCCCTTTGCCGAGACCAAGGAACAACTGCTCGGCTTCTACGTCGTCGACTACCCGACGATGGACGCAGCCGTTGCCGCGGCACGCGAACTGCGTTCCGCCAACCCCACCGCGGTGTATGAGATCCGGCCGATCCTGCTCTATGTCCCCGGCGCCCCGGTGGCGGCCTAGGACGAACAATAGGGTCCCCTCGCGGCCTTCGAACCTGGATCCCGGGATATTCTGGCGGAACGGGCCGACGATCTGCAGCAGTCGTACGCAGCGTGGCACGGCATTGTGCCGCCCGATTGCCTGCGATAGCCTCGGCTGAAGCCGACAGTCGATCCCACGCCGTCCAGCGCCATGGAAATTCTCTACGGGTTCGGGTTCCTACTCCTTTTCAGCGCGGCCGCCATCGGCGGGGTGGCGCTGCGTGTCCGCCTTCACGAAGATCACCTGTCGCAGGCCAACATGGATGCCTTGCGGCTGGTGACGGGACTGCTCGTCACCTTTGCCGCCCTGGTTCTCAGCCTGCAGCTTTCCACGGCGAAGCAGGCATTCGACGCCGCCAACAAGCACCGTTCCCTCTATGCCGCGCGGCTGGCCCGCCTCGACCAGTGCCTGCGCAATCTCGGCACCGAGGCGGAGCCGGCAAGGCGCATCCTTCGCCAATATTCCGCGGCTGTCATAGCCAGTACCTGGACGAAGGAGAAGGCGCCCGTCGTCGAAGGCATGCCGGATGTCCGCAACATGGCGGCAAGCGGTGAAGATCCGGGCCTGAATGCCCTCATGAACGAGGTCGGATTGATCGTCGACGCGCTGGCGCCTGCCGACGCGGTTCGCGCCAACATGGCCGCCAGATGCCGTAGCGACTACACGATGGTTCAGGAAAGTCGCTGGGCGGTCATCGAAGACGCGACCGGCGTTGCCCGAGGCTCGTTCGTAGGCATCATCAGTTTCTGGCTGGCGCTCGTGTTCCTGAGCTTCGGGCTTCAGATCCCGCGCCGCGTGCTGGGCGCGGTCGTCTTGTCCATTGGCGTCATGGCCGTCACCAGCGTCATGTTCGTCATCATCGACCTCCACATCCCCTATGGCGGAATGTTCGGGATCACGAGTTCGGCGATGCGCGGGGCATTGGCTGACATGGCGCGCTAGGCCGGTCCGTCAAACCCGGGCAGCCATCCACCGCGTGACATCGGGGAACCCCTGTTTATTCGAACCCGCGTGAACCCAAGGTCGGGTCGCTCGATCCCCCGCGCTGAGCGCGCCAATATGATGGCGGGACGCCCAGTTGGCGCTTGAAGGCGCGCGTGAACGCCGACTCCGACCCATAGCCGGATTCGAAGGCGATTTGCGCCACCGGCTCATGTGTCGTGCGCAGCCGCTCGGCAGCTGACCGCAGCCGCTGTTTCGCCAGGTAGTGCATCGGCGGCTCGCCCATCAGGCGCGTGAAACGATCGGCAAAGGCGGATCGCGACAGTCCGGCCTCCGCTGCCAGATCCTCGACTGTCCAGGCCTGGTGCTTGCGGGCATGGAGAAGAGCCAGCGCGCGGCCCACGACCGGGTCGCCCAGACCGGCGAGCCATGTACCCTGGGAGGGCGGCAAGGAATCCAGGTAACGCCGGATCGCCTCGACGAACAGGCATTCGGCAAGCCGGGCCAGCATGGCGTGAGAGCCCGCATGCCAGGACGTCATCTCCTGGGCTGCATAACGCAGCGTGCTTTCGATCCAGTCGACGGCAGCGCCCTGCTGCACCTCCAGCCGAAGCACATCGGGCAGAATTTCGAGCACGGGATCGCACGGTGCATCGGCACCGAGGAAACCGCACAGGATGTGCGTCCGTTCGCCGCCGCCGCCATGCTCGATCCTGGCCAGTTCGCCGTTCTGCGGTGGCGCGACCAGTGCTGCCGCGTCCACTGCCTCGACCGTGAGGTCGCTGCCCAGCCTGTGGGCATTGTTGGAAGGGAAGAGCACGATCTCGCCGGCCTTGATGCGGAAGGGATCCCGCTGGTCCACCTTCAGCAACAGGCTGCCCTGGGTGACATAGTGATAGGCGATCACGTGCGCCGGCAGCGGTGCCATAAGCAGGCCGACGTCGTCCGGTCCGATCGGGGTGGCGGTAACGCACCAGGGGGCCGTGAATTCGCAATCCAGAAAGATGCCACTGCTCAGGTGAAGCGTGCGCAACAGATCAAGGACTGCGTTCATTGTCGCATCTCCCGTCCGGGGCGCCGGGCAAGAAATCCGGCGTTGCGGTCATTCACCGGCCGCCCCGGTAGAGAGTATCATGAATCCACCACCCAACGGCAGCGTGGGCAGTCGTTGCGAACCGGGCCAAGGCCCGAGGCGTCTGCCCGGCAGGCAGGGCGGTGAAATTGGTCTTTTCGTAGGAGGGTGACATGGAGGTCCAGACCGACAATCTCGTGCAGCAGTTGCGGCGTAGCGGCTTCAAGGGACAGATCATCCAGGCCGGCAACGCGAGCTACGACGAGGCCAGGACCATCTTCAACGCCATGATCGACCGCCGCCCTGCCGTGATCGCGCAATGCCTCGATGTCGAGGACGTGACAAACGCCGTCCGTTTCGGGCGGGAAGTCGGCTTCGAAATCTCGGTTCGCGGCGGCGGGCATGGGGTGGCAGGCAAGGCATTGAACGACGGCGGGCTGGTGATAGACCTCCGCCACATGAACCAGGTGGCCGTCGACGCCGAAAGGCGCCTGGCAATCGTTTCGGGCGGCGCGACCATGAGCCATCTCGACCGCGCCACCCAACCGCACGGGTTGGCGACGACCGGCGGGCGCGTCTCGACGACCGGCGTGGGCGGCTTCACGCTCGGAGGCGGCTCGGGCTGGCTCGACCGCAAGTTCGGCCTTGCCTGCGACAATCTCGTTTCGGCCGAGCTCGTCTGCCCCGACGGCAGCGTGCTCCACGCCAGCGAGACCGAGAACCCCGACCTGTTCTGGGCACTGCACGGCGGCGGCGGCAATTTCGGCGTCGCCACCTCCTTCACCTTCCGGCTGCATCCGCTTTCGGTGGTGACGGCGGCCTTGCTGTTCTGGCCGCCTGCGGCCGGACCGGACATCCTGCGGCACTACCGCGACTTCATGGATGCCGCACCCGACGAAGTCAGCGGCGGCTTCCTTTATGTGACTGCCCCAAATGAGGAGTTCGTACCGCAGCATCTCGTGGGTAGGCTCAGCTGCCTTGCGGTGCTCATCTATGCCGGGCCGGAGGACGAGGCCCGCAGGGTTCTTGCGCCCGTTCTGGCGCTCGAGCCCGCGGGCGCGATGGTCGCCGAAATGCCCTATGCAGATCTCCAGTGCCTGATCGACGACCCGCCCGGCTATCGCAATTATTGGTCCGCCGAGCATCTCGGACAATTGCCCGACGAAGCCATCGACCTGTTCTGCGCCCGCGCGCGCGACATGATCGTGCCCTCGCCTTCGCAGCATGTGCTGTTCCCGCAGGGCGGGGCGGCCGGGCGCAACGGCGATCACTATCCCGTTTCGTGGCGACGCGCGGCCTGGACCGTGCATCCCTTCGGCCTGTGGTCGGCTCCGGAAGACGATGAACGCGCCAAGCGCTGGACCCGCGATATCAGGGCCGACCTGCAGCCCTGGGCGATGGGTGCCGTCTACCTCAATTTTATCGGCGACGAGGGCGAGGACAGGGTGCTGGCCGGGTTCGGGCGCGAGAATTACGCGAGGCTCGTCGCGGTCAAATCTCGCTACGATCCCGACAATGTCTTCCGGTCGAACCACAATATCCGGCCAACGTAGCGGAGCCGTATTGGTCGGCACCACGCCTGCCGGTTCGACATGACGGGCATCCGGTCGTCGTGATCCCGATCGGTTTCGACCGGGAAGGCTTGCCGATCGGCGCCCAGTTCGTCGGGCCCAGGCATTCAGACTTGCGGTGGCTGGCTGTCGCAAAGGCCCTGGCACGCCTAACCGACGGCTTTGTCAGACCGCCAGGATACTGACCGAGGCGGGATGCCTTGACCTATGCGATGCTTTCGCCACCATCGATCACCAGTGCCTGGCCGGTCATGAACGACGAGCGGTCGGAGACCAGGAACAGGATCGCCTCGGCGATCTCCTCAGCCGTGGCCCAGCGCTGCATCGGGATCTTGGTGCGCACATAGTCTTCGATCGCCTTGCGTCCGCCCATCTGGGCGATGAAGGGATCGTTGAAGGGGGTGTCGACCCAGCCCGGGCACAGCGCGTTCACCCGCACATTGTATTTGGCGTAGTCGATCGACATCTGCCGCGTCATCGCCACCACCGCATGCTTGGACGTGGCATAGGCGATCATCTCGTGGTCGTAGAACACGCCCGAGTTCGACGCGGTGTTGACGATCACCCCGCCGCCCTGTGCGATCATCGCCGGCATTGTGAGCTTCGAGGCCAGGAAATGGGCGCGGACGTTGATGCGCCAGGAGGCGTCCATGCCTTCGCTGGCCACCTCCATCAGCGGGCCGCCGACCTGGATGCCGGCGTGGTTGTGCAGGATGTCGATGCGGCCGTGGCGTTCGAGCGTGGTGCCGATCATGCGCTCGATCTGGGTGTCGTCCGACACGTCGGTGCAGATCGCCTCGGCGCGTCCCCCGGCTGCGCGGATTGCTTCCGCCGCCGTCTCGCCGGATGCGGCATCGCGGTCGGTGACGACCACCACCGCGCCCTCCCTCCCCATCATCAGTGCGCCGGCCCGGCCGATGCCGGAGCCTGCGCCCGTGACGACGGCAATACGATCCTTGAGCAGCATGTCGAGCCTTTCAGTGGGAGGGTTTGCGCTTGCGCAGCAGGAGCTGCGCCAGCGCCACGATCAGCACCGAGGCGCAAAGCACGATGGTGGCGATGGCATTGATTTCGGGGGTCACGCCGCGGCGGATGGAGGCGAAAACGTAGATGGGCAGCGTCGTCTGGGCGCCCGCGACGAAGAAAGCGATGATGAAATCGTCGAAGGAGAAGGTGAAGGCGAGCAGGAATCCGGCCAGGATCGCGGGCATGATCTGCGGCAGGACGATCGACCGGAAGGTGGTCAGCGGCGTGGCGTAGAGGTCGCTCGAGGCTTCCACCAGGTTGCGGTCGAGGCTGCCCAGCCGGGTGCGGACGATCATCGTCACCAGCGCCATCGAGAACAGGCCATGCGCGGCGATGATCGAGCCGTAGCCGAGCGAGAGCCGCGGCGGCTCGCTTCCGGGCCAGACCGAGGCAAGGAACGGATTGACCACTGCGAACAATTGCACCAGCGCGACCAGCGTTGAAATGCCGATCACCACGCCCGGCACGACGATGGCGGCGCCCAGGAGCACGTCGAACACGGTGCGTGTCCTGATGCCGACGCGGGCAAGGCCGAGCGCGGCGGCAGTGCCGAACACGGCCGCGAGCGAGGCGCTGGTGGTGGCAATGAACAGGCTGTTCTTGAGCGCTTCCATCAGGAACGGGTTGGCAAGCGCCTTGCCGTACCACTGGGTCGAAAGCCCGGTGAGTTCGCTCGCATGCCGGCCTGCGTTGAACGAGAACAGCACGACCAGGGCGATCGGCAGATACAGGAAGGCGAAGACCGCAACGATGAAGGCGCGCATCAGATCAGGTCCACCTGGCGGGCGCCCGAGTAGCGGGCCGAAACGCGGTTTGCAATGACCAGGACGACCACCGAGACGAGCACCAGCGTCACCGCGATGGCCGAGCCGAACGGCCAGTTGCGCGACTGCAGGAACAGGTCTACCAGCGCATTGCCGATGAAGAAGACCTTGCCGCCGCCCAGCAGTGTCGGGATGAGATATTCGCCGAGCAGCAGGATCATGACGAGCGAGAAGCCGGTCATCACGCCCGGCAGCGAGAGCCGGAGGGTGACCCCGAAGAAGGTCGACAAAGGGGTGGCGCCGAGGTCGGCAGAAGCCTCCAGCAGCCTTCGGTCGAGCCGTTCGAGGCTGACATAGATCGGCAGGATCATCAGCGGCAGGTAACCGTAGACGATGCCGAGCAGCACCGCGCCCGGCGTATTGATGAGCCTCAGATCCTCGATGCCGACATAGGACAGCAGGGCCGGAATGCCACGCCCGCCCAATATGTACATCCAGGCATAGGTGCGGATCAGGAGGCTCGTCCAGAACGGGATGACGATCAGCGCAAGCAGGATGAGGCGCCAGCGTTCCGGGACCTGCAGGGCAATGTAGTATGCCACCGGATAGGCGACGAGCAGGCAGGCGAAGGCTCCCACCGGGGCGAGGATCAGCGTGTTCCAGAAGGCGGTGGCACGAGCCGGCAGGTTTGCATATTGCGCAATCGTCAGGGCTGCCTGGTAGCCGCCTTCCGGTGCCCTTTCGCCGACGCTGAAGACGACGATGGCGACGAAGGGCAGCACCAGGAACACGACCAGCCACGCCGTCGCCGGCGCGAGCAGCAGGGCGGTCAGCAATTTATGGCGAAAGGCGCTCGGCTGCATCCGGACGGCTCCAGGGTCCGACGGCACGCACCCGGGCGCGGCCGTCGGCGGAGTTGGTTTTTTCGATCTCGCCGGCTCAGGCCGACTTGAAACGGGCCATCAGTTCGGCGCGCGCCGGGTCAGTCAGCGTCGCCGCGGCTCCGAACTCGAGCGCCGTCAGCAGATCGGCCGCCGGGTAGAGGATCGGGTTGTCCAGCACCTCCTTGGGCAGCAGCGCGTTGACGCGGGCGTCGGTGGACGGCGCGCCATTGGCCAGGTGCTCCTTGACCGCGACCTGCGGGTTCATCAGGTGGTTGAGCAGTGCATAGCCGGCGGGCTTGTTCGGAGCATCCTTGGGAATGGCGTAGAAGTCGGTCCAGATCTCGCCGCCTTCCTTGCCGAGCACATAGGCGATTTCGGGGATGTCGCGGTTGAGCTGGGCGCCATCGTTGGTCCAGCACATGGTCATCCAGGCGTCGTTCGCGCGCATCGGCGGCTGGTAGTCGCTGGAAACCGCGAACAGATGCGGCTTGACCTTGATGAGCAGTTCCTCGGCTTTGGCGAGCTCGTCCGGCTTCAGCGAGTTGAACGAGAAGCCGAAATACTTCAGCGCATTGCCGATGGTGGTCAGCTGGTAGTCGTGCACCATGGTGCGGCCTTCGCCTTCGGCCATGGCCGTGTCCCAGAATTCCTTCCAGGTGGTCATCGGCTTCGTCAGCTTCTTGGTGTTCACGGCGAAACCGGTCGTGCCCCAGTTCTTCGGCACCGCATAGACGACGCTGTCGATCGCCCCTTCGGCGGTGAAGCGCGCATCTTCCGACTTGGCGTCGAAGTTGGTGAGCTTGGCCATGTCGAGCGGATCGATGAGGTCGAGCTTCTTGTAGGTCGAGATCGTGTAGTTGGTCGGGACGAACAGGCTCCAGCCCGAGCCGCCGGCCTGCAGCTTGGCAAGCATCTCCTCGTTCGAGCCGAACACATTGACCTCGACGGCGACGCCCGTCTCCTTGGTGAAGTTCTCGAAGGTCGCCGGGTCGTGGTAGTTGGGCCAGGTGGCGATGGACATGCGGTCGCCGAGGTTTTCGGCGGCGTGCGCCGGCGTCGGCGACAGGCCGAGCTCACGGCCGAAAACGGCGGTGGCGATGCCGAGCCCGGTCAAGCCCAGGAAGTCGCGCCGGCCGATCGAGCCGCGCTTCAGGCGCATCAGCTGATGGACAAATTCCTCCGAGGTGACGGGCTGGCCGTCACGATACGATTTCGACATTTTTCGTTTCCCTCTGTTTTGGCCCGTTGTCTCTTGCGCCCGCGAACGCCAGCGGCGCTCCCGGTGCAAAGCCGATGGCGACGGGCTCGCCCGGCTCGAATAGGTCGACCTGCCCGAACTGCTGGTCGGCGGTGGCCAGCAGCGTGCCGATCGCCGGAACCTCGATGGCGTATTCGGCCACGGAACCGAGGAAGATGCGGTTGCGCACGGTGCCCGTGATTCCGCCCTGTCCCGGCGTGCTGAGGCGCAACGCCTCGGGCCGCAGGCTGATCGAGACGGCTTCGCCGCTCGCGAGCTCCTTGCGGCCGCGCGCGGAGATGACAGATCCGTCGGCAAGCTTGACCTCGAAGAGGTCGCCGGAGCGGCCGGCCACGTTGCCGCTCAGGAGGTTGGTCTTGCCCACGAAGTCGGCGACGAAGAGGTCCGCCGGCTCATGGTAGATATCGCTCGGCGTGCCGATCTGGACGATGCCGCCGCGGTTCATCACGCAGACGAAATCGCTCATCGAAAGCGCTTCTTCCTGGTCGTGGGTGACCAGCACGAAGGTGATGCCCAGTTCGCGCTGCAGGTTCTGCAGTTCGATCTGCATGTTGGTGCGCAGCTTCTTGTCGAGTGCGGCCAGCGGCTCGTCGAGGAGCAGCACGGCCGGCTTGTTGACCAGCGCCCGCGCCAGCGCCACGCGCTGCTGCTGTCCGCCCGAGAGCTCGTGGATCTTGCGGCGGCCGTAGCCGGCGAGCTGGACCATCGCCAGGGCGTCACCGGCTCTCTGGCTTATCTCGCGCGCCGACAGGCGCGGGCGCTGCTGGCGCAGGCCGTAGGAGACGTTGTCCTCCACGTCGAGATGCGGAAACAGCGCATATTGCTGGAAGACCATGTTGACCGGGCGCCGGTAGGGTGGCGTGCCCGCCATGTCCTGGCCGCGGATGAGGACCTTGCCCTCGCTCGGTTGCTCGAACCCCCCGATCATGCGCAGGCAGGTCGTCTTGCCGCAGCCGGAGGGGCCAAGCAGGGCCACGAAGGCTGCCGGCGGGATCGATAGGTCGACGCCGCTGACGGCGGTGACGGCGCCATAGCGCTTGGTGACTCCGCGAAACTCGATGTCGGGAACGGGCGCTGCGGTCAATCGGCTGCCTCCAGGGCGCAAACGGCGTCACTGCCCCGAACGCTAGCAGAAAATGCTGCCTAGTATATACCTCACAGGTGGTATATCGATGCTATTTATTGAAATGGAGTGGTATCACATTGAAGGGACGAACCTCCCGTGGCGACGATTTCGGCGACCTGGCGGCGGTGGTCGCCACGACCCGGGAGGCCAGTGGCTACCGCTTCGGCGAGGCGCTGATCGCCTGGCTCAGCCGGCACGTGTCCTTCGACCATTGCGTGGTCTTCGGCTATCGCGGGGCGGCGCGCCCGCCGATGCTGTTCGAAACGTTTTCGCCCAGCGAAAGCCATGTCTTCGTCGCCCTCTATCAGGAGGGGCCCTACCTGCTCGACCCGTTCCACCACGCGGCGATCGAGCGCAAGGAAGGCTTCTGGCGGATGCGGGAGCTGGCGCCCGACCGGTTTTATGCGAGCGAATATTTCCGCTCCTACTACAGCCAGACGAAACTCGCCGAGGAAGTGGGCTTCTTCGTGCCACTGCCTGGCAAGGATGCGGTGGTGCTGTCGCTGATGCGGCTGAAGGTATCTGGACCGTTCGGCACGGCCGACGCGCGCAAGCTGCGTGACATGGCGCCGCTGGTCATCGAGCTCTGCCGCCAGCGCTGGCCGGGACTGCCCGAGACGGAGCAGCCTGCACCGACGGAAAAGAACGCGCCGGCGTCTGTCAACGAGTTCGACCGGACCCATATCTGGGAGAGCCTTTCGCTCACGGCGCGCGAGATGCATGTCGTCGACATGGTGCTGCAGGGCCATTCGACCGAATCCATAGCCCGCTCGCTCGGCGTCGCCCCGGGCACCGTCAAGGTCCACCGCCGCAACATCCATCACAAGCTCGGCATCAAGTCGCAGGCCGAGCTTTTCGCGCGCTTCATCCAGATCATCGAGAAGCGTCGTTAAGCGACGGCACCCAAGATCGCCGCAGGCGGAGATGATGGCTGCCCGCTTGGCCTGTGCTCACCCCGCCGCCATCGACCTGGCGATATCGAGGAAGACCCGCACCAGTTTGCCGCCACTGCGTTCGCGCAGGCAGATGAGCGCCTCGTCCATCAGCATCTCGGGAGCCGCGATCGGGATCTGGACCAGCCGGGCGTCCTGGCCGAACTCGGCGGCCGAGACGAAACCGACGCCGGCTCCGGACGCCACGATCTCGCGCACCGCCTCGCGCCCCTCTGCCTCGATCGCCGGCTTGAACTGGAAGCCTTCCTTGGACGCGAGATCCTCCAGCTTGGCGCGCGTCTTCGAGCCGCGCTCGCGCATGACAAGCGGAAGCAGGGACAGTTCGTGCAGCGACAGCGACTTGGCCCTGGCCATCGGATGATCGGTCGAGACGAAGGCGACGACCGGCGTCGAGTTCAGCTTCACCACCTCGAAGTCGCGGCCGGTGGGGATCTCGCCGAGCACGCCGATGTCGGCCTCGTAGCTGTAGAGGCTGGAGATGACCGTCTCGGTGTTGCCGGCGCGGACCGAAACCTGGATGCCGGGATATTTCTGGCGGAATTGGCCGAGGATGTGCAGCAGGTGGTGGGCGGCATCCGCCACGATGCGCAGCGTGCCCGAGCGCAGGGCGCGCGATTCCGACAAAAGCTCCAGCGCCTGCTGCTCGGTGTCAAACATGCGGTGGGTGATTTCGAGCAGCTTGAGGCCGGCTTCGGTCGGCGTCACCTGCTTCTTGTGGCGGTTGAACAGGAGCACGTCATACTCTTCCTCCAGCTTGCGCACCTGGTCGGAAATCGCCGGCTGGGTGAGGAACAGCATCTCGGCGGCGCGCGAAAAGCCGCCGCACACCGCGACATAGTGAAAAGCCCTGAGCTGTACGTACCGCATGCCTGCTCCCTGACGTCAGGGCAGAATAGCAATAAACTCAGCCAATAGAAATATCGAAACTAACGATTTGATTTATGGCTTGCCGTGCCGAGGATAGAGCAGGCGCCATCCTTGCGCCGCGCGTTGGGAGGCACGGCACCATGCATCTTCTGTACATCCTGCTTCAGCTGGCCGGCGCTATCATGCTGCTGCTCTGGGCCGTGCGCATGGTGCGCACGGGGGTGGAGCGCGCCCACGGCGCATTGCTGCGCGAGGCGCTGCGCGGTGCGACCAGGGGGCGGGTGCGCGCGGCTGCTGCCGGCACCGTGCTCGCCGTCATGCTGCAGAGCGCCACCGCCGTCGCAGTGCTCACCGCGGGCTTCGCTGCGACTGGTGTGATGACGGTCTCGGGCGGGCTCGCCGTCATGCTGGGCGCCGATGTCGGCTCGACGCTTGTGGTGCAGGCGCTGTCCTTCGATCTCAGCTGGCTGGTGCCGCTGCTGCTGTTTGCGGGTGCCACGATGTTCCTCAAGGTCGAGGCGCGAATCGTCAAGCAGACCGGGCGCACGCTGCTCGGCATCGCCTTCATCCTGATCTCGCTGCGCATGGTCGGCGAGGCGACTACCCCGATGCGCCACAGCGCGCTGCTGCCCATGGCGGTCGACTATCTGCGCAGCGACCCGGTGACGGCCTTCGGCGCCGCCGCCCTGTTCACATGGCTGATCCACTCCAGCGTCGCCTCGGTGCTTTTGTTCATGTCGATGGCAGCCCAAGGCGTGCTGCCGGCCGAGGTCGCGTTGCCGATGATCCTCGGCGTCAATCTCGGCGCCGGGCTTGTCGCCGTCGGGCTGACCCGCGGCCAGGCGATAGAGGCCCGACGCATCCCGCTCGGCAACCTGATCTTCCGGGCAACGGCTGCGGTCGTCATCCTGCTTGGGCTGCAGGCAGCCACCTTGCCGATGTCCTGGTTCGGCGAGAATGCCGCCCGGCAGGTGGTCAACATGCACCTCGCCTTCAATCTTGCGCTGCTGGTCGCCTGCTTGCCTTTCACCACGGCGATGGAACGGCTGGCGCGGCTGATCCTGCCCGACGCCCCGGCGGGCGAAGAAACATTCGACCTGATGTCGCGCCGCAAGAGCGCGCTCGACCGCACCGTCATCAAGATGCCGAGCGTCGCGCTGGCGAGTGCTACGCGCGAGGTGCTGCGCATGGCCGAGACGGTGGAGATCATGCTGCGGCCTGTCATGGAGCTGTTCGAGAGCGGCGACAAGGCGCGCGTGGCGCAGCTGCGCCGCCTCGACGAGGAGGTCAACCGCGCCCACACCGACATCAAGCTCTACATCGCCGAGGTCAATCGCGGCACGATGAGCCAGGACGAGGCGCGACGCGGCATCGAGCTCACCGACCTCGCCATCAATCTCGAACATGCCGGCGACATCATCGCCAAGAACCTTCTGGTGCTGGCCGAGGAAAAGGGTGACAAGCGGTTGAGCTTCTCCCGCGAAGGCTGGTCCGAGCTGACCGCCCTGCACGACCGGGTGCTGGCCAACATGCAGATCGCCATGAACGTGCTGGTGTCGGGGGACCTCGAGGCGGCGCGCCAGTTGGTGGTCGAGAAGGAGCGCATGCGCAAGCTCGAGCGCGACAGCCACGAACGCCACCTCAAGCGCCTGCAATCGGGCACGCCGCAGAGCATCGAGACCAGCGATATCCACCTCGAGGCGGTTCGGGCGCTGAAGGAGTTCAACTCGCTGCTGGTTTCGGTCGCCTACCCGATCCTGACCCAGAGCGGCGACCTGCTTGAAAGCCGGCTGGCGAAGACCGCCTAGCAGTTTCACCGCTGTCATCCGCACATCATTACTCAGACTTATCATTGGATACGAAATAACGATTGTACATATGGATCAGGGGATTCCAAGGTGAGCCATAGGCAATATCAGGATGACGGCGAGGAGACGAAAATGCTGTCCGAACATAAGCTTGCGGCTCAGGCCCCCTTCCCCGCTCCGGCACTGGGCGAGCCCTACCTGCTCACCCCCGGGCCGCTGACCACCTCCTATGCCGTCAAGCAGGCGATGCTGCGCGACTGGGGCTCGTGGGACGGCGACTTCCGGGCGATGACGGCGGAGATGCGCCAGCGGCTGCTCGCCATGCTCGGCGACGCCAAAAACGAGTTCGACTGCGTGCCGATGCAGGGCTCCGGCAGCTTCGCCGTGGAGGCCATGCTCGGCTCTTTCGTGCCGCGTGACGGCAAGGCCCTGGTGCTGGTCAACGGTGCATATGGCCAGCGCATCGTCCAGACGCTCGGCTATCTCGGCCGCGACCATGTCGCCATCGACAAGGGCGACTACATGCCGCCGCGCGGCGACGAGGTTGCCAAGGCCCTCGACGCCGACCCCGCCATTACCCACGTCATCCTGGTCCATTGCGAGACCAGCTCCGGCATCCTCAATCCGGTCGCCGAGATTTCCGAGGTGGTCTACGCCAAGGGCCGCAAGTTCCTGGTCGACTCGATGAGCGCCTTCGGCGCCATCCCGCTCAATGTCGGCGAGATCCGCTACGAGGCAATGGTCTCCTCGGCCAACAAGTGCATCGAGGGCGTGCCCGGCTTCGGCTTCATCATCGCCCGCAAGAGCGAGCTGGAAGCCGCCAAGGGCCGCAGCCATTCGCTCAGCCTCGACGTGCATGCCCAGTGGGCGCACATGAACAAGACCGGCCAGTGGCGCTACACGCCGCCGACGCATGTGGTTGCCGCCTTCCTAGAGGCGCTGCGCCAGCATGATGCCGAAGGCGGCGTCGCCGGCCGCGGCGCGCGCTACACCCGCAACCGCGACGTGATGGTGGCAGGCATGCGCGACCTCGGCTTCGAGACGCTGCTCAAGGACCGCTGGCTGTCGCCGATTATCGTCACCTTCTTCTGCCCGGCCCATCCGGACTTCGCCTTCGACCGCTTCTACGAGCTGATGAAGGAAAAGGGCTTCATCATCTATCCGGGCAAGCTGACGGTGGTGGACAGCTTCCGCGTCGGCTGCATCGGGCGGATGGACGAGCACGTCATGCGCAAGGTGGTCGATGCCGCCGGCCAGTCACTGCGCGAAATGGGCGTCGACACCGCGGCACCGCCTGCCGCAGCAATCGCCGAGCGCGCCAAGCTCGCCGCCTGACAACAAGAAGATTACAAAGGACCTTCCTCCCATGAACAAGATGACCACGATCAACGTCAGCGCCAACGGCCGCACCTACGAATGGCCGCGCGTGCCGGCAATTGCCATCTGCCTCGACGGCTGCGAGCCGGCCTATCTCGACGAGGCGATCAAGGCCGGCCTGATGCCTTCCCTGGTGAAGATCCGCGCCAAGGGCACCGAGCGTACCGCACACAGCGTCATTCCGAGCTTCACCAACCCCAACAACCTGTCGATCGCCACCGGCCGGCCGCCGGCTGTCCACGGCATCTGCGGCAACTACCTTTACGAGCGCGAGACCGGCAAGGAAGTGATGATGAACGACCCGCGCTTCCTGCGCGCGCCGACCGTCTTCCAGGCCTTCTACGATGCCGGCGCCCGGGTTGCCGTGGTCACCGCCAAGGACAAGCTGCGGGCGCTTCTGGGCAGCGGCCTGAAGTTCGACGAAGGCCGCGCCATCTGCTTCTCCTCGGAGAAATCCGATGTTTCGACCAAGGCCGAACACGGCATTGACAATGCCTCGGCCTGGCTCGGCAAGCCGGTGCCAGAGGTCTATTCGGCCGAACTGTCGGAGTTCGTCTTTGCCGCCGGCGTCAAGCTGCTGAAGGAATTCAAGCCTGACGTGATGTACCTGACCACAACCGACTACGTGCAGCACAAATATGCGCCCGGCGTGCCCCAGGCCAACGCCTTCTACGAGATGTTCGACAAGTATCTCGGCGAACTCGACGCGCTTGGTGCGGCCATCGTGATCACCGCCGATCACGGCATGAAGCCCAAGCACAAGGCTGACGGGTCGCCCGACGTGATCTATGTCCAGGACGTGCTCGACCAGTGGCTGGGCAAGGACGCCGCCCGCGTCATCCTGCCGATCACCGACCCCTACGTCGTCCATCACGGCGCGCTCGGTTCGTTCGCCACCGCCTACCTGCCCGAGGGCGCCGACCAGGCCGATATCATGAAGCGTCTCGCCGCCATCGACGGCATCGACGTGGTCATCGACAACGCCACCGCCTGCGAGCGCTTCGAGCTGCCTTCCGACCGCATCGGCGACATCGTTCTGGTGTCGTCGGAGAACAAGACCATCGGCACCAGCGAGCATCGCCACGATCTCGCCGCCCTCAACGAACCGCTGCGCTCGCATGGCGGCCTGACCGAGCAGGCGGTGCCGTTCATCGTCAACCGCAAGCTTGAGACGCTGCCCAACGAGCCGGTTCTGCGCAACTTCGATGCGTTCTATTATGCCGCCATGGCGGCAGCGCTGGCCTGAGGAGGGACCGACGATGGTCAAGGCTGAAACGACGTTCAAGGTGCGCCACGAGCCGATGCGCATCGCCGGACGCAAGGTCGATGCCGATGGCGTCGTCAACGTCCACTACCCCTACACCGATGCCGTCATCGGCACGGTGCCGGCTGGGCGTGCCGAGCACGCCCGCCAGGCCTTCGAGATCGCGGCCAACTACAAGCCGAAGCTGACGCGCTACGAGCGCCAGCAGATCCTGTTCCGCACCGCCGAGGCGCTGGCCGCGCGCAAGGAAGAGATCTCCGACGTCATCACGCTGGAGCTCGGCATCTCCAAGGCCGACTCCCTCTATGAGGTCGGCCGCGCCTATGACGTGTTCACGCTGTCGGCGCAGATGTGTATCCAGGACGACGGCCAGATCTTCTCCTGCGATCTCACTCCGCACGGCAAGGCGAGGAAGATCTTCACCACCCGTGAGCCGCTGAAGGCGATCTCGGCGATCACGCCGTTCAACCACCCGCTCAACATGGTGGCCCACAAGGTGGCGCCGGCGATCGCCACCAACAACTGCGTGGTGGTGAAGCCGACGGAACTGACGCCGATGACGGCGCTGATCCTGGCCGACATCCTCTACGAAGCCGGCCTGCCGCCGGAGATGCTGTCGGTGGTGACGGGCATGCCCGCCGACATCGGCGCGGAGATGATCACCAACGAAAACATCGAGCTGATCACCTTCACCGGTGGCGTGCCGGTGGGCAAGCTGATCGCCCGCACCGCCGGCTACAAGCGCCAGGTGCTGGAGCTCGGCGGCAACGACCCGCTGATTATCCTCAACGACCTCTCCGACGACGATCTCGCCAAGGCGGCCGATCTGGCCGTTGCCGGCGCCACCAAGAACTCCGGCCAGCGCTGCACGGCGGTCAAGCGCATCCTGTGCCAGGAGAGCGTCGCTGACCGCTTCGTGCCGATGGTGCTCGAGCGGGCGAAGAAGCTCAGGTTCGGCGACCCGATGGACCGTTCGACCGACCTCGGCACAGTGGTGAACGAGAAGGCCGCCACGCTGTTCGAGAAGCGCGTCTACATGGCGGCCGAAGAAGGTGCGGAAGTGCTTTACGACCCCGGCCGCAAGGGCGCTCTGCTGCCGCCGATCGTTGTCGACCGCGTGCCGCACAAGTCGGAACTGGTCATGGAAGAGACTTTCGGCCCGATCATCCCGATCGTGCGCGCGCCCGACAATGACGACGAGCTGATTGCGCTGTCCAACGCCACCGCCTTCGGCCTGTCGTCGGGTGTCTGCACCAACGACTTCCGCCGCATGCAGAAATACATCGCCGGCCTGCAGGTCGGCACGGTGAATATCTGGGAAGTCCCCGGATATCGCATCGAGATGTCGCCATTTGGCGGGATCAAGGACTCGGGCAACGGCTACAAGGAAGGCGTCATCGAAGCGATGAAGAGCTTCACCAACGTCAAGACCTTCTCTTTGCCCTGGGCCTGAGCCTTGTCTTGAGCCGGCAAATTAGATGAGTGTCGATGAGGGAGCCTGGCGCTCCCTCATTTGCGTGGAGGGGAAATGTTGCCGACGTCTAGGGCGTGCTCGACCGGAACACCGCCTCCTTCCCTCGATCGCCTGCCCTCGTCGAGAGCCTGATCGCATGTCGGGTTTCGCGCTCACCATCGTGCTGGTGGCAGCCTTCCTGCATGCGAGCTGGAATGCCGTGGTCAAAGCCGCGACCGACCGCGCCATCGTGCTTGCCGCCGTGTCTGCGACCCATGCAACGCTGGGGGGCGCGCTGGTACTGTTCGCCACACCGCCGTCCCCGGCGAGCTGGCTCTACATCTTCCTCTCGACCATCATCCACTACGGCTATTACGTCTTCCTGTTCCAGTCCTATCGGCTGGGCGACCTCAGCCAGGTCTATCCGATCGCCCGCGGCCTCGCCCCTGCCCTCGTTGCCTTCGGCGCTTATGTGCTGATTGGCGAAACCTTGCCGCCGCTGGGCTGGGCAGGGCTTGCGAGCATCACCTTCGGCATCGCCTTTCTCGCCTTCCAGCGCGGGGCCGCGAACGCCGACCCACGTGCGGTAGGGGCAGCGGCGATCAACGGCGTGTTGATCGCCTCCTACTCGGTCGTCGATGGCATCGGCGTGCGCCTGTCCGACAGCCCGTTCGGCTATATGGGCTGGCTGTTCCTGCTCGAATTCCCGGTGACGCTGTTCGTGCTCTTCCGAAGGCGCCACGATCCGCTCGACATTGATGGCAAGACGGTTCTGCTCGGCTTCATAGGCGGTCTCGGAGCGGTGACCGCCTATGGCCTGGTGATATACGCCAAGACCATCGCGCCGCTCGGTGCGGTGTCGGCAGTGCGTGAATCGAGCGTGATCATCGCAGCGCTCATCGGTCTGTTCATCTTCGGCGAAAGACCCTGGCCGGCTCGGATCATCTCGGCGGTGATCGTGGCCTGCGGAGTGATCGCGCTTGCCTTCGCCGGCTGAACCCGGCGACAGTTTCCTGCATTTTCGGATCGATTTGGCTGCCGATGCACATGCATTCGGCAGCCCTGTCATATGCCTGTCGTAAGCCTGTGCATCGCATAAGCTCAGCCTACCAGATCATAAAAAGAATAGATTTTACTTATTGAACCCTCGTTCCCACTATCGACCATGGACGAGGCGCAAACGGGCACAGGCTGACAACGCGACCCGGCAGGACCTCTCCCAATCAGAACGTGCCTAAGCGATTCAAATGGGAGCCATTTCAATGAACCAGAAGAAAACCTTCGCGCTTGCCGCCTTTGCGACGATGCTGATGTCATCGGCGGCCTGGGCGGAGACCGAGCTCACGGTCTACACGGCCATCGAGGCCGAAGACCTAAAGCGCTATGCCGAGACGTTCAACCAGGACCATCCCGACATCAAGCTCAACTTCATCCGCGACTCGACCGGCGTCATCACCGCCAAGCTGCTCGCCGAGAAGGACAACCCGCAGGCCGACGTGGTCTGGGGCCTCGCCGCCACCTCGCTTCTGGTTCTCAAGGCCGAAGGCATGCTGGAAGCCTATGCGCCCAAGGGCGCCGACCAGCTGAAGCCCAATTTCGTCGACAGCGACAGCCCGCCCAGCTGGGTCGGCATGGATGCCTGGGCGGCCTCGATCTGCTTCAACACCGTCGAGGGCCAGAAGCTCGGCCTGACCGCGCCGAAGAGCTGGAAGGACCTCACCAAGCCCGAATACAAGGGCCGTGTCGTGATGCCGAACCCGGCATCGTCGGGCACCGGCTATCTCGATGTATCGAGCTGGCTGCAGCTGTTCGGCGAGAAGGACGGCTGGACCTACATGGACGGCCTGCACCAGAACGTCGCCGCCTACACCCATTCCGGCTCCAAGCCGTGCAAGATGGCGGCCGCCGGTGAAACGGTGATCGGCATCTCCTTCGAGTTCCGCGCCGCCAAGTCGAAGGCCGACGGCGCGCCGATCGACATCATCATCCCCGAGGAAGGCATCGGCTGGGACATGGAAGCGTCGGCAATCGTCGCTGGCACGTCCAAGGAAGAAGCGGCCAAGACGCTGCTCGACTGGTCTGTCTCGAAGAAGGCCAACGAGATGTACAATGTCGGCTATGCGGTCGTCGCCATGCCTGGCGTCGCCAAGCCGGTGCCGCACCTGCCCGCCGACATCGAAGCCAAGATGATCAAGAACGACTTCGAGTGGGCGGCCAACCAACGCAACGCCATCCTCGAGGAATGGACCAAGCGCTACGACTCGAAGTCCGAGCCGAAGAGCTGACCTTCAGCCACCCTCGACAAGCGGGCGCCGCCTCGTGCTGCGCCCGCATCCTTGCCCCCAAGCCGGATGGTTACGATGAGACACGAAACCCTCGCCGGGCAGCCGCGAATTCCGACTGAAGTGAGCGCCATGACCGCCGCCAGCCTGAACGTGAAGCCAGCCTATCTCAGTATCGCAAACGTCTGGAAAGCCTTCGGCGATTTCCATGCGCTGAAGGACATTTCGCTCGACATCAGCGAGGGCGAGTTCATCTGCTTCCTCGGCCCGTCGGGCTGCGGCAAGACCACGCTCCTGCGCGCCGTCGCCGGCCTCGACCTGCAGACGCGCGGTTCGATCCACCAGGGCGGACGCGACGTTTCCACCCTGCCGCCGTCGCAGCGCGACTATGGCATCGTGTTCCAGTCCTACGCGCTGTTCCCCAACCTGACGATCGCCAGAAACATCGCCTTCGGTCTCGAGAACACCAGGCGCCCGCGCGCCGAGATCGAGGCCCGCGTCACTGAGCTGCTCAAGCTCGTCGGTCTGCCCGACCAGGGCAACAAGTACCCGGCCCAGCTCTCCGGTGGCCAGCAACAGCGCATCGCGCTTGCCCGCGCCATCGCCATCTCGCCGGGCCTACTGCTGCTCGACGAGCCGCTGTCGGCGCTCGACGCCAAGGTGCGCACGCATCTGCGCCACGAGATCAAGGAGCTGCAGCGCAAGCTCGGCGTCACCACCATCATGGTCACCCACGACCAGGAAGAAGCGCTGTCGATGGCCGATCGCATCGTGGTGATGAACCACGGCGTCATCGAGCAGATCGGCACGCCGACCGAGATCTACCGCCACCCGGCGACGCTGTTCGTGGCCGATTTCATCGGCGAGGCCAACAAGTTCCAGGCGAAGGCCGCCAAGGGCGCGGTCGGCTTCGGCGCCGCGACCTTCCATTGCGCCACCCACGGCTTCGACGATGGCGCGCCCGTCACCGCGGCGATCCGGCCGGAGGACGTCATTCCGCATGCAGCGGGCTCGCTCGCCAACGGTGCTGCCGCCAACGCCATCGACGTCACCATCAGCAAAATGGAATTCCTGGGCTCGTTCTGGCGCACCCGCCTGCATGGCCACGCACTGGGCAACGAGACGCTGATCGCCGACTTCTCCATCAACGCCGCGCGCCGCCTGTCGCTGGTGCAGGGCGGGGCGCTGACGGTCGAACTGCCTGCCGAACGGCTGCTTATCTATCCCAGGGGCGCCTGACATGGCGATGGCAATCGATACTGCCCTGCCCGTCGGCCGCGCTCTCCGCTTGAGACTCGACCGCGACGAACTGATCAAGCGCGGCCTGATGGTGGTGATCGCGCTCTACCTGGTGGTGGCGCTGGCAGCACCGCTGGCGATCATGCTGTCCAAGTCGTTCTCGACCTACAGCTTCAACCTCGCCAGTTTCGAGTTCCAGGTCAGCGACAAGGACGGCAACTGGGGCGAGCCCATCACGGCGGCCGCTCTGAACGAGAAGCTCAACGCGCTGCCGCCGGCCAAGCTCGCCACCAATGCGGACGGGCGCCTGCAGGCGACCAGCTTGTTCCCGGACTTCAGCTTCCGCAGCCCGGTGAAATACAGGATCCGCGGCACCACGTCTGACGCTACCTACCTGATCGGCCTTAAGCCGCAGTCCGGCACCGAATGGCAGGAGCTGACCTCGAACGACTTCCGCCGCGTGATGCTGCGGCCGACACGCGCGCTCGGGCTTGAAAACTACGCCGCCTATTTCTCGACGCCGACGCTGTTCCGCTCGATCGAGAACTCGGTCTTCATCGCCCTGATCAGCACCGTCGTCACGGTGGGCCTCGCCTTCGGCTTCGCCTATGCGCTGAACCGCAGCTGCATGCGCTTCAAGGACGCCTTCAAGCTCGTCGCCATGGTGCCGATCCTGGTGCCGTCGCTGTTGCCTGGCATCGCGCTGATCTACCTGTTCGGCAACCAGGGCATGCTCAAGGACCTGTTGATGGGGGCCTCGATCTACGGCCCGCTCGGCATCGTCGTCGGCTCGATCTTCTTTGCCTTCCCGCATGCGATGATCATCATTTCGACGGCGCTCGCCATCTCCGACCAGCGCCACTACGAGGCAGCCGCGTCGCTGCGCGCCAGCCGCTGGCGCACCTTCTGGACGGTCACCATTCCGGGCGCGCGCTACGGCCTGATCTCGGCGGCCTTCGTCGTCTTCACCCTCGTCATCACCGACTTCGGCCTGCCCAAGGTGATCGGCGGCCAGTACAATGTGCTTGCCGTCGACATCTACAAGCAGGTCATCGGCCAGCAGAATTTCGAGATGGGCGCGGTGGTCTCCGTCATCCTGCTCATCCCGGCAATCGCCGCTTTCATCGTCGACCGCATGGTGACCAAGAAGCAGGTGGCACTGCTGTCGGCGCGTTCGGTGCCCTACCAGCCCAAGCCCAACCGCGGCTTCGACACGCTGTGCCTCGCCTGGTGCTCGCTGATCGCCGTCTTCATCGTCGGCATCATGGTCACCAGCCAGTTCGCCGCCCTGGTCAAGCTCTGGCCTTATGACCTCAGCCTCAGCTTCAAGCACTTCGCCTTCGACCGCATGGATGGCGGCGGCTGGGGCTCCTACTACAACTCGATCCGGCTGGCGGCGCTGACGGCAGTCGTCGGCACGGTCATCATCTTCGTCGGCGCCTACATGGTCGAGAAGACCGACGGCTTCCGCAGCGGGCGCACCGCGTTCCAGTTCCTCGCCATGCTGCCGATGGCGGTGCCCGGCATGGTGCTCGGCCTCGCCTATATCTTCTTCTTCAACGACCCGGCCAATCCGCTGCACGCCATCTACGGCACCATGACCATCCTGGTGGTCTGCACCATCACCCACTTCTACACGGTGGGACACCTGACCGCGCTGACGGCGCTGAAGCAGATCGACCAGGAATTCGAGCCGGTGGCGGCCTCGCTCAAGCAGCCCTTCTACAAGCTGTTTGCGCGCGTCACCGTGCCGGTCTGCCTGCCGGCAATCCTCGACATCTCGATCTACATGTTCGTCAACGCCATGACGACGGTGTCGGCGGTGGTGTTCCTCTATTCCAAGGACACGACCCTGGCGTCGGTCGCGGTGCTCAACATGGACGACGCCGGCGACGTGGCGCCCGCTGCGGCCATGGCGATGATGATCTTCTACACCAACGCCGCCGCCCGCCTGATCCACCTGTTCCTGTCGCGGGTGCTGATCAAGCGGACGCAGGCCTGGCGGGCACGGTAGTTCAGCAATCTTGATTGCTGGATACCCCCACCCCTAACCCCTCCCCCTTGTGGGGAGGGGTACTCGCTCCCCGGCTAAGCTGCCCGTCAGCCCTTGGCCCGGTCCGGATGCGCCCTGGCAAAAGCCTCCAGGCCCTCGCAGCGGCCTGAAATCTCCAGCACCCTCGGCAAGTCCGAAATGTCGACGTTCCAGCGCCGGGCATTGTAGACCTGCGGCACCAGGCAGATGTCGGCCATGGTCGGGCTGTCGCCATGGCAGAACGCACCTGTGGCCGGGTTGTCGAGCAGCTTTTCGAAGGCGCCCAGGCCGTCGCCGATGAACTTCCGCATCCAGGCATCGCGCGCTGCCTCACCATCAGATGCCAGGCGCATCAGCTCGGCGATGACGCCGGTATTGCAGACGGGGTGGATCTCCATGGCGATGGCATAGGACAACTGGCGCACGCGATGGCGGCCGATCGGATCGGACGGCAGGAAACCCACATGCCGGGTCTCGTCGAGATATTCGATGATCGCCAGCGACTGGGTGAAGGCGTGGCCGTCGATGTCGAGCACCGGCACCAGCCCCTGCGGATTGCGCGCCAGATGCTCCGGCGACTTCTGGCTCTTGGCCAGCAAATCGACCGACACGGAGCGAAACTCCTCCCCCAGCATGTGAAGCGCGATGCGCACGCGGTAGCTGGCCGACGAGCGCCAGTAGTCGAACAGGACCGTCTCGCTCATATGCTCAGGCCTTCTCGTATTTCGTCACGGTCTGCTCGATGGCGCCGAAGATCGAGTGGCCGGTACGATCGTGCATTTCGATTCGCACCTGATCGCCGAACTTAAGGAACGGGGTCTTCGGCTCGCCCTTCTCCAGCGTTTCGACGGTCCTGATCTCGGCGATGCAGGAATAGCCGGCGCCGCCTTCGGCAACCGGCTTGCCGGCCCCGCCGTCAAGCTTATTGGAGACGGTGCCCGAGCCGATGATCGAACCGGCGACCAGCGGCCGCGTTTTTGCCGCGTGGGCGACCAGCGTGGCGAAATCGAAGGTCATGTCGACACCCGCATTGGCCCGGCCGAACGGCTTGCCGTTGAGCGAGACCATCAACGGCAGGTGCAGCTTGCCGCGATGCCAGGCATCGCCGAGCTCGTCAGGCGACACCGCCACCGGCGAAAACGCCGTCGACGGCTTCGACTGGAAGAAGCCGAACCCCTTGGCAAGCTCGGCCGGGATCAGGCCGCGCAGCGACACGTCGTTGACCAGCATGACGAGCCGGATCGCGGCATGGGCCTCGTCGCGGCTGGCGCCCATCGGCACGTCGTCGACGATGACGGCGACTTCGCCCTCGAGGTCGATGCCCCAGGCCTCGTCGGCCATGACGATCGCATCGCGCGGCCCGAGGAAGGAGTCCGAGCCGCCCTGGTACATCAACGGATCCGTCCAGAAGCTGTCGGGCATCTCGGCACCCCGCGCCTTCCGGACCAGCTCGACATGGTTCACATAGGCCGAGCCATCGGCCCACTGATAGGCGCGCGGCAGCGGCGAGGTGGCGTCGTGCTCATGGAAGCGCATGGTCGGCTGCGAGCCGGTCTCGATGCCCTCGGCGACATTGGCGAGGCGCGGGCCGACATGGGCCCAATCGTCGAGCGCCGCCTGCAAGGTGCGGGCGATATGGCCCACCTCCGAGCAGCGGGTGAGGTCTTTCGACACCACGACCAGCCGGCCGTCGCGGGTGGAGTCCTTCAGCGTGGCGAGCTTCATCTATGTCCTCACTTGATGCTTCACTTGATACCGGGCGTGCCGTCGAACTTGCGCTCAAGTCCGTCCCAGCACTCGATGTAGTTGTCCTGCAGCGTCTCCAGTTCGGCGGCGAACTTCGTCAGCTGCTGGGGAAAGCGGGTCTCGAACATGAAGGCCATGGTCTGGTCGAGCTTGACAGGCTTGAGCTCGACATTCGAGGCCTTTTCGAAGCCCATCGCATCAGGCCCGTGCGGCAGCATCATGTTGTGCAGGCTCATGCCTCCGGGCACGAAGCCCTCCTCCTTGGCGTCGTATTGGCCATGGATCAGGCCCATGAACTCGCTCATGATGTTGCGGTGGTACCAGGGCGGACGGAAGCTGTGCTCGGCCACCAGCCAGCGCGGCGGGAAGATGACGAAGTCGACATTGGCCGTGCCCTCCTCGCCCGACGGCGCGGTCAAAACCGTGAAGATCGACGGGTCCGGGTGGTCGAACAGGATGGCGCCGACGGGCGAGAACGTCCTGAGGTCGTATTTGAACGGCGCATAGTTGCCGTGCCAGGCGACGACGTCGAGCGGCGAGTGTCCGATCTCGGTGACGTAGAACTTGCCGCACCATTTGACGTGCACGCGGCAGGCCGTCTCCTTGTCCTCGAAGGCGGCGACCGGCGTCTTGAAGTCGCGCGGATTGGCAAGGCAGTTGGCGCCGATCGGACCACGATCCGGCAGCGTGAACTTCGCGCCGTAGTTCTCGCAGATGTAGCCGCGGTGGAAGGCAGCGTCGCCGAGGCGCGACACCTTGAACATCATGCCGCGCGGCACGAGGCAGAGCTCCGACGGCTCGACGTCGATGATGCCCATCTCGGTGAAGATGCGGATGGTGCCGACCTGCGGCACGACCATCAGCTCGCCGTCGGCGTTGAAGAAATAGTCGTCCACCATGTCGGCGTTGAATATGTAGGCGTGCGCTGCCATGCCGACCTGGGTCATCGCGTCGCCGGCCGTCGTCATGGTGCGGATGCCCTGGATGAAGTTGAGCTTCTCCCTGGGCTCCGGCAGCGGGTTCCAGCGCAGCTGGCCGAGCGGCAGCGAGTGGTCGTCCAGACAGGGGGCAGTCTTCCAGTGCGGGTAGCTGGCGTTGGAAAAGCGCTTGGTGTGCCGCACGCTCGGGCGGATGCGGTAGAGCCACGAGCGCTCGTTGGTGCCGCGCGGCGCGGTGAAAGGCGAGCCCGACAGTTGCTCGGCATAGAGGCCGTAGTTGCACTTCTGCGGGCTGTTCTGGCCCTGCGGCAGCGCGCCGGGCAGCGCCTCGGTCTCGAAGTCGTTGCCGAAGCCCGGCATGTAGCCGGCCATCGCCGCTTGCGTGATGGTCTTGTCCAGCATGTCTTGCACCTCCCTGAAGGACGTGGGAACGTCGAGATGGTTACAAGTGTAACCGTCGATTTTGTAACTATCAAAGGCTTCAGATGCCCGACAGCTTCGATCTCGAAAGCTTCCTGCCCTACCGCCTGAACCGGGCGGCGGAGCTGATCAGCCTGAGCTTTTCCAGGGAGTACAAGCAGCGCTTCCAGATGACGCGGCCGGAATGGCGCGCGCTCGCAGCCCTTGGCAGCGTCGGCCGCATGACCGCGACCGAGATCGGCACCCATTCCAATATGCACAAGACCAAGGTCAGCCGCGCCGTCGCCGCCCTCGAGGAGCGCCGCTGGCTGAAGCGCCGGGAGAACGAAACCGACCGCCGCGTCGAGCACCTCGAACTCACCGCCGCCGGCCTCAAGGCCTATCGCGAGATAGCTGACCTCGCCCAAACCTATCAGGCAAGCCTCGAAGCCGCGCTCGGCAAGGGTGCCATCGCACGCATCGAGGCGGGGCTGGCCGACGTCGAGCGGGCGCTGCTGGCAGGGGCGAAGGGGCGGCGGTAGGGGTTGCAGTCCATTGCGCTCTTCCTTCTGCAACCGCCTTCACCAACTCCAGCGACTGAAGATTGGCGAACACATTGCAGTAGCCCTCGTGGTTCGACAGGCTCACCATGAGCAACCATTAGTTTTGGATTTGCCACGGGGTATTTCTGGCGAGCACGGTATTGGCAAAGATGACGAGCTTTCTGGCACAGGCGACGAGGGCTTGTTTATGTGCTTTGCCGTTGGCCCGGAGGCGACGGTAGAAAGCTACGAGCTGGCGATTCCATCGGAAGGCGGTAGGTAGAGCGGCAGCGTAGAGGGCCTTTCGAGGACGGGCTCGCCCACCGGCGATATGGCGCTGACCGCGATGCTGGCCGCTGTCGCGGTCGAACGGAGCCAACCCGATCAGGGCAGCCGCTTGCTCGCGCGTGATACTGCCCAGTTCGGGCATCTGGATCATCAGGACCAGGGCGGTGGGCAGACCGATGCCTGGGACCGAGAGCAGCAGATCAAGCCGCCTCGACAAGACTGCCTCCAGACGCACCGCTGCCTCCAGCATGCCCCGCTCTACCGCCTGGCGTCGCTTGAGCAGGGCAATATCGGTCTTGATCAGCTCCGCAAGCCGCTCATCATGCTGGTACTCCAGCCGGGTCTTGAGCCGCGCAATATCCTCGCCCAGTTGCTCGATATAGACCAGATGATCGCCCAGAGCCTGCAGCCGGGGATCGGCCGGTGGACGCTGGGGATGGACCAAGGCGGTAAAGGCAGCGATCACCTGTGCGTCGATCCGGTCGTTCTTGGCCCTTTGCAGGCGCATTCGGGCGAACAGGCGAATCTGTGCCGGTTGATGCCGGACAACCGCCAGCCCGACTTGCTCCAGGGCTACGATCGCACCGCGTTCATAGCCGCCACTCGCCTCAATGCCGACCCGCTCCACCCCCGCACGCTGCAGCCGCTCGATCGCCTCGCGCCAACCTTGCGGGTCATTGCCGACCCGAAACGCCGCTCCGCCAGGAATGACCGCCAGATCCAGAAACGCCTTGCCCGTATCGATTCCAGCCACGGGCATGATAGATTGTCTCATCTTCCTCGTCCCCATCCTTGCGATGCGAACCCACGGTTCAATCAACCATCCGGGCCCGATGAAGAGACGGCGACGATCACGCTCATGGCCACTCCGAACGCCAAAAGGCGATCCGAATAGGGCTACCACGATCCATCGCCGTCGCCGCGACCTGGACCGTCATCCAGGTCGCGGCATCCCTCAGGATGAACCACCTTCACACAGACCGCTAATGCAAGGGCTACTGAGGTGCCTCCGCCAACCAACCGCCAACGCTGGACGGCAACACTGGCCCCCTACCCGATCGGCAGTGGCCCGAACTGCTTCAGTGTGTTCAGCACGATCGCCGTCTTCACATGCTGCACGGAATCGTGCGGCAAGAGCACTTCGTTGACGAAGCGCGACAGGTCCGACAGGCCGCGCACCGCGACCTTGATGTGGTAGTCCATCTCGCCGGTCAGCGAATAGGCCTCGAGCACCTCGGGCAGGTCGTTGACCAAGCGGGCGAAACGCTGGGCGTTGTCGCGGTTGTGGGTGGCGAGCGTCACCGAGATGATCACAAGCAGGTCGAGACCCAGCCGCTCGCGGTCGAGCATCGCCTGGTAGCCGCGGATGAAGCCCTCTGCCTCCAGCCGGGCGCGCCGGCGCGAGCATTGCGAGGCCGATAGCGCGATCTTCTCCGACAGCTCGTTGTTGGTCAGGCGGCCGTCGAGCTGCAGTTCGCGCAGGATCTTGAGGTCGAACTGGTCGAGCGCCTCATTCATTGCATGTATCTCCTCATCCATGCACGTTCCGCGCATAGATCGGCCCATATGAGCCCAAAATGCAAGCACATTGCATGAAATCGGGAGCACAATATGCGTTACCCCATTTCTGAGGAGGATAAGCCATGGGTCCGTTCCCGCACGATGCGCCGCCGGCCAGGATCAGCGCCGACAACCCCGCCGGCACCGACGGCTTCGAATTCGTCGAGTTCGCGCACCCCGAGCCCGAGAAGCTGGAAGAGCTTTTCACCCGCATGGGCTATCAGCCGGTCGCCCGCCACAAGACCAAGAAGATCACCGTCTGGCGCCAGGGCGACATCAACTACATCGTCAACGCCGAGCCGGGCAGCCATGCCATGCGCTTCGTCGACGAGCATGGCCCCTGTGCTGCCTCGATGGCCTGGCGCGTGGTCGATGCCAAGCATGCCTTCGATCATGCAGTGTCGAAGGGGGCCACCCCCTACACAGGAACCGACAAGGCGCTCGACGTGCCGGCCATCGTCGGCATCGGCGGCTCGCTGCTTTATTTCGTCGACAAGTACGGCGACAAGGGCTCGGCCTATGAGGCCGATTTCGAATGGCTCGGCGAGCGCGACCCGAAGCCCGAGGGCGTCGGCTTCTATTTCCTCGACCACCTGACCCACAATGTCTATCGCGGCAACATGGACAAATGGTGGGACTTCTACCGCGAGCTGTTCGGCTTCAAGCAGATCCACTTCTTCAACATCGACGGCCGCATCACCGGCCTCGTCAGCCGCGCCATCACCTCGCCCTGCGGCAAGATTCGCATCCCGCTGAACGAGTCCAAGGACGACACCAGCCAGATCGAGGAATACCTGCGCAAGTACAACGGCGAAGGCATCCAGCACATCGCCGTCGGCAGCGACGACATCTATGCCGCCACCGACAGGATCGCCGGCAAGGGCCTCAAGTTCATGCCCGGCCCGCCCGACACCTATTACGAGAAGTCGCACGGCCGCGTACACGGCCATGACGAACCGATCGAGCGCATGAAGAAGCACGGCATCCTGATCGACGGCGAAGGCGTCGTCGACGGCGGCACGACCAAGATCCTGCTGCAGATCTTCTCGAAGACCGTCATCGGACCGATCTTCTTCGAGTTCATCCAGCGCAAGGGCGACGAGGGCTTCGGCGAAGGCAATTTCCGCGCGCTGTTCGAATCCATCGAGGAAGACCAGATCCGCCGCGGCGTGATCTCGCAGACTGCCGCCTGAGCGGCGACATCGGAACCCTCTTGAGGGGCGGATTGCTGCGAGGCGATCCGCCTTTTTCTTTCTTCTTGCAAGGTTGATCCAGGACAAGGAATGCCACCGCCGGGCCTGCAACAGTTGTGCCCGTCGACAGGTCTCACATGCTACGGGAGGCAGCAGCAATGGGTATCGTTCCGCAGGCTCACGAACTCTGGCACTCGGCCGTGCTCGGCTTTCAGGATTGGCGTCGGCGCCGTGCCGCGTTGACCGAGATCGAGGCGCTCGGTCGCGACGAGGGCGGGCGCGTGCTCGCCGAATGCGGGCTGTCGCAGGCGGAGTTCAAAGGGGCGATGGGCCATGCCTTTGCCTCGAAGCTCCTGCTGCCCGAGGCGATGAAGTCCAGAGGCATCGACGCCGAGGTTTTCGAGAACCGCTACCCGGAATGGAGCCGCGACATGGGCCGGACCTGCATGCTCTGCCCCGAGCGCAGCCGTTGCAGCGCCGAGCTTGCGGCCGGAGAGTTCGAGGCTTCCTATCGCAGTTTCTGTCCCAACGCAGGCGATCTCGACGCCCTGGCCGAATGCGGCGACTGCCGTTTGCCCGGCTGAGAGATCAGGCCTTGGGAGCCGTGACGGCGCGCACCCGCGCACGGCGGTAGGCGTCGGGGATCGAAAGTGCCCAGACGAACAGCCCGCCGGCGTGGCGGCCGATGAAGGATTGCTCTGGCGTGGTCGTCACATAGGTCAGCACGGAGAAGAAGACGACGAAGAACGCGAAGATCAGCCCGCGCATGGCATTGCGCACCGCGACATGGCCAGCACCTGGCAGGATGATCGCCAGCGCCAGCACCAGATAGGGATTGATCGGCTTGGCCATGGGCATCCTCATGCGGCTTCGCAGATGGGGTTGGCCGGCTCGTCGGCCAGGACCGCGCCCAGCGTCTCGGCTTCGGCGATCGACTGGCGCACCAGATCGGTCGGGATCGCCGCCGGCGAAAAATAGGCCTGGCGCAGCAGCAGATGCGCGCCGCGCTCCCCCTGTGCCGCCTGCCGGATCACGCGCGTGCCTCGAGAGGTGATTACCGCCTCCTTCACCTGCGCGTCGGAGAACAGGGAGCGGAACAGGGCAGACACGCGCGCTGCCTGTTGCGGCGTCGCGGTGCCATCGCCGCGCATCAATAGCGGGGCGTCGGTTTCGGGCGGCGTCATCCACACGGGCATGTCGTGGACCATTGAATAATATTCGGCGCCGGTCGGGCGAGCGAGCGCGCCGATGGACGGCCTGGCGCTGGCCGTATTCTCGCTGACGGTCACCCGCAACCAGAGCTGAGGCAGGCGCCGGGTCACCATAGTGTCGGCGATGAGCTCGACCTTGGCTGCCCTGCCGTCCTCGAGGCGGCCGGCCAGGATCGGAAACTGGTCTGCGGAATGGCTGATGCGGGCCTCTTGGAAGAGTTCT
The DNA here is from genome assembly GCF_037625995.1 of Aminobacter sp. Piv2-1. Taxonomy (NCBI): domain Bacteria; kingdom Pseudomonadati; phylum Pseudomonadota; class Alphaproteobacteria; order Hyphomicrobiales; family Phyllobacteriaceae; genus Aminobacter; species Aminobacter sp. Piv2-1. The sequence goes on from NZ_JARKMU010000004.1 coordinate 406,132, forward strand.
GCAGCCGCGTCGAGCAGCCCGCGCCGGCCGGCGAGCGCAGCACGATGATCGCCGGCCGCGCGAACGCCAATCCAGGCGCAAGATGCGGCGACGAAAGCGGAAAAGGCGATGGTGGTGATCATCGGGGGCGCGCCGGAAAGCGGAACGGCGGCGCGAGATGCGCCGCCGTTTCGTCGTTGTCAGTAACCCTGCGGTCTCGGCCAGGGCATGGTGAACTGGTCGCCGCGGCGCACGAACTGGTAGCGCCGGAAGTGGAACCAGAGGGAGGCCACGATGTAGAAGCACATCATCGCGCTGAGCTGCGTGCCGTAGCCGAGGAACACGGCGAAGTAGGCGGTCGAGCACAGGATGAGCAGCACGATCGTCGGCAGCGGGTGGAACGGATGCACGTAGCCGCGCTTGATCGTGTCGAGCGGCCACTTGTTGCGGAACATCACCATGTTGAAGGTCATGAAGGTGTAGCCGAGCAGGCCCGACAGGATCGAGAAGGTCACGACCTGGTCGAGCGGCGCGCCGAGCGCGAAGATCAGCGCGATCGGCACCAGGAACACAATGGCGCGGTATGGCGTGCGGTAGACCGGATGCACCGCTCCGAACCAGCTCGGCAGGTAGCGGTCGCGGCCCATCGAGAACCAGGCGCGCGAGGCGTCGTTGATGCAGCCGTTGGCGGAAGCCAGCGTGGCGAAGGCCGTGCCGACGAACAGCAGGACCATCAGCCCGGTGCTGCCGGTGACGCGGGCAGCGTCGAACAGCGGCGTGCCGGCCTGGCCGAGATATTCCCACGGCACGAGGCCCGAGGACACGTACCAGGTCATGGTCGCGGCGATCAGCAGCGTCATGATGCCGGCCATGGTGCCGTAGGGCAGCGAGCGGGCGGGCGAGCGCACTTCTTCGGCCGCCTGGCAGGTGCCCTCGATGCCGAGGTAGTACCAGAGGCCGAAATGCAGGGAGGCCACGATGCCGACCCAGCCATAGGGCAGCGGATCGGAGGTGATAGCTGAGAAGTCGAGCGGCACCGCCGATGCGCCGAACTGCACCGACACGAACAGCGTGACGATCGCCAGGAAGGCGATTGCAGTGATGACCAGGTTGAAGGTCAGTGTCGCCAGCACGCCGCGATAGTTGAGCCACGCCAGGAACATGATGGCGAGGATGATGAAGGGCTGCTGGTTGAGCCCCGAATGGCCCTGCATGCCTGCCACCGTGTCGAGCAGGAAGCCGACGGTGATGGCGTTGGCCGCCTCGAGCATGGTGTAGGCCATGACCAGGAACAGGCCGACGTTGAAGGCCATCAGCGGGCCGACGATGTGCTTGGCCTGGGCGTACTGGCCGCCGGCGGCCGCGACCGTCGAGGTCACCTCGGAGTCGATCATGGCGACGCAGGTATAGAGTAGGCCGGCCACCCAGCAGGCGATCAGGCCGGCGATCATGCCGCCTTTGCCGATCGAGAAGTTCCAGCCCATATATTCGCCGACCAGCACGATGCCGACGCCGAGCGCCCAGATATGGGCCGGGCCGAGTACGCGCAGCAGCTGCAGCCGTTCGGGCTCGGCCGCGGTTGAATTCACGTTTGCCATCGCTGTTCCCCTCAGATCTCGTGGCGCTCTGCGGTCGCCTCGATCTCGCCTTCGCGAGAGGAGATCAGCAGTTCGTTGTCGTAGGTGGAATCGATGCGGATGAGGTCGATGAGCATCAAGACGCCGAACATGGCGGAAAGTGCCCAGGCCACATATTCGAGAATGTTCCAGCTATCCATTGCGACCTCTCCTAGCGCTTCTTGCTGCCGAAGCGTTCTTCGATGACTTCGCGGTATTCCCTGTCGGACAGGCGCACGACCATGACGAAGTAGCCAATCACGAGGACGGCCATGACGATGAGAGCCGGCCAGCTGAAGCTATAGTCGAAGCGTGCAGTGATGATGTCGTTGGCGGCTGCCGGATCGGTGATGCCGAGCGCTGCCCATTGCTGCTGCTCGGTGGCGTTCTGGCCGAGCGTTTCCCAGGTCGGATTGGCGATCGGATTCGGCACCTTGGCGGCGCCTGCGAGGCCCATGTAGAGCGGTATGTAGAGTGCGCCGACGGTCAGCACCAGAAGCGTGACGACGTCGAAGATCTGCCCAACAAGGCCTTGTTTCGGAGGTTGGTAAGCCATGTTGCCGCCTCCCTTCAGCGCTTGCGCCGGCGCATCTCGTCGAGATGCTTGAGGTCGAGGCCGTAGATGAAGTGCTTGTCTTCCTCGTAGTGACGGAGCATCGCAACGATCGCCGCCGTATTGAAGACCAGCACCAGGCCGCCGGCGACGGCGAGGATGATGCCGATAGCCGGTGTCGAGATGTAGGACCAGACGCTGAACAGGGCGAACAGCAGGGTGCACCACAGCACCACGACGAAGGCCACGAGGCCTGCACGGTCGCGTCCGTGCATTCTGGCGATGCGCTGGTCGAGACTCGAATCCGCGCCTTGATGAGCTAGTGTCGCTTCCATTTCCTCCTCCAGTGGCCGTTTTCGGCTTCATTGTGCGGGAAATTAATTTCCCCTGAGGAATGTCCGGCAAAGTTAAATTGCTGTCAAGGGAAGGATGCGCGCACGTGTCGCATCCTGCCCGGACATTGCCATGCAAAGCTCTTGAATCGGCTTGGATTTTGGCAATTTCTTCTGGTGTCGGAATTTTTATCTGATAGGTCGCATTCGAGCTTGATGCGGATATGCGAAGGGCTTCGTGGTCCCTTGGACGCGACCCATCTGGTGCCGGCGTGGCAGAGTCGGTTGGGTCTGTAACCCGTCCCGACGACTGCCGCGCCTCTCCCGCGGCTCGCCTTTCTGGCCGGCAGCACGCGAAGCGATTTCAGTCTCTGGGCTTGACGGAAATCAGCACGAATTGCGTCGCCGGCGTCTCCTTCCTGGTCTTGTCGGTGACCACCAGGTAGAGCTCGTCCGACAGCCGTGCCATGCCTTCGAAATTGTCGTTCAGCAGGGTGCCTGATCCCGGCTCGAGGTCTTCGACCTTGCATGGCTGCGCTTCCCCGCAGGACTTCGGGTCGACCACCCGCAGCCGGCCGACACTCGGCCCGCCCTTTTGTTCGCGCGTGCGTTCGAGCACGAGGAGGCGGCCGTCGGGCATGGGTTCGATCGCCTTGAGGTTGCTGCGCTTGGGCTGGAACGTCGCGAACGTCCAGCTGCCGCCGGTAAGGCCATGGATGGTGTGGGTGTCGCTCGGCTTTCCCTGCATCGCCTCCTCGGGCGCCGTGATGATGCCCTCGCCTGTGGCCGCGACCGCCTCGAGCCGGCTGTTCGGTTCGTTGTATCTGGCCGCGTCGGCGAGTTCGGGCGGCAACCGCACCGAGCCGAGCGGCGTGCCGTCCGACCGGAAGCGATGGATTGCGGGGCCGTCCTCGAAGGCGACCAGCAGTTCCGTGTCGCCGGTCTGTCCATTGTCGCCATTGACCGCGGCGAGGCCCTCCGCATTGACCACGGCGGGCGTCGTGCCGGTCTTCAGTGGCACTGACAGGACGGGCTCCATCTTAGCTATCTTGCCGTCCTTTAGCTCCAGCCGGAAGTGGTGCAGGAGGCCGTCGTCGGATACGGCATAGAGCAGCTCTTCGTCGGCGTCCCAGGCAAGCCCGGAGAGTTCGTTGATGGGTACGCCGCCCGGTCCGGTCGCCGGTGCGGAGGTGCCGTCGAGCACGGCGAGTTCGAGCGGCTGGGCCGTGGCCGTGGGCGCGAAGCCGAAGGTCGAGGCGCCGAGCAGGAGCACTGCGGTGAGGGGCTTGATCATCTGGTTTTCTCCTATTGAAAATTTGCGGGCGCGACGGCCGCGCGGGAGGGAGTGCCCAGCTTGCGCAAGGCGGGCAGGAAGCGGTTGTGCTTGGTGGCCGGGTCGAGCAGCGCCGTGGCCACGCAGTATTTCGAGCAGCGCTTGGTCGGATGCTGGTGCAGCGCCCTCAATATCCCGTCAGCGACGCCGTTGCCGTTCGCCGACTTGGTCTCGAGGATGAAGAGGTCCTCGTCGACGGTGTGCTGGGCATCGGCAGCGAAGAACCGCAGACCGCTGTCGATGGTCATGCGCTCGCCGCCTTGCTTGGCCACCAGGGTCATACGGCGGTAGCGCATGTCGATCACCCGCGACAGCGCGTGCGGGAACGGCATGCCGTATTGCGCCCGGTAGACGCTGTCGACGTAGGCAAGGGCGGCATCGTCCAGCGTGCCGAAGGTGGCCGGGTCCCGGTCGAGGCGCTTCTTGACCGTGATTCCGCGCTTGTCCTTGAGCTTGACCTCGAGGAAGCACAGTCCGGCCTCGACATCGCGGCGGATGCGTATCTTGGCCCGCTGCCGCCTGCCCTGGTGGTGGTCGAAATAGCTGCGACGTTCGACGTCGTCGAAGTAGCAGGTCTCGTAGGTGAAGGCGCGTTGGCCTTCGATCTCGAGCATGTCGAAGGCGCGGGCCAGGTCGCCGGCGGCGTGCCGCAGCACGGAGCCGTCGACGACATACTTGTTGTCGAGCCGCTCGAGCATCGCGGCCTTGCCGTTGAGCGCATGCAGGCTGATCGGCGCGAAGCCGTGCTCCAGCCAGGTATCAGTGCTTGCGATAATGGACATTGAGCTTCGCCATTTCCGTGATGTAGTCGAGCTGCAGGACCTGGTAGGACAGCACGTCCACGCCCAGCCTTTCGGAAAGCTCGACACGCATGGAGGCGGGATCCGCCAGCAGCGCGAGGTTGATCTTGTCGAGCGACACCTTGGTGCCGCTGACTGATTGCAGCATGCGGGGATGGTCGACGACGAAGGCGCCGGCCAGTACCAAGGCCACGGTCACCGCCACGAAAGGCAAGGTCGTTCCCTGCACCGAGCAGATGACGGCGATCGCCACGCTGCCGAAGAAATAGGTCATTTCGGTCTTCGACAGCGGCTCCGAGCGCAGCGTGAACAGCGCCAGGATGGCGAACAGGCCGAAGCCGGCTGCCACACCGAACTGTACGGTCGAAAGGATGGTCAGCACCGCAAAGACGAAGATGTTGAAAAGGGCCGCGGCGGTGACCAGTTCCTTGTCGCGGTAGCGCCGGTAATACATGCCGAACAGAAGCGCCGACATGCCGGTGAGATTGATGCCGAAGCGTGCGAGTTCGGCGGCGAACGGAACCTGTAGCAGTTGCGCGATCATCGGCCCGTCCCCTTCACGGTGGCGGGCCTTCGTGGCGCCTGATATGGCAGGTTGGGGATTGGCATTTCTGTTCTCCTGATCTGCGCCGCAAGGCGGCTACGTTAGGAAGAACGGGCGTTGCGAAGCTCTATTCCACTGCCGGCAAACTATTTTCTGATCCGGCGGATAATGTGGAAATGCTTATGTAAACAAGATGATGCGAGGCGCAATTATAGCGTCTCGCAGACGGCTCAGCCCTGGCAGATGGCGCGGCCGTTGAGCAGGCCCCAGCCATAGACCGGATCCTTGCCCGGTGCGCCCAGGTCCTCGGCGTTGCGCTGCAGGATCTCTTCGATCTCGCCGGCGGTGAGTGCCGGGTTCGACGCCTTCAGGATGGCCGCGGCGGCCGAGACGAACGGCGCGGCGAAAGACGTGCCGGTCCGCGGCTGCGCGCCCCTCACCGAGGCTGCGGTCCAGACCTGGACCCCTGGCGCGGCGATGTCGATATGCGCGCCCGAGCCGGCGCGCCTGTAAGCGTTCTTGCTCCGGTCGATCGCCGTCACCGCGATCACCCCGTCATAGGCGGCGGGATAGAGGGGCGCCGCGCGTGGGCCGTCGTTGCCGGCCGCCGCGACCATGAGTATGTCGCGCTGGTTGGCCCGCTGCACGGTTCGCTCCAGCAGCGGGTTGGCCGGTCCGGTGAGGCTCATGTTGATCACCTTGACGCCGCGCGACGCGAGGATGTCGATTGCGCGCACCAGGTCGTAGACCGCCGACCTGTCGTCATTGCCCTCGCCGCGATGGAACGCGTCAACGGCGATCAGCTCGCTGCCCGGCAGAAGCCCTGGCGTGCGGCTCTCCCTGGAGCCGACGAGCAGGGCAGCGACGGCCGTACCGTGCTGGCGCCCCGAAGCGGGAAGGTTGCCCTGGCCGATCCGGATCGTCTCGACCCGTCCGCCGGCGAAGGCGAGGTGGTCGCCATTGATGGCCGTGTCGATGAGGCCGATCCGGCCTCCGACCGTGCATTGATCGGCCAGCGTTTCCACCGGCGGCCAGCCGACCACTTCCCGCGCGAGGCAGAGCCCCTCGCTGCAGGGTTCGGCGCCAGCCTGTTCGGGTCGATAATAGTGGTTCATGTCGACCACCGCACCCTGCGCCAGCGTGGCCGCACGCGCCCGTGCCGCCTCCAGGCTTACGCCGCGGGGTATGCCGAGCCTGACGAGGCCGGCGCCGCCCTCGGTCGCCAGCGCCACGCGCTCGCGCACCTCGTAGCCCTCAGCCACCAGCCTGTCCTCGGCCGCCTTGTCGAGGCCGAGCGCAACGATCTCCCGTGGCACGTGCCGCGGCAGTTGGCGCTGCGGTACGGGTCGGGGCTGCGGGCGAATCGCCTGACGCCGGAAGATGGTCAGCGGATTGCCGCCGTTCCCGGCCGAAGGCCCTGTCCTGTCGGATGGGTCGCTGCCGCTGTCATCGTCGTCGTCGCTATCGTCACCATCGTCGTCATCGGCCGATGCCTGGCCGACGCCCAGGACGGACCCTTGCCAGGGGCCATCGATCGGCGCGCCGAAGGTCGCAAGCAGGACAGAAATCAGGGCCGCGATCAGGCCGTTCGAAACTTGTGCGGGCATGGTCGGCTCCTTATCCGCACAGGTGGCGGCAATGCAATTGTTAGCGCTCCACATAAGACTTACGACAACCCATATCATTTCGACTGCATTTGTGCATTTTGGGGTAACGGACGGAGGTCCAATCTATTCCCCAGACGATCAGGACAGGGCCGCATGAAAGGTGACGATGTTCAGGTGAGCGACCGGCTGGTTGCCTTCCTGCCCAATCTGCGCCGCTTCGCCATATCGTTGTGCCGCTCGCGCGATCTCGCCGACGATCTGGTGCAGGCTGCCTGCGAGCGCGCACTTGCCGGCCAGGACCAGTTCGAGCCCGGTACGCGTTTCGATGCCTGGATGTTCCGCATCCTGCGCAACCTCTGGATCGACCACGTCCGCCGGGCAAAGACTGCGGGACCGACCGAAGACATCACCGAAAGCCACGACATTGCCGGTGACACCGGCGAGCGTGAGGCCGAAGCCCGGCTGACGCTGAAGAGTGTTGCAGAAGCCATCGACGAACTGCCCGACGAGCACCGCGAGGTGCTGCTGCTCGTATGCGTCGAGGATCTGTCCTACAAGGAGGCCGCCGAGGTTCTGGCCATTCCCATCGGCACGGTGATGAGCCGGCTTGCCCGCGCCCGCAAGAATCTCGCGGAAGCAGCCGGAATAAACCCCGCGGTCGACCGTTCACCCGCAAAAGGGCGAAATCCATGAGCAGCCACAACTTCGACGACGAGACATTGATGGCCTTCGCCGACGGCGAGCTGGACGCCGAGACGTCCGCGCGCGTCGAGGCGGCCATGGAGACCGACGACGAGCTGGTGATGCGGGTGGCGAACTTCATCGAAAGCCGCGCCCAGGCCGCGGCGGCGCTGAAGCCGCTCATCGACGAGGCCGTTCCGGAAGCGCTGACGCGCGCGGTGGAGAAGATGATCGAGGAAAAGCGAGCGTTTGAGACCGCGCCTGCACGGGAAGACAACGTCATCGCCTTCCGCCCGGCGGCTCGGCTGGTTCGTTCGAGCTGGACGCTACCCCTGGCGGCGTCGCTGGCGGCGGCGGTGTTCGGCCTCGGCGGCTATCTTGCAGGCCAGGCGAACGCGCCGCAGCCGTCCCTCGCCTTCGCCGCCGTCGCCGATCCGGCGATGCTCAGGGTACTCGCCGCCGCGCCGTCGGGCTCGCAGTCGTCGGTCGCTGGCGGGTCGGTCAAGCTGGTTTCGAGCTTCCGCGACGGCTCCGGCGCGCTCTGCCGCGAGTTCGAGCTGGCCGAGGCGGCGGGCGGGACCACCGTGACGGTGGCGTGCCGGGCGGAACAGAGCTGGTCGGTCCGGCTTGCGGTCGCGGTTGCGGCCGCGAGCGGTCCGGACTATGCGCCGGCCGGTGCGGTAGAGACGGTCGATGCCTTCCTGGCGGCGATAGGCGCCGGCGCACCACTCTCGGAAGCCGACGAAAAGGCCGCGCTCGCCACGCCCTGAACTATCTCGCGTTGAGCTGCGGCCCGCGTTTCTTCTCGCTGGCATAGAGCGCCACCGCCATGGCGCGGTTGCGGACTCCCAGCTTGTCGTAGAGATTCTTGAGGTGGTACTTCACCGTGTTCTCCGAGATCCCCGTGCGGGTGGCAATCTGCAGATTGGTCCAGCCGTCGGCGAGCACGGCCAGGAGTTCCAGCTCGCGCACGGTCAGCCGCGACAGCGGCGTCTCGTTGATCTTGGCGACGTCGACATAGGGGATGCAGATGCGGCCGTTGGCGACGGCCAAAAGCGTGTCGAACAATATGCAGGGATCGTCGAACTGGTAGCAGTAGCCTTGCGCCCCGAGCCGCACGCATTGCTTCAGGATGCCGATGTCGTGGTCGTTGGAGAAGATGACGATGCGGGCGGCTAGCTGGCGGCGCTGCAGCTCGGCCAGCACGTCGGCGGCGTCCATGTCGGACAGCTTCCAGCCGACAATGGTGACGTCGAAGGCCAGCTCTCCGTCGGCCACGGCTTGGACGAAGGCTTCGCCTGACTGTACGCCCTCGGCAAAGGCGAAGCGTTCGTCGCGATCCAGAAGGTCGCGGAGGGCCGAGATCACCAGCGGGTTGCGCTCGGCGATCAGAACCTTGAGCTTCTTGTTTTGCGCCATGGGCTCGCCATCGAGTTCGTGCCTGGCGCATTCCACTTGAGAACGCGGGCTTGCGCCCGCGCTCCAGCGACACAAATCAGTCGTAGATTCGGAATTTCGCGGCCAGATCGTGCACTTCCTCGCGCACGGCCGACTCGATTGCCGTGTTTGCGGCCTCGCCATTGGCCGCCAGCCCGTCGATGACGCTCATCGTCAGGCGGCCGACTTGGCGGAACTCGTCGGCCAGGAAGCCGCGCGTGGTGCAGGCCGGCGTGCCGAGGCGGACGCCCGAAGTGACCATTGGCCCCTGCGGATCGAACGGGATGCCGTTCTTGTTGCAGGTGATGTGGGCGCGACCGAGCGATGCTTCCACAGCCTTGCCTGTCAGGTTCTTGCGCCTGAGGTCGACCAGCATCAGATGCGTGTCGGTGCCGCCCGAGACGATGTCGACGCCGCCCTCCTGCAGCGTTTCGGCCAGTACCTTGGCGTTGGCGACGACATTGGCGGCATAGATCTTGAAGTCAGGCGTCAGCGCCTCGCCGAAGGCGACAGCCTTGGCGGCGATGACGTGCATCAGCGGTCCGCCCTGGAGGCCCGGGAACACCGCCGAGTTGATCTTCTTGCCGATCTCCTCGTCGTTGGATAGCACCATGCCGCCGCGCGGGCCGCGCAGGGTCTTGTGCGTGGTGGTGGTCACGACATGGGCATGGTCGAGCGGGTTGGGGTGCACGCCGCCGGCAACCAGGCCGGCAAAGTGCGCCATGTCGACGAAGAGCTTGGCGCCGACCTCGTCGGCGATCTCGCGGAAAGCCTTGAAGTCGATGATGCGCGGATAGGCCGAGCCGCCGGCGAGGATCACCTTCGGCTGGTGCTTCTTGGCGAGGTCGCGCACCTCGTCCAGGTCGATGCGGTGGGTGTCGGTGCGCACGCCGTAGGACACGACATTGAACCACTTGCCCGACTGGTTGACCGGCGCGCCGTGGGTGAGATGTCCGCCGGCGGCGAGGTTGAGGCCGAGGAAGGTGTCGCCCGGCTGCATCAGCGCCATGAACACCGACTGGTTGGCCTGGCTGCCGGAGTTCGGCTGCACGTTGGCGAAGCTGCAGTTGAACATCGCCTTGGCGCGTTCGCGGGCGAGATCCTCGACCTCGTCGACATACTGGCAGCCGCCATAGTAGCGGCGGCCGGGATAGCCCTCGGCATATTTGTTGGTCAGCACCGAGCCCTGCGCTTCGAGCACCGCCTTGGAGACGATGTTCTCCGAGGCGATCAGCTCGATCTCGTCGCGCTGACGGTTGAGTTCGCGGTTGATCGAGTCGCTGACGGCGGGGTCGGCCTGGGCCAGGCCCGTGCGGAAGAAATTGCGCGGGCTGCCGATGCCGGGTCTGGTGGGGATGTTCATTTGGCTCCTCCTGATGGCGCGAATGGGCGCCTGAAATTCGTGGTCATCCGGTCCAGCCGAGGCCGGCGGAAATGCAGTTGATGGAAAGCAGCAGCGCGTTGACTGCGCGCTTGGGCTTGGCCGTGGCGCCGTCCTGGCTGCGCACCTCGCGCAGCAGCTGCACCTGCAGCCGGTGGATCGAGTCCATCTGCGGGCGGATGCGGTCGAAATGGCGCTTGAAGGCCGGGAAGCGCTCCGAGAGCTTCAGGCCGCCATTGACCTCGGAGATCATCTTGCGGGTCAGCGCATATTCGGCGGCGATCTTGCGGTAGATGCGCTCGCCGGTCTCGCGGTCCTGCACAAGTCCGGCATAGAGGCGGCCGATGTCCATGTCGGTCTGGTAGAGGCCCTTGTCGACCTCGTCGACGACGAGGCGGAAGAAGCGCGAGCGCTCGAACATCTGCCGCAACAGGTCGAGTCCGGTCTCGCCGCGCACGTTGACGAAGGAGTTCAGCGCGCTGCCGATGCCGTACCAGTTGGTCAGAAGGTGCCGGTTCTGGCTCCAGGCGAAGACCCACGGGATGGCGCGCAGGTCGGAGATGTCGCGGGCGCCGAAGCGTCGTGCCGGGCGCGAGCCGATCTTGAGCAGCGACAGCTCCTCGACCGGGCTCGCCTGGTTGAAGTAGTCGATGAAGCCCGGCTCGTTGATCAGGCCCGAGTAGGACGCCTGCGACATGCCGGTCAGCGCTTCCAGCGCCTCGCTGAACTCGGGATTGTCCTTGAGTTCGGCTTCGTTCTGCGACTTGACCGAATGGGCAAACACGCTCGCGGCCAGGATCTCCAGCTGGTAGAGGCCGGTGCCGCGGTTGGCGAATTTCGACGACACCACCTCGCCCTGCTCGGTGACGCGCATGGCGCCGCCGATGGTGCCCGCCGGCTGGGCGGCGATCGCCCGGCCTGTCGGCGCACCACCGCGGCTGACCGAGCCGCCGCGGCCATGGAAGAAGCTGATCTTCACCTTGCGCTTCTCGGCGAGCGCGGTGATGCGCCGCTGCGCCTTGTTGAGCTCCCAGTTGGAGGCGAGGAAGCCGCCGTCCTTGTTGCTATCGGAATAGCCGAGCATGACCTCCTGGCGATTGCCGAAGTCACGCACCGAGCGGCGGACGATGGACACGCCGAGCAGCTGGTCGAGGATGTCGGGCGCGGCCCGCAGGTCGGCGATGGTCTCGAACAGCGGCACGACGCGCAGGCCGATGGTGCCGCTGCCGTCGAGCGCGGTCGCCAGCCCCGAATATTGCGCCAGGAGGTAGACGGCGAGCAGGTCGTCGCTCGACCGCGTCATGGAAAGGATGAAGGCGCCGACCGCGCCGCCGTTCATGCCGGCCGAAGTGTCTCGGATGACATCGAACAGGTCGAGCAGCTCGCGCGCCTCCTCAGACAGCGCCTGGCGGTCGATCTCCAGCTGCTCGCCCGAATGCAGGGCGGCGCGGATGCGGGTAGTCCATTGCGGCGTGTCGGGTGTTGCAGCGCCATCGCCGTCGGTTGCCTTGAACAGCTCGCCCAGCACGCGGTTGACGACCGTCGAGTTCTGCCGGATGTCGAGCGAAACGGTGCGGAAGCCGAAGCTCTCGAGCTGCTGGCGTAGCGGCCGCACGAAACGACGCGCCACCAGGGTGCCGCCGATGCTGCCGAGCACGTTCTCGAGGTCGCGCAGGTCCGCCTTGAAGGCCTCGGCCCGTGCGTAGGGCTTGGCCGATGCCTCGCCGCGCATGGCCAGCAGCCTCTCCAGCATCGCGGCAGCGAACTGGCGCAGCGGCTCGTCGGGATTGCGCCCGACGATCTCAGAGGCGGCGTGGGTGCGGTGCAATGCCCGCGCCAGCGCCTTGGAGAAGTCCTCGGGGATGTCGACGACATTGGCGCTGACACTGAGCACGGTGATCAGCCGGCGAACTTGGCCGATATACCAGCCGACGATCGCCTGGCGGCATTCGGTCAGCGCATAGGCGGTGATCTTGGCAGTCACGTTGGGGTTGCCGTCCCGGTCGCCGCCGATCCACGACGCATAGCGCATGAAGGACGGCACCTTGACGTCATATTCCGGATAGTGCCGCGCCAGCGCGTCCTCGACCGCGTCATAGAGCTTGGGCGTGGCTTCGAAGATCACTTCGCGGAAAAAGTGCAGGCCCCAGGCGATCTCGCGCTCGACCGAGGGGCGCTCGAGGCGCAGCTCGCCCGACATCCAGAGGATCTCGATCTCGCTCTTGAGGTCGTCGATCAGCTGCTCGCGCTCGCGCGGCGACCAGCGCTGCTGCTCGAGCTCGGTGAGCTTGCGGTAGATTCGACGGTGGATTTCGAGAACGGTGACGCGCTTGGCCTCGGTCGGATGCGCAGTCATCGTCGGCCCGACGCTCAGTGCGTCGAGGGTAGCCTGGATGTCCTCGGCCGGGTAGCCGGCGGCGGCGATCTCGCCGAGCACGTTGGAGAAGGACCCGATCACGTGGTCAGCGCCGCCCATCTGCTCTAGCTCGCGGCGCGAACGCATGGCGAGCAGCTCGTTGGCGATTGCCGCGAGCTGGAACCAGATGCCGGTCGCCTGCAGCGCCGCAATGCGCTGCGCCGAGGCGAGCGCATCGAGGTTCAGGCGGCCGGTAAGGACATCGGCTACGCCCGGTTCGCGCTCGCTGACCACGGAGACAAGCAGCCTGAACAGCAGGCTGCGGACGTCCTCGCGGAAACTGAGTGGCCTGCTCTCCTCCAAAGCGACACCCCGTTCATCTGGTGTTGGTCCGGGCCGGCCCTGGACGAGCCGCTTCTCCGGAATGCTGTTTTCCCGAGGTGAAGCAGACAGGCTTTGCGCGGCTTTGAAAACGCCCGGACGGGTAGATTTCCTATTCGTTCGGGTGGTGCCGCGATTGGCCGAACGATGATCGACGGGGCCTGTGCGCACTACCCCTCGCCGGCGGCAAAACAGTGTCTTCCAACGCGTTGATCCAGGGTGTTTTCCAGTGGACGCAACTTAACTCATGTGCAACGATGTTGCCTGTTATGCAAATATGGGAGGCGCATGAAAGTGAGGTCCGATACCGCAATCCGCCACGCCGCAGCACGAACCAACCGCCGTTGAAGAGGGACATCGACATGCAGAAAGTGCTGCCGGAGCTCTATGAGGGCCATGCCCCCATCACCCTGCACAATGCCTTCCACGAAGCGCTCGAGGCGCTTGAGGAATGGAAGGAAGGAAACGAGGAGCCGCTCGTAGCGGTGGACGGCTACAACGTTCCCATCAGCCACATCTTTGCCCGCATGAGCGCCTGCACCGACCTGTTGCCGCTGAGGACGCGCGACGTGCTTGAAACCATCGTCGACAAGGGCTCGTTCCGCGCGTCGGGCGGTTCGCTCTATGCCGACGGAGCCAAGCTCGTGATGCCCATCTGCGTCGAGCGGCTGACGCTGTCGCTGCTGCGCCCGACGGCATCGCTCGCCCAGTTGCGCAAGGCCCGCACCGAAGCCTGAAGCTCGGGTTCCGTTGGGCCCATGGTGTCCGGATGGCCGGGATCGTCCCGGCCATCGGCATTTCCATCGGTCGACCTAATCTTTCTCTAAATGAAAGTTTCTTGCATTAAGGTTGACTCGGCTGACCGCAGCTGTTATGCAATCCGGTAGGGAGTATCCGCTGTACGAACTGTCCGGACGTCGAGTCCGGAGTGGAGCCCGAGGCAATCGCCTCGGGATCGGTAGCGCGCGCCAAGGGAAGAGAGTCATGGCCGAATTCAAGACCGACATCGAGATCGCGCGCGGCGCCAAGAAGAAGCCGATCCAGGAGATCGGGGCGAAGATCGGCATTCCGACCGAGCATCTTCTGCCCTAC